>NZ_JBIAHP010000003.1:0-415707 GCF_042870715.1 Streptomyces sp. NPDC006463 | reverse complement strand
CCGCGGGGCCGGGGGCAGAACCCCCAACCAGCCCCGCCAACGATCGACACGCGGGGCCGGGGGCAGAACCCCCAACCAGCCCCGCCAACGATCGACGCACGCGGCCGGGGGCAGAACCCCCAACCAGCCCCGCCAACGATCGACACGCGGGGCCGGGGGCAGAACCCCCAACCAGCCCCGCCGGCGATTGAGGCGCGGGGTCCGGGGCGGAGCCCCGGCAGCGGCGCCGCACCCGGACTGCCGTGGCCCCGCCCGGCGGCGGGCCGGGCGGGCTACTCCCGGCGGTACACCGCGGGCCGCTTCTCGGCGAAGGCCCGCGCCCCCTCCTTGGCGTCCGCCGTGTCGAAGACCGGCCAGCCCCGCAGGAGCTCGGACGCCAACCCCTCCCGCTCCGTCAGCTCGGCGGTCTCGTAGACCGACGCCTTGACCGCCTCGACGGCCAAGGGCCCGCACGCGTTGACCTGCTCCGCGATCTCCAGCGCCGCCTCCAGCGCCGTACCGTCCGGCACCACACGCCCGACCAGCCCGATCCGCGCCGCCTCCGCGGCGGAGTACGGACGCCCGGTCAGCAGCATCTCCAGGGCGTGCGTACGCGGGATCTGACGCGGCAGCCGAACCGTCGAGCCGCCGATCGGGAAGAGCCCCCGCTTGACCTCGAAGAGTCCGAAGGTGGCCCCCTCCCCCGCGACCCTGATGTCCGTGCCCTGGAGGATCTCGGTCCCGCCGGCCACGCAGTAGCCCTCCACCGCCGCGATCACGGGCTTGCGCGGCCGGTGGTGGCGGAGCATGGCCTTCCAGTGCAGGTCGGGGTCGGCCTTCAGCCGGTCCCGGTACTGGTCGCCCGCCATCCCCTTCCCGGCCAGCGCCTTGAGGTCCATGCCGGCGCAGAAGTCCCCGCCCGCGCCCGTCAGCACCACGGAGCGGATCGCGTCGTCGGCGTCCGCCTCCAGCCACCCGTCGTACAGCCCCACCAGCAGTGGCAGCGAGAGCGCGTTCTTCGCCTCGGGCCTGTTCATGGTGAGCACCAGCGTGGCGCCGTGCCGTTGCACGGTCAGGTGTTCCGTCCCACCCATTGCCGTCCTCCCGTCTCAAGACCTAGAACAGGTTGCAGTAGGGGCGGGTGCAGTTCAATAGTTTTCTGACACTCAGTCAGATTTCTTGGGCGGCTCCCTTCCCACTTGCCGTCGGCGGCGCTGTAATGACCGCCCGAGCAGACAGCCATGGGGTCAGGAGGAACGGTGGAGTACAACCTTGCCGACCTGTTCGAGTCGGTGGTGGACGTGGTCCCGGACCGCGAGGCCCTCGTCTACGTGGACCACCCCGGGACCGGCGCCGAGCGCCGCCTCACGTACGCGGAGCTGGACTCGGCGGCGAACCGGATCGCGCACCACCTGCTGGACAGCGGCTTGACGGCCGGCGAGCACCTGGGCCTGCACCTCTACAACGGGATCGAGTACCTCCAGACCGTCCTCGCCTGCCTGAAGGCCCGGCTGGTCCCGGTGAACGTCAACTACCGGTACGTGGAGGAGGAGCTGGTCTACCTCTACAACGACGCCGACCTCGCCGCGCTGGTCTTCGAGGGCGAGTTCACCGAGCGGGTCGCGGCCGCGCTGCCGCAGACGACGAAGCTCCGGCACCTGATCCGGGTCGGCGACGCTCCCGAGGGGGCACCGGAGCCTTCGATCGCGCCGGTCGCGTACGCGGACGCCGAGGCGGCCGGCTCGCCCGGGCGCGGTTTCCCGCCCCGCAGCGCCGACGACCTGTTCATCATCTACACCGGCGGCACGACCGGCATGCCCAAGGGCGTCATGTGGCGGGCGGAAGACCTCTTCTTCGCCGGGCTGTTCGGCGGCGAGCCGTCGGGCGAGCCGGTGAAGCGGCCCGAGGAGCTGGCCGAGCGGGTCGCGGCGCGCGGCGCCGGGCTCACCTTCTTCCCCGCTCCCCCGCTGATGCACGGGACGTCCACGCTGACCTCGTTCATCGCCTTCAACTACGGGCAGCGGGTGGTCATCCACCGCAAGTACGCGCCCGAGGAGGTGCTCCGTACGATCGAGAAGGAGAAGGTCTCCAGCGTGTCGCTGGTGGGCGACGCGATGCTGCGGCCCCTCATCGACGCGCTGAACGGGCCGCTCAAGGGGACCGACCTGTCCTCGCTGTTCAGCGTCTCCTCGTCCGGCGCGATCATGTCGGAGACGGTGCGCGCGGAGTTCCAGCGGCTCGTGCCGAACGTGCTGCTCCTGAACAACTTCGGGTCCTCGGAGTCCGGATCCAACGGGCGCGCGACGAACGACTCCGGCCCGGAGAAGGGCTTCCGCCTGGAGGTCAACGACCGTACGCAGGTGGTGGACCCGGTGACGCACGAGCCCGTGCCCGTGGGCGAACCGGGCCGTCTCGCGCAGCGCGGCCACGTCCCGCTCGGCTACTACAACGACCCGGTCAAGACCGCCGAGACCTTCTTCCAGAAGGGCACGGAGCGCTGGGTGCTGCTCGGCGACATGGCCACGGTGGACGAGCAGGGCATCGTCACCGTCCTCGGGCGCGGCTCGCAGTGCATCAACACGGGCGGCGAGAAGGTCTACCCCGAGGAGGTCGAGCAGGCGCTGAAGTCGCACCCGGACGTGTACGACGCCCTGGTCGCGGGCGTCCCGGACCCGACCTGGGGCAGCCACGTGGCCGCGGTGGTGCAGGTCCGGGCGGGCGCGCCGGAGCCGACCCTGGACGAGATCCAGAGCCACTGCCGCACCCGGCTCGCGGGCTACAAGATCCCGCGCCAGCTGGTCATCACCCCAGCCATCCAGCGCTCCCCGAGCGGCAAGGCGGACTACCGCTGGGCCAAGACGGTGGCGACCCAGGCGGACACGGCCGGCTAGGGACCGTTCGAGACGTCGGCGACCCGGCCGGCCGCCCGGGGAAGGTGCGGGCGGCCGATCGGGCGGGGGACGGCAGGGGACGGCCCGGGCCACGGGGTTGCGGCCGCTCCGGGTGCGCGCGAACGCGCCACCCGGTAGCGTCGAAAACGCGCGTTCCGCCCAAAACCGCTGCGCCCCGGCCCGGCAGCCCTGCCGCCGAGGCCGCCGCCGATGTCGGCACAGGAACGAGACCACATGCCGAAGCACAGCATTCACGCGGTGACTGCCGCGGCCGCTCTGGTCTGTCTGACGGCATTCGGCCCCGCACCCGGCGGCGCCGCGTCACCAACCGCCCAGCCCTCCGGGCCCAGCCCGGCAGCCCCGTCCCGGTTCGTGCCCGGCCCCTGTCCGAAGCCGCCCGAGCCCATCGAAGCGCTGAGCGGCGCACGGTGCGGCTTCCTGGAGGTCCCCGAGAACCGCTCCCGCCCCGGCGGCCGGACCATCAAGCTGGCCGTGGCGGTCATTCCGGCCGTCACTCCGGCGAAGCCCGCGCAGGACCCAGTGGTGTTCATGGCGGGCGGCCCCGGTGGCGACACGTTCGACGACATCCCGTTCCTCGTCGCCTCCGGCCTGAACAAGGACCGCGAACTGATCATCATGGCCCAGCGCG
Organism: Streptomyces sp. NPDC006463; assembly: GCF_042870715.1. NCBI lineage: Bacteria > Bacillati > Actinomycetota > Actinomycetes > Kitasatosporales > Streptomycetaceae > Streptomyces > Streptomyces sp. NPDC006463. Next base: position 412,188 of record NZ_JBIAHP010000003.1, on the reverse strand, counting down.
GCAACCTCTACGACCGGCCGAACCTCGCCTGCCCGGAGATCGACCGGTTCAACGCGCAGGCCGTGGGCCTCGGCTATGACTCGGACCAGGCGAAACAGCTCATGCTGAAGGCGGTCAAGGACTGCCGCGGCCGCCTGACGGCCGAGGACATCGACCTGAGCGCCTACAACACCACGGAGAACGCAGCCGACTTCGCCGACCTGCGCAAGACGCTGAACATCCGCCAGTGGAACGTCTACGGGTACTCGTACGGCAGCAACCTGGCCCTCACGTACTTGCGCCTGCACCCCGAGGGCATCCGCGCGTTCGCGATCGACTCGATCACGCCTCCCCAGCACGTGACCCTGCCGTGGACATGGGGCAGCACCGCCGAGGGGATCGACAACATCATCGAGGCGTGCGCGGCGCAGCCCGCCTGCAAGGCCCGTTACCCGGCCTTCCGCCGCACCCTGACCGAGCAGGTGCGCAAGCTGGAGGCACAGCCCCTGACGCTGAACGTCGCGCCGCCCGGCGGAGGGAAGCCGGTCAAGGTGGTCCTCGACGGCGGCGCGCTCCTGAACCTGATCGTCGCCTTCACCCCTCGTCCCGAGGACCTGCCTGCGGCGCTCGACGAGCTCGGCAACGGAAACCCGGAGCGCTTCGCAAAGGCCCGCGCGGCCGGATCGGTCCAGAAGACCGGCGAGTTCGCGCACGGCCTGACGCAGTCCGTGGTGTGCGGCGAATGGGCGCCGGGGTACGCGGAGACCGACGTGCTGAACGCCGGGCGCAAGGTCTATCCCGAGTGGCCGGACACGGTCCTCGCCGAAGTGCCGCAACTTCCCTTCCAGTATCCGGCGTGCCGGATCTGGGACGTTCCGGACCGCGCGGCCGCCCAGCGGGTGCCCACGGTCAGCTCGGTGCCCGCGCTCGTCATCTCCGGCACGTTCGACGTGAAGACGGGGGCGAGCTGGGCGAAGGACGTGGCCCGCAACCTGTCCCGTTCGACCTCCGTGCTGGTCCCCGGAATCGGCCACTGGGTGGTCCCGCAGTCGCCCTGCGCGCAGAGTGTGCTGGCCTCGTTCTTCGCTCGCCCGACCGCGCCCGACACCAGCTGTGTGGACGACGTCGAGCCCAAACCGTTCACGATCGTCCCCGAATGACCGGGAGGGCAGATGACTTTCGCCCGTGCGCCCCGCCGTCGCCGCTCCGCAGGAAGATTCCTGGCCCCGTCATCGGCCGGCCTGGCGGCCGGTCTCCTCGTCTCCGGCGTGCTCGCTGCACCCGCCCAGGCGCAGACCGGCACCGACCCCACCCCCGGAGCGCCGATCGGCACGACCGCCCGGACAGTGGGCGACGCCAGCTTCGAACCGGGCCCCTGCCCGAAGACGCCGGAACCGATCGAGGCCCTCGAAGGGGCCCGCTGCGGGACGCTCACCGTGCCCGAGAACCGCGCCGAGCCGGGCAGTAGAACGATCAAACTCGGTGTCGCGATCGTGCCCGCCGCGACCGGCACACCGAAGGCCGATCCCATCGTGTGGCTCGCCGGCGGACCCGGGGACGACGCGGTGGGGGAGGCGAAGATGGCGATCGACGGCGGCCTGAACCGCGACCGTGACGTGATCCTCATGTCCCAGCGCGGTACCTACTCGGCCGACCCGGCGCTGCTGTGCCGCAACATCGACGAGTTCAACGGCCGCGCGGTCGGCCTCGTCTCTGACGCTCCGTCCACCGAGCGCCTGCACGTCGGGGCCACGAAGGCCTGCCGCGACCAGTTGGCGGGCCTCGGGGCCGATCTCAGCGCGTACAACGACACCGAGAGCGCCGCCGACTACGAGGACCTGCGCACCGCGCTGGGCATCAAGCAGTGGAACCTGTACGCCATCTCCTACGGCACCCACTTGGCGCTGGTCTACATGCGCCTGCACCCCGAAGGGCTCCGCTCGGTGGGCCTCGACGGCATACTGCCGCCCTCCAAGGGCGGGTCGGCGGCGGCCTGGAGCAGCGCCCGGCAGGGCTTCGGCGGCCTGTTCAAGGCCTGCGCGGACCAGCCGGCGTGCAACAAGCGCTATCCGAACCTGTCGGCCACCTTCGACAAGCTCGTCCGCGACCTCGAAGCCAAGCCGGTCACCACCACCGTCACGCTCCCCGGCAGCGACAGGCCGGTGAAGGTCGTGCTGGACGGCGGGGCCCTGGTGAACTGGATGACCACCGCCACGCACGTGGCGCCCCAGGTACCCCGCTCCCTCGACGAGCTGGCCCATGGCAAGCCGCAGCGGATCGCCCAGCAGTGGGCGGGCTGGAAGCTCAATCCCAAGGGCCTGGGAGTGACTTCGCACGGTCTCGTCTACGGCGTCTTCTGCAGCGAGTGGACACCGTACGAGAGCCAGGACCAGGCGCTCCGGGGCGGACAGGAGGCGTTCCCGTCGTATCCCCGCTCGGTGCAGGCCCAGGCTCCGCAGCTCACCTTCCTCCGTCCGGACTGCGAGGTCTGGAACGTCCCCGCGGCGGCGCGCTCGATCCGGGACGTCACGAGTGGCGACATCCCCACCCTCACCCTGTCGGGCAGCTTCGACGCCCAGACCGGAGCGGACAACGGGCCGTACGTGGCCCGCACGCTGAGCAAGGCCAAGGTCGTCACGGTCCCCTACGAGCCGCACGTGGTGTTCGCCACGTCGCAGTGCGCCCAGGAGATCGCCGTCTCGTTCTTCGACAACCCGGCCGCGCCGAAGACCGGATGCCTGGGGAGCCTCAAGCCGCCCGAGTTCGAGATCGGGCCCTGACACCGCTCGCGTCCGCTTCGCCGGCGCTCCGGCGCTCCGGCCCTCGGGCGCAGGGCGGGGCCGGGCCGGGCCCGCCCGGGAGCCCCGGGTCAGGCTCCGGAGGACAGGAACCGCTCCACGCGGGCCGCGAACCACTCCGGGTCGTCCAGCCACGGGAAGTGGCAGGCCCGGGGCTGGACGTCGACCGCTCCCCGCGGGAACAGCGCGGCGAGCTCGGCCGCCAGCGCCGGCCGGGGGTTGCCGTCCAGTTCCGCGGCCAGGACCAGGACCTCGCCGTCGACCTGGCGGAGCCCCGCACGGGTCGCGGGCGGGTCGAAGGCGCCGGGGCCCCCGTAGGCCGCGGCCGCCTTCCCGTTCTGCTGGTGCTCGCCCGCCGCCCAGAGCGCCTGGACCTCCTCGTCCCAGCGGCCGTGGAACAGCGGCGCGACCAGGTCCCACTCCGCGTCGCCGCGCCCTCCTCGGCCGTCACCCGCCAGGATCCGCTCGTAGGCCGCGATGGCCGTGTCGTAGGGCTCGCTCCCGGCCCGCAGCCGGGCGGCTTCCAGCAGGTGCTCCGTGGTGACGGGAAGGTCCACCGCCCACGCGGTCGGGGTGACGAGGACGATCCGGCGCACCCGGTGCGGATGCGCGGCCGCGTAGAGCTGGGCCAGGTTGCCGCCGGCGGAGTGCGCGAGGAGGTCCATGCGCTCCAGGCCCAGGTGTTCGCGCAGCGCCTCGACGTCGGCGACCTGGTGGTCGACCCGGTACGTGGACTCGTCCGCCGGTATCGCGGAGGCGCCCGTGCCGCGCAGGTCGAGGAGGACGAGGCGGCGGTTCGCGGTGAGCCCGCCGAGGTCCGCCATGTACTCCGAGGCGCGCATGGCGCCGCCGGGCAGGCAGACGAGCGGCTCGCCCTCGCCCCGGACGTGGTAGGCGAGTCGGGTTCCGTCGTAGGCGTCGAATGCAGGCATGCGGGCCATCACATCAGACGATCACTCGTTCGAGTCATTGATTTACCGGGCAGGATCCTGGCAATCTACCGAATGATCGGTCGGTTGACTCACGATGAGGTGACGGCATGGCGGCATACGCGGATCTCCACGACGAAGGCGAGCGGCTCGACGGCGACGAGCTGGCCGCCCTCCAGCTGACGCGGCTGCGCGCGACCCTGCACCGGGCATACGACCGGGTGCCGTTCTACCGGCAGGCCTTCGACAAGGCCGGCGTGCATCCCGACGACTGCCGCTCCCTGGCCGATCTCGCCCTGTTCCCCTTCACCACCAAGACCGACCTGCGGGACCAGTACCCCTTCGGGATGTTCGCCGTGCCGCGCTCCGAGGTGCGCCGCATCCACGCCTCCAGCGGCACCACGGGACGCCCCACGGTCGTCGGGTACACCGACGGGGACGTGTCGACCTGGGCGGATGTCGTCGCACGGTCCATACGCGCGGCGGGTGGCAGACCCGGTCAGATCATCCACATCGCCTACGGCTACGGACTGTTCACGGGCGGCCTCGGCGCGCACTACGGCGCCGAGCGGCTCGGCTGCACGGTCGTGCCCGCCTCCGGCGGGATGACGGACCGCCAGGTCCGGCTCATCCAGGACTTCGAGCCGGAGGTCATCATGGTGACCCCCTCGTACATGCTGACCCTGCTGGACGAGATGGAGCGCCAGGGCATCGACCCGCGCTCCACCTCGCTCAGGACCGGGATCTTCGGCGCGGAGCCGTGGACCGAGGAGATGCGCCGGGAGATAGAGGAGCGGCTGGGGATCGACGCGGTGGACATATACGGCCTGTCCGAGGTGATGGGACCGGGCGTGGCGCAGGAGTTCGCGTCGAGCAAGGACGGGCTGCACATCTGGGAGGACCACTTCTACCCGGAGGTCGTCGATCCGCTGACGGGCGCGGTGCTGCCGGAGGGCGAGCCCGGCGAGCTGGTGTTCACCTCCCTCACCAAGGAGGCCATGCCGGTGATCCGCTACCGCACCCGGGATCTGACGCGACTGCTGCCCGGCACGGCGCGGCCCGCCTTCCGCCGGATGGAGAAGGTCACGGGCCGCAGTGACGACATGATCATCCTGCGCGGGGTGAACCTGTATCCGACCCAGATCGAGGAGATCCTCCTGCGGACGGCCGGTCTGGCTCCCCACTTCCAGCTGCGGCTGACGAAGGAGGGCCGGATGGACGCCCTGACGGTACGGGTCGAGGCGCGCCGGGAGGCGGACGCCGCCCGGCGGGAGGCCGCGGGCGCCGCCGTGGTGCGGGCCGTCAAGGAGGGGATCGGGGTCTCGGTCCGGGTGGAGGTGGTCGAGCCGGAGACCCTGGAGCGCTCGGTCGGCAAGATCAAGCGGCTGGTGGACCTTCGCGGTGCCGGGGGGCGAGGGGAGACTCGGCCGGGCGGATGAAATATGGCATATCCACCCCTTCGGGCCTATTTCGAGGCGGCTCCCGGGAGCAGACGGGCCCGCCCGGGTAGTGCATGAGGCGTGACCTCGACCTTCCGGCGGCTCCACGACCGGCTCCAGGGCTCGGCTGTAGGGCTGGCCTGGAGCCGCGGCCGTGAGATGGAGCTGATGCACCGGGCGATGGGCTTCGCGGCCCTCGGGTTCCTCACCCTGGTGCCGCTGCTGGTGGTCGTGGCCGCCGCCGCACCCGGCAGCGGCTCCGGCTTCGGCCGCTGGCTCGGCCAGGCCCTCGGGGTGACGGCGTCCTCGCGTGCCCGGGTCGAGATGCTGTTCGCCGCGGCGGACCTGGCGCTGGAGCGGACCACCGCCTTCGGCCTGGCCGCCCTGGCCGTCTTCGGCCTCACCTTCGGCTCCGCCGTGCAGACCGGCTACGAGAAGGTCTGGGACCTGCCGACCGCCCGCTGGCACACCATGTGGCGGCATGTCGTGTGGCTCGCCCTGCTGGTCTGCTACCTCGCCCTGCTCGTCGCCATCCCCGCGCCGTCCGACGACGCCTTCGGCACGATCCTGGGTACCGTGGGCGACCTCGTCGGCACCTGCCTGTTCTTCATCGGCTCGCAGCGGATGCTGCTCGGCGGCCGGGTCCGCTGGCGCGCCCTGGTGCCGGGGGCGGTGGCCACCAGCATCGGGCTGCTCGGGCTGCGCGTCTTCTCGCAGCTGGTGTTCTCCCCCCTGATCGCATCGAACGCCGTGACCTACGGCCCCTTCGGCACTCTGCTGGTCGTCCAGTCCTGGCTGGTAGGGGTCGGCTTCGTCGTCTACGGCGGGGCCCTCGTGGGCCGGCTCTTCCACGAGTACCTCACCGTGCGCCGTCTCCGGCGCAGTGGGCACCTCCCCTTGCACGACCCCCCTTCCGACCACCCCTCATGACCCCGGAAGGGGCTGACCTGGCCGTGCCGACGATGCCAGGATGTCGGGGGAACCATCGACAACACCTTCACCCACAGGGGGATTGATGTCTGTTCAGGACCGGGAGACCAAGGCCGAGGGCCGGGTCTGGCTGATCACCGGGGCCTCGTCCGGCTTCGGCCTGACCCTTACCGAGGCCGTACTCGCGGCCGGGGACACCGTGGTCGCGGCGGTCCGCCGCCCCGACTCCCTAGCCGCGCTGGCCGCCGCCCACCCCGAGCGCCTCGTGCCGACCGCGGTGGACGTGACGGACACGGCGCGCGCCGGCGAGGTCGTCGGCGAGGTGGTGGACCGCTTAGGCCGGATCGACGTCCTCGTCAACAACGCCGGACGGGGTCTGCTCGGCGCGGTGGAGGAGACCTCCGACACCGAGCTCCGCGAGCTGATGGAGCTGCACTTCTTCGGCCCGGCGGCGCTCACGAGGGCGGCGCTGCCGCACATGCGGGCCCGGAAGTCGGGTGCCGTGGTGCAGATGAGCAGCATGGGCGGGCGGCTCGCCTTCCCCGGCGTCGGGGCCTACTGCGCGACCAAGTTCGCACTGGAAGGCCTGACCGAGGCGCTCGCCGCCGAGGTCGCCGCCTTCGGCATCAAGGCGCTGATCGTGGAGCCCGGCGCCTTCCGCACGGGCTTCACGAGCGGAAGCGCCCTAAGGCACACCACGGCCCTGCCCGCTTACGAGAACGTGGTCGGCCCGGTGCGCCAGGGCATGCCGGCCACCGACGGCCACCAGCCCGGCGACCCGGTCAAGGCGGCTGCCGCCATCCTCGCCGCGCTGGACGCCGAGAACACGCCGCTGAGGCTGGTGCTGGGCAACGACGCGGTCGACTTCATCACGGCCCGCGATGACGCCACCCGCGCGGAGGCCCTCGCCTGGGAGTCGGTCAGCCGCGGCACGGACTTCGACGCCGCGCCCACTGCGGCGACGTAAGCCGTACGGGCGGCAGCCCCGGGATCCGGCCCGTCCGGGCTCCCGGGGCCGTCACCGCGAACGCCGGGCGTTCAGGCAGGCGGCGGTGCGGCGAAGCGGTCGCGGAGTTCACGCTTGAGGATCTTGCCGCTGGCGTTGCGCGGGAGGGCGTCCACGAACAGCACCCGCTTGGGGGCCTTGAAGTGGGCCAGCCGCTCCCGCGCGTACGCCATCAGCTCCGGCTCCGTCACCTCTCCGCGCGGCACCACCACCGCCGTGACCGCCTCGATCCACCGCTCGTCGGGCAGCCCGACCACCGCCGCCTCGGCCACCCCCGGGTGGGTGTACAGCACGTCCTCGACCTGTCGTGAGGCCACCAGCACACCGCCGGAGTTGATGACGTCCTTCACCCGGTCGACGACCGTGAAGTACCCCTGCGCGTCCCGCACCGCGAGGTCCCCCGAGCGGAACCAGCCGTCCCGGAAGGCCCGCTCCGTCGCCCCGGGGTCGTTCCAGTACCCCAGGCACAGCTGCGGCGACCGGTAGACCACCTCGCCCGCCGTGCCGTCCGGGACGTCCTTGCCGTCCTCGTCGACGACCTTCGCCTCCACGTGCCGCACCGGCCGCCCGCAGGAGTCCATCCGTCCCTCGTGCTCCTCCGGCCCCAGCACCGTGGCCAGCGGCCCGATCTCGCTCTGGCCGAAGCAGTTGTAGAAACCGAGGCCCGGCAGCCGCTCCCGCAGCCGCTCCAGTACGGGCACCGGCATGATCGAGGCCCCGTAGTACGCCTTGCGCAGCGCGCCCAGCTCGCGCACCGCGAACTCCGGGTGGTTGGCCAGGGCGATCCACACAGTGGGCGGCGCAAACAGGCTGTCCGCCCGCCCCGCCTCCACCAGGTCGAAGATCTGCTCCGCGACCGGCGCGTCCAGGATGGTGTTCTCCGCGCCCACCGCCAGGTACGGCAGCAGGAAGACGTGCATCTGCGCCGAGTGGTAGAGCGGCAGCGAGTGCACCGGCCGGTCGTCCTCGGCCAGGTCGAGCGCCTCGATCGCGCTCTCGTACTCGTGGACGAGGGCCCGGTGCGTCATCATCGCGCCCTTGGGCAGGGCGGTCGTCCCCGAGGTGTAGAGCAGCTGCGCCAGCCCGTGCGCGTCCCGGCCGGCCTCGAAGGCGAACGCCTCCGCCGGCTCCGTCAGCTCCGCCAGGAAGGAGCCGGGCGCGTCGCGCAGCGGGCGTACCGGATATCCGTCGGGGATCCGCCCGGCCAGGTCCGGATCGGCGAGGACCAGGGCGCTCGTGCAGTCGTCCAGGATGTACGCGAGGTCCTCGCCGGTGAGGTTCTGGTTGACCGGCACGTGCGTGAGCCCGGCCCGGGCGCAGGCGAGGAAGGCCAGGAGATAAGCGTCGGAGTTGTGCGCGAAGGTGGCGACGCGGTCACCACCGGCCAGCCCGTACCGCTCCCGCAGGACGGCCGCCCCGGTGGTGACGGCCGCGTCGAGCTCCGCGTACGTCCAGCTCCGCCCGCCGTAGCGGACGGCCACCCGGCCGGGGATCCGCCGCGCGCTGTCGTGTACCAGTCCGTCGACCGTGTTGTGCCGCACTGCCGTCATGGCGTGATCCTCGCCCCCTGCCCGCCCGAGGTCAATGACCGGGATACCGAACGGGATGTTGACAGATCATCGGACCGGCTGCATGAGTGTGGGGGCACGGACGCACCGCCTGTCTCACGGGCAACCTCGCCCATCCGCATGCCACTTGGGAGGTACGTTGCTCCGCACCCGCCCGATACTCCGCCGCGTCGCCCTCACCGGCGCCGCACTGCTCGCCACGACGGCCGCGATACCGCAGGCCTCGGCGGCGCCCATCGACCGGATACCGTCCGGCGGCGGCCTGTCCGCCGTCATCCGGTACACCGAGAACGGCATCCCGCACATCGTCGGCCGCGACTACGCGCACCTCGGCTTCGGCACCGGCTGGGCCCAGGCCGCCGACCAGGTCTGCGTCCTCGCCGACGGGTTCGTGACCCTCGCCGGTGAGCGCTCGCGCTGGTTCGGCCCCGACGCCTCGCCCGACGGATCGCTCTCCTCCGCCGCCCGCAACCTCTCGAGCGACCTGTACTTCAAGGGCGTACGGGAGTCCGGCACCGTCGAGAAGCTGCTGCGAACGCCCGCTCCGGCCGGTCCCGGCAAGGACCTCAAGGAGCTGATGCGCGGCTGGGCCGCCGGCTACAACGCCTGGCTCGCCCAGAACAAGATCACCGACCCCGCCTGCAAGGACGCGGCCTGGGTCCGCCCGGTCACCGCGACCGACGTGGCCGCCCGCGGCTTCGCGGTCTCGGTCCTCGGCGGCCAGGGCCGCGGCATCGACGGCATCACGGCCGCCCAGCCGCCGACCGCGGCCGGCGCCCGTACCGCGGCGCCGCAGGACCCCGACCCGGCGGCCGCGGCCGAGGCGGCCAGGGAGTTCTTCGACACCACCCGCTACGACATGGGCTCCAACGCGGTGGCCTTCGCCGGATCCACCACGGCCGGCGGTGGCGGCCTGCTGCTCGGGAACCCGCACTACCCCTGGCAGGGCGGCCGCCGCTTCTGGCAGTCGCAGCAGACCATCCCGGGCGAGCTGAACGTCTCGGGCGGTTCCCTGCTCGGCACCGCCGTGGTCAACATCGGCTTCAACGAGAAGGTGGCGTGGAGCCACACGGTGGCCACGGGCACCCCCGTCAACCTGCACCAGCTCACCCTCGACCCGGCCGACCCGACCGCCTACCTGGTCGACGGCAAGCCGGAGCGGATGACCCGGCGGACCGTCACCGTCCCGGTGGCGGGCGGCGATCCGGTGACCCGCACCCAGTGGTGGACCCGCTACGGGCCGGTGGTCTCGAACCTCGGCCCGAGCCTGCCGCTGACCTGGACGGCCGGTACGGCGTACGCGCTGAACGATCCCAACGCGGCGAACCTGCGCGGCTCCGACACCGCGCTCGCCATGGGCAAGGCCCGCTCGGTGGCCGGGATCCAGGACGCCCTGAAGCGCACCCAGGGCCTGCCGTGGGTCAACACCGTGGCCGCCGACTCGGCGGGCGGCACCCTCTTCACCCAGTCCCAGGTGCTCCCCCGGATCACCGACGAGCTCGCGGCGCGCTGCTCCACGCCGCTGGGCCGTGCCACGTACCCCGCCTCGGGGCTCGCGGTGCTCGACGGTGCGCGCGGCGACTGCGCGCCCGGCTCGGATCCGGACGCGGTGCAGCCGGGGGTCTTCGGCCCTGGGAAGGCGCCGACGCTGCAGGGCGCCCCGTACGTCGAGAACTCCAACGACAGTGCCTGGCTGGCCAACGCGGAGCGGCCGCTGACCGGTTACGAGCGGATCTGGGGCAATGTGGCGGCCCCGCGCTCGCTGCGCACCCGTGGCGCGATCGAGGACGTGGCGGCGATGGCGAAGAAGGGCGGCCTGACCGTGGCCGACCTGCAGAAGCAGCAGTTCGCGAACCGGGCGCCGGCCGGTGACCTGGCCGCGGCGGACGCGGCGCAGGCCTGCGCCGCCCTGCCGGGTGGTACGGCGACGGCGGGTGACGGCACCGCAGTGGACGTCTCGGCGGCCTGCGGGGTGCTGGCGGGCTGGGACCGTACGGCCGACAGCGCCAGCCGCGGCGCGTTGCTCTTCGACCGGTTCTGGCGCAAGCTGACGGCGGCCACCCCGGCCAAGGACCTGTGGCTGGTGCCGTTCTCCGCGGCCGATCCGGTACGCACGCCCCGTACGCTCAACCGGGCGGCCCCCGGTGTCGGCCGGGCGCTCGCGGACGCGGTCCTGGAACTGAGGGGCGCCGGGTTCGCGCTGGACGCCCCGCTGGGCGAGCACCAGTTCGTGGTCCGCGGCGGGCAGAAGCTGCCGGTGGGCGGCGGTACGGAGGCGCTCGGCGTCTGGAACAAGATCGAGGCACCGTGGAACGCGGCCCGCGGCGGCTACCCCGAGGTCGTACACGGGTCCAGCCACATCCAGGCGGTCGGCTGGGACGGCGGCCGCTGCCCGGTGGCGCGCACCTTGCTGACGTACAGCCAGTCGTCGAACCCGGACTCGCCGTACTACGCCGACCAGACACGGCTGTTCGCGCAGGAGCGCTGGGTGACGTCCCGGTTCTGCGAGCGGGACATCCTCACCTCGCCGCAGCTGAAGGTGGTGTGGCCGCGCGAGCGACGCTGACCCGTGCCCCTCTTCCCGGCCGTGCCGCTCACGGGCTCACGGCCAGGAGGAGGTACGCGGCCAGCACGACGAGGTGCACCCCGCCCTGGAGCAGCGTGGCGCGGCCCGGGGCGATGGTGAGGGCGCCGACCACGACGGTCAGGGCGAGCAGCACCGTGTGGACCGGGCCGAGACCCAGGAGCAGCGGGCCGGAGAGCCAGACCGAGGCCAGGACGATGGCCGGGATGGTCAGGCCGATGCTGGCGATGGCGGATCCGTAGGCCAGGTTGAGGCTGGTCTGCACACGATCCCGGCGGGCGGCCCGGACGGCGGCGAGGGTCTCGGGCGCCAGCACCAGCAGGGCGATGATCACACCGACCACGGCGTTGGGGAGTCCGGCGCTCGCGACGCCCGCCTCGATGGCCGGGGAGACCGCCTTGCCGTCGCCGACGACGGCGACGAGAGCGAGGAGCAGCAGGCCGAGGCTGATGAGGGCGGCACGGGACGTGGGCGGCGCCGCGTGGTCGTCCTCGCCGGCGCTCCGCCCGGTGTCCACGGGCAGGAAGTAGTCCCGGTGGCGGACGGTCTGGACGGCGACGAAGAGCCCGTACAGGGCCAGCGAGGCCACGGCGGCGAAGGCCAGCTGGGCGGTGGAGAACTCGGGGCCGGGCTTGCTGGTGGTGAAGGTCGGCAGGACCAGGCTGAGGGTGGCGAGGGTGGCGACGGTGGCGAGGGCCGCTCCGGAGCCCTCGGCGTTGAAGACGGCGACGCGGTTGCGCAGGGCCCCGACGAGCAGGGACAGGCCGACGATTCCGTTGCAGGTGATCATTACGGCGGCGAAGACGGTGTCCCGGGCGAGGGAGGACGCCTTGTCGCCGCCGTCGGCCATCAGCGTGACGATGAGCGCCACTTCGATGACGGTGACGGCCACGGCGAGGACGAGGGAGCCGAAGGGCTCGCCGACCCGGTGGGCGACGAGCTCCGCGTGGTGGACGGCCGCGAGCACGGCGCCGCCCAGGCACAGGGCGACCAGTGCCACGGCGGGGGCGGACAGGTCGCGCCCCCAGCTGAGGACGAGGGCGACGAACGCCACCACGGGGACCACGACGGTCCAGTCGGTCAGGGGAGATCTGCGCGTCGCCGTACTCATGCCTGTCACGCTGCCATGTGCCCCGGGGACGGCCCGGCAAGGACGCGCCGCCCCCGGCCGGGGCCGAGCTCAGACCGCGCGCTCGCGGCCCTCCCAGTACGGGTCGCGCAGCCGGCGCTTGTACAGCTTGCCGTTCGGGTCGCGCGGCATCGTCCCGATGAAGTCGACCGTCTTGGGGCGCTTGTATCCGGCGAGCTGCCGCTCGCAGTGACGCAGGATCTCCGCGGCCAGCGCGTCGCCCGCCTCGAAGCCCTCCGCCGGTTCGATGACCGCCTTGACCTCCTCGCCCCAGTCGGCGTGCGGGATGCCGAAGGCGGCGGCGTCGGCGACCGCCGGGTGGGTGAGCAGGGCCGACTCGATCTCGGCGGGGTAGATGTTGACCCCGCCCGAGATGATCATGTCGATCTTGCGGTCGCGGAGGAAGAGGTAGCCCTCCTCGTCCAGCAGGCCCAGGTCGCCGACGGTGAAGAAGTCGCCGATGCGGTTCTTCTTCGTCTTGCCCTCGTCCTTGTGGTAGCTGAAGCCGCCGGTGTTCATCTTCAGGTAGACGGTGCCCAGTTCTCCGGCGGGCAGCCGGTTGCCGTCGTCGTCGAAGATGGCGAGTTCGCTGATCGGCCAGGCCTTGCCGACGGTTCCCGGCTTCTTCAGCCAGTCCTCGGCGGTGGCGAAGGCTCCGCCGCCCTCGCTCGCGGCGTAGTACTCCTCCACGCACCGGCCCCACCAGTCGATCATCGCCCGCTTGACGTGGTCAGGGCAGGGCGCGGCGCCGTGGATGGCGTGGCGCATCGAAGAGACGTCGTACGCGTCCTTGGTCTCCTGCGGGAGCGCGAGCAGCCGGTGGAACTGCGTCGGGACCATGTGGGTGTGCGTGCAGGCGTGTCGGTCGATCAGCCGCAGCATCTCCTGCGGGGTCCACTTGTCCATCAGGACCAGCGGGTGGCCGATGTGCAGGGCGGCGCCCGCGAACTGGAGGACGGCGGTGTGGTAGAGCGGCGAGCAGACCAGGTGGACGTTGCCGTCGAAGGGCTGGATCCCGAAGATGCCGAGGAACCCGCCGAGGTACGTCTCCTCCGGGAGCTTGCCGGGCAGCGGCCGGCGGATCCCGCGCGGGCGGCCGGTCGTACCGGAGGTGTAGTTCATGACCCAGCCGAGGGTGCGCTCCTCAGGGGGCGTCCCGGGCCGTCCTTCGAGGAGGTCCCCGTACGGCCTGAAGCCCGGGACCGATCCGACGGCGTACCGGTGGCTCACGGGCAGGGCCGCCTCGTCGGCCGCGGCGGTGGCGGCGTCGGCGAAGCGCTCGTGGGCGATGAGGACCTTGGCGCCCGAGTCGGAGACGATCCAGGCGATCTCGGGGCCGACGAGGTGGTGGTTGACGGGAACGAGGTAGAAGCCCGCCTGGGAGGCTGCGAGGTAGGCGGTGAGGAACTCGACGCCGTTGGGGAGGACGACGGCGAAGACGTCCCCCTTCTCCAGACCGGCGGCGCGCAGGCCGTGGACGAGGCGGTTGACGTCGGCGTGCAGCCGTCCGGCGGACCACTCCTCGCCGTCGGGGGTGACGAGGACCGTGCGCTGCGCGTCTGCGGCGGCCTGCGCCCAGAAGCCGTTGGGTCGGTCGGTCATGGCGTTCGCGTTCCTCTCTCAGGCCCGTCCGGCGATGCGGTTGATGCGGTCGATGGCGCGCTCGAAGCCGCGGGTGAGGTCGTCGAAGACGGCCTGGACGCTGCGTTCGGTGTTCATCCGGCCGACGATCTGGCCGACCGGGGTGCCGAGCAGTGGCTGGACCTCGTACTTCTGGATCCGGGAGACGGCCTCGGCGACGAGCAGGCCCTGCAGGGGCATGGGGAGCGCGCCGGGGCCTTCCGGGTCGTCCCAGGCGTCGGTCCACTCGGTGCGCAGCTGACGGGCCGGCTTGCCGGTGAGGGCGCGGGAGCGGACGGTGTCGCCGGATCCGGCGGCGAGCAGCTTCTCGGTGAGGGCGCGGGAGTGGAGGTCGGCCTCGGTGGTGGTGAGCCAGAGGGAGCCGAGCCAGGCGCCCTGGGCGCCGAGGGCCAGTCCGGCGGCGATCTGCTCGCCGCTGCCGATGCCGCCGGCGGCGAGGACGGGGAGCGGGGCGACGGCCTCGGCGATCTCGGGGACGAGGACCATGGTGGCGATCTCGCCGGTGTGGCCGCCGGCCTCGTAGCCCTGGGCGACGACGATGTCGATGCCGGCTTCGGCGTGGCGGCGGGCGTGTTTGGCGCTGCCGGCGAGGGCGGCGACCAGGACGCCGTGGTCGTGGGCGCGCGAGACGACGTCGGCGGGCGGGGAACCGAGGGCGTTCGCCAGGAGTTTGATGGGGTAGTCGAAGGCGACGTCGAGCTGGCTCCGGGCGACCTGCTCCATCCATCCGGTGATCCGCCAGCCGGAGGCCTCGCCCTCGGCGAGCTCGGGCACGTGGTGCTTGGCGAGGGTGTCGCGGACGAAGGCGCGGTGACCGGCGGGGATCATGGCCTCGATGTCGGCTTCGCTGATGCCGTCGACGGCCTTCTTGGCGGGCATGACGACGTCGAGACCGTAGGGCTTGCCGTCCGTGTGCGCCTGCATCCAGTCGAGGTCCCGAACCAGGTCGTCGGGCGCGGTGTAGCGGACCGCGCCGAGTACGCCCAGTCCGCCCGCTCGGGTGATGGCGGCGGCGACCGCCGGGAAGGGCGTGAAGCCGAAGATGGCGTGTTCGACTCCCAGTTTCTTGCTCAGCTCCGTCTCCATGGGCGGCAGGATGCCGCAGCCGTGCATCCGAGGGAAGAGATTTTCTGATGCAGTGTCAGATTCTTTACGGGCCGGTCGGTGCGGACGGTGCCCGACGGGCGGGCAGATACCCACTAGCGTGCGGCGCAGTCGGGAACAGGAGGGCCGGACATGGGTGGTACGGGGGCCGACGGGGCGGCAGATGAGGAAGGGGTGGCCGCGAGCGGGCACGGGCTGAGCCGGCGCCGGCTCGGGGCGCGGCTGCTCGCCCTGGGCGGGGTGCTCGTCCTGCACGCGGCGCTCCCCGGCGGCTCCGCCGGGGCGGCGGGCGGCGCGGCCGAGCGGCGCGCCCTCCAGGGGCTGCGGCTGCGGTACGGATCCGCGCGCCAGGCCGGGCTGCTGGACAAGCACCTGGAGGGGGTGGCGGAGGAGGCGCGGCGGTTCCTCGGCCCCTCCCCCGAACACCCTTACTACGCGGGCGCGGTGGTCCTCGCCGGCCGGGGCCGCACCATCGCGCTGCACCGCGCCATGGGCGACGCCGTGCGGTACGCGGACTACGACGGGCGGACGGACCGCGTCCGGGAGTTCCCGGCGGCCGAGCGGATCGCGATGGCCGAGGACACCGTCTTCGACCTGGCCTCCCTGACGAAACTGTTCACCTCCATCCTGGCCGTGCAGCAGATGGAACGGGGCCGGCTTGAGCTGGAGGCGCCGGTGAACCGGTACCTGCCCGCCTTCACCGGAGGCGGCAAGGAGCTGATCACGGTCCGTCAGCTGCTCACGCACACCTCGGGGCTGCGCTCGTGGGCACCCTTCTACCAGGAGTCCACACGCGAGGGCCGGCTGAGGCTGCTGTGGTCGGTGCGCCCGCAGGAGACTCCCGGGACCGTCTACCGGTACTCCGACCTGAACCTGATCACCCTCCAGCTGCTCCTGGAAGAGATCACCGGTCGCACTCTGGACGTCCTGCTCCACGACGAGATCACCGCTCCGCTCGGGATGCACCGCACTCGCTACAACCCGCCGCGCGCCTGGCGCCGGGTCGTCGCGGCCACCGAGGTGCAGCGCCCGCCCTGGTCCGGCCTGGACCGCGGGCTGGTGTGGGGCGAGGTGCACGACGAGAACGCGTACGCCCTCGGCGGAGTCGCGGGCCACGCCGGGGTCTTCGGCACCGCCTGGGACCTGGCCGTCCTCGCCCGCGCCCTCCTCGACGGCGGGGTCTACGCGGGCCGGCGCATCCTGCGCCCCGCCTCCGTCGAGCTGCTCTTCACCGACTACAACACCGCCTTCCCGGGCGACGACCACGGTCTCGGCTTCGAGCTCTACCAGCACTGGTACATGGGCGCCATGGCCACCCCGCACTCCGCCGGCCACACCGGCTTCACCGGAACCTCCCTGGTCCTCGACCCCTCCACCGACTCCTTCTTGATCCTGCTCGGCAACTCCGTCCACCCCGTGCGCACCTGGCGGGCCGGCAGCGCGCCGCGGGTGGCCGTCGGCAACCGCTTCGCCCGCGCCGTCCCGGTCCGCACGAAGCACGGCGGCCCGGCCTGGTTCTCCGGGACCATCCCGGGTTCCTCGGGCACCCTGAACCTGCCGCCGCTCACCCCGGCGACGTCCGCCGCCCGGCTCCGCTGCGCCGTGTGGTGGGACACCGTGCCCGGTGAGGGCGCGTTCCATCTGGAGGCCTCGGCGGACGGGGAGCACTGGGAGCCGCTGCCGTTCACCACGGTGCGGTCCACCGGCGGCGCCGCCGAGTCGTGGCCCCGGGGTTCCGCGGGCGGCTGGTCCGGCCGCATCTGGCACCGCCTGGAGGCTCCCCTGACGGCCGCCTGGTCGGGCCGCGAGGTCCGGCTGCGCTTCCGCCACACCGCGACCGGCCGTTACGTCGGGCGCGGGGTGTACGTGGACGTCGTACGCGTGGCGGAACCGGCCCGCCTGCTCTTCGCGGAGGACCGCCCCGCCGACGCCGCCCGCGTCGTGGCCATCGGCTGGACCCGCTCGGCCGACTAGGCCCCGTCCGGTACCGCGCGTACCGGTGGCTGCCGGCCGTGCGCGGAGTGTCCGGTTGCCGCTGCGGACGGAAGCTGCTGGCCTGCTCGTACGCGCGCCAGGCACGCTGGCCCGTCCGCAGGCGAGATCCGGGGAGAAGCACGCATGAGCCAGGACGACCGGCCGACCCCGGATCCGCAGTCGGCGAGCAGGGGCGCGCAGGTGCAGGCCTCCGCCCGCGGCTGGCACACCGTTCAGCTGGCCGTCTTCGGGTTCATCGGCATCTGCGGTGTCCTCAAGAGCGGCGGCAGCTCGCCGGCGCCCAGAGGCATCGAGGAAGTGGCGGGGCTACTGGTCCTGGCGGCGCTGGCCGTGGCCGTCTTGGCGACGTATCTGGTCGCCCGCGTCGCCTGGCCCGTTCCGGGGTCGGCGGCAGACGCCGCAGCGTCACCGGAAGGCAGGAGCGGGGTGGACCGCGCCGCCCGGCGGCTGCGCTGGGGGCTCATGCTGACGTTTCTCGCCGTTCTGCTGGTGGCGACGGCTTCCGCCTCTTCCTGGTGGCCCACCCGCTCAGCCGCCGAGGGACAGGCCGAGGGACAGGCCAAGGGACAGTTCGTGCAGGTCGAGACGTTGGCGGGCACGGTCTGCGGGACCCTGGGCTCCGGAGGTGGAGGAAGTGTCCACCTGCAGACCGAGGGACAGAGCGTCGACATTCCGCTCAGCCGGATCGCGAGCCTGAGCCCCGCATCCGCCTGCCCGTAGCGCGCAGAGTCACCAGTGGAGCACAGGGGGCGCCCGCGGGCCCCCGGAACCGCTGTTCCGGGGGCCCGCGCACCGGGGCGGCCGGCCTACTTGGCGGGGCCCACGTCCTCCGGCCATCCGTAGCCCGTACGCGGCGACCTGGCCACGGCGCCCACCGACGCCAGGTCCCGGTCGGCGGCCCGCATCAGCTGTCCGGCCAGGTCGCGCATCGCCCGGCTCGCCGCCAGTTCGTCGCCGATCGCGGGGATCTCCACGTCCTCGGGATTGCACCGCGCCGTGCCGCGGCCGACCATCGTCGTCTTGCCGTTCTCGAGAACCGCCCGGGCTTTGGTCGTGCCGGCTTCCTCGATCAGGTAGACGCCCACTTTCCACTCTTCGGCGTGTGTCATCGCGTGCCTCCTCCCGCCCCCGGCCCTTGGCTCTGCTCCGGGCTGATTCCAGGATCCCTCCGAGCGGGCGGATCCGGCCATCCGGGTCCCTCAGTGCTCGGCCGGCACCTCAGTGCTCGGCCGGCACCTCGGCCGAGGCGTCGCGCTGGTGCGGGATCGTGGACGACCCCCACGACTGGACCGAGACCGTCCGCGTGGGGGCGGGGATGGCGATGCCCTCCGCCCGGAACCGCTCGTGCAGGCGCTTGATGAACTCGTGCTTGATCCGGTACTGGTCGCTGAACTCGCCCACGCCCAGGATCACGGTGAAGTTGATCCTGGAGTCGGCGAACGTGTGGAAGCGGACGGCGGCCTCGTGGTCGGCGACCCCTCCGGAGACGTCGGCCATCACGGTGTCGACGACGTCGAGGGTGACCCGCTCGACGTGCTCCAGGTCGCTGTCGTAGCCGACACCCGCCTGGACGAGGAGCGACAGCTTCTGTTCCGGCTGGGTGAAGTTGGTCATGTTCGTCCGCGCGAGGCGTCCGTTGGGGATGATCACCAGGTTGTTCGACAGGTTGCGCACCACGGTGTTGCGCCAGTTGATGTCGACGACGTAACCCTCCTCACCGCTGCTGAGCCGGATGTAGTCACCGGGCTGCACCGTCTTCGAGGCGAGGATGTGCACTCCCGCGAAGAGGTTGGCCAGGGTGTCCTGCAGTGCCAGGGCGACCGCGAGACCGCCCACTCCGAGGGCCGTGAGCAGCGGCGCGATGGACACGCCCATGGTTTCGAGTGCGACGAGTACGCCCATGGTCAGCACGACCACACGCGTGATGTTGACGAAGATGCTGGCCGATCCGGCCACGCCCGTACGGGCCTGCGCCACGGACTGCACGAGCCCCGCGACGACCCTGGCCGCCGTGACCGTGGCGATGAGGATGAGCAGGGCGGTCAGTGACTGGTTCACGAGTCCCGTGACCCGCGTGGTGAGCGGCAGCACCGAGGCCGCCGCGGCGGCGCCGCCTATGACGGCCGCCCAGGGCGCCAGGGTTCGCAGCGCGTCGACGATGACGTCGTCCCCGGTCCAGGCCGTCCTGCTCGCGTGCTTGCCCAGCCATCGCAGGAGGGCGCGCAGCAGCAGCCCGGCCGCGACACCCGCCGCCATCGCGATGGCGGCCACCACCCAGTCGTGCAGGACGAGATCCCGGCTCACAGGTTCCCCTCCGGCGCGAAGGGCGGCGCCGACCGGCGTATGTGTTGTGTCGTCACTTTGTCACCTGTCAGATCGTGCTGTGCGGAGCCCCGTTCGGGCGTGTGTACGCACACGAATCGGGCTGCCATCCTGCCCCATGGACAGCTGGGCGCCGCAGGTGGGCCGGTGTGACCTCGGGTGAGACGGGCGCGATCCGGCCGCACCACCCGATCCACCACCCTGCTGGAACGGCGAAAATGCGCATTCCTGCTTGGTCCGGTGCGGTTTCGAGCATCTATTGACATGAACCCATCACTGCGCTGCACTGGTGCACCCCACACGCTCCGCTCGGCCACACCCGGCTGGAGGCAGCCATGCGTCTGCTCAGATTGCTGATCGCCACCGCGTGCGCGGTGTTCGCACTGGCCTTACCCGGCGTCGGCGCCGGCCCCGCCCGGGCGGCCGCAGGGCCGCCGCAGACCGTTCCGGCCCTGCGTCAATGGACGCCCGGCACCGGCGCGTACACCTTCACCGACGCCACACGCGTCGTCGTCGACCCCGCGTACACCGCCCAACTGGCCGACGAGGCCGCCACGTTCGCCCAGGACCTGGGCGAACTGACCGGGCGCGACGTGGCCGTCGTCACCGGGAGCGCGGCCGCCGGTGACATCGGGATCGGCCTCGGGGGCGCCGGCCTGCCGGCCGAGGGCTACCGGATGACGGTCGCGGGATCCCTCATCATCCAGGCGGGGACCGACACCGGCGCGTTCTACGGCACCCGCAGCGTCCTCCAGCTCCTGCACCAGTCCACCACGGTGCCGGCCGGCACGGCGGTGGACTGGCCCGCCAAGGCCGAGCGCGGGCTCATGGTCGACCAGGGCCGGAAGTTCTTCACCGTCGAGTGGCTGCGGCAGCACATCAAGGAGCTGGCGTACCTCAAGCTCAACTACTTCCACTTCCATCTCTCGGACACCTACGGATTCCGGCTGGAGAGCTCCACCCACCCGGAGATCGTCTCCGCCGACCACTACTCCAAGCAGGACATCGCCGACCTGGTCGAGCTCGGCCGCAAGTACCACGTCACGATCGTCCCGGAGATAGACACCCCCGGCCACATGAACGCGGTCCTGGCCGCACACCCCGAACTGAGGCTCAAGAGCAGCTCGGGCGCGGTCAGCCCCGACTTCATCGACCTCTCGCTGCCCGCCTCGTACACGCTGATCAAGGACCTGGTCAACGAGTACCTGCCGCTGTTCCCGGCCCCGTACTGGCACATCGGCGCGGACGAGTACGTCACCGACTACGGCAAGTACCCGCAGCTGCTCAGCTACGCCCGCGCCCACTACGGCGCGAGCGCCACCGCCAAGGACACCTACTACGGGTTCGTCAACTGGGCCGACGACCTGGTGCGGGCGGGCGGCAGGACGACCCGGATGTGGAACGACGGCATCAAGTCCGGCGACGGGACGCTGCGCCCCCACCCCGGCATCGTGGTCGAGTACTGGTACACCTACGGCCTCACTCCGCAGCAGCTCGCCGACGCCGGGCACGTCGTGGCCAACGAGTCCTGGACTCCCACCTATTACGTGCTCGGCGGCGCGAAGCCCGACACCAAGTGGATGTACGAGACCTGGACCCCGGACCGCTTCGAGGGCGGCAACACCCTGTCCGACCCCGCGAGGAACCCCGGCTCGGTGATCCACGTCTGGTGCGACAACCCCACCGCCGAGACCGAGGAGCAGATAGCCGCCGGCGTCATGTACCCGCTGCGCGCCCTCGCCCAGCAGACCTGGGGGTCGCCGAAGCTCGCGGCCACGTACGCCGCGTTCACCCCGGTCGTCGCGGCGGTCGGGCACAACCCCGCCTGGCCCGGCCTCGCCCAGCCCGGCAACCTGGCGCTGGGCCGTCCGACCACCGCCTCCAGCACGGAGACGGCGGACTTCCCGGCGGCGGCGGCCACCGACGGCGACCCCGCCACCCGCTGGTCCAGCGCCTACGGCGACCCGCAGTGGCTCCAGGTCGACCTCGGTTCCACCCGGAACGTCGACCGCGTGGTGCTGCGCTGGGAGGCGGCGTACGGCAGGTCCTTCCGGATCCAGCTCTCCGACGACGCCGTCACCTGGCGCACCATCCGCTCCACGACCACCGGTACCGGCGGGGTCCAGGACCTGACCGGCCTGTCCGGATCCGGCCGGTACATCCGCGTGTACGGCACCCGGCGGGGCACGTCCTACGGCTACTCGCTGTACGAGTTCGAGGTGTACGGAAGCCAGTTGGGCGGGCCCGACCGGCCGTGGCAGATCACGTAGCGGCGGCCTGGTGACGGACCAGGCAGAAGGGGTGGCCCGCCGGGTCCGCGTAGACGCGCCAGCCCCGGTCGGCGGGGCCCCCGTCGAGCACCGTCGCGCCGTGCGCGAGGACCTGCTCCTGCGCGCGGTCGAGGTCCGGGACACCGAAGTCCAGGTGGAACTGCTGCGGCCGGGCGGGGTCAGGCCAACTCGGGGGCCGGTGGTCCGGCGCGCGCTGGAAGGCGAGGACCGGGCCGGACGGGGTGTGGAGCGTCGCCCAGTCCGCGTCGACCGACCACCGCCGGTCCGGCTGGTCGACGGTTCCGCCCAGCACCGAGCGGTAGAACTCGGCCAGCCGCTGCGGGTCGGGGCAGTCCAGGACCACGCACTGCAGTTCAGCGATCATGGCTGGATCCTAAGGAGTCGCGGGCGCGTCGTCGATCATCCTCCACGACGCCTCGCGCTCGCCGCCCGCGCGGCATAATCCCGTGCCCGTCCGCGTTGGAACTCGTTGTTGACGTTGTTGACCGTTCAACACGAAGGCAGGCAGAGTTCTATGACGACCGAGATCGACTGGGACCACCCGACCGACCCGAGGCCCGGAAGCTGGCAGCTCGACCACGTCAAGCAGTACGTGTCCTCGAACGGGGCCGAGGGCCAGTTCTGGAACGGGACCCAGACCCTGCTGCTCACCACGGTGGGCAGGGTCTCCGGCAACCCGGTGCGGACGCCCCTCATCTACGGTGAGGCCGACGGCCGCTACCTCGTCGTCGCCTCCAAGGGCGGTGACCCGGCGCACCCGCTCTGGTTCCGGAACCTCACCGAGCACCCCGAGGTCCGCATCCAGGTCGGCCCGGAGACCTTCCAGGGCACGGCCCGCACCGCGACCGCCGAAGAGCGCGCCGCGTACTGGCCGCTGATGGTCGGGCACTGGCCCGACTACGACGAGTACCAGGCCAAGACGGACCGCGAGATCCCGATCGTGGTCATCGAGCCCGTCCACTAGCGGGAGGTCAGAGCCCCAGCACCGCCATCGCCGCGTTGTGGCCGGGGACCCCGCTGACGCCGCCGCCGCGCACCGCCCCCGCACCGCACAGCAGTACGTTGCGGTGGGCGGTCTCCACGCCCCACCGTCCGGAGTCGCCGTACGGCCAGGACAGGTCCCGGTGGAAGATGTGGCCGCCGGGCAGGCGCAGGTCGCGTTCCAGGTCCAGAGGGGTCTTCGCCTCGATGCACGGGCGGCCGTCCGAATCGAAGGCGAGGCAGTCGGTGAGCGGTTCGGCCAGGTGCGCGTCGAGCTGCGCGAGGGTGGCGGTCAGCAGCACCTCGCGCGCCTGCCGGTTGTCGTGTCCGAAGAGCCGGGCCGGGGTGTGCAGGCCGAAGAGGGTGAGCGTCTGGTAGCCCTGCTCCACCAGTTCCGGCCCGAGGATCGTCGGGTCGGTCAGCGAGTGGCAGTAGATCTCCGAGGGCGGTACCGAGGGCAGCTCCCCGGCCGCGGCCTCCCTGTACGCCCTCGCGAGCTGCTCGTAGCCCTCGGCGATGTGGAAGGTACCGCCGAAGGCCTCGCGCGGGTCGACGGCGGTGTCCCGCAGCCGGGGCAGGCGCCGGAGCAGCATGTTGACCTTGAGCTGGGCCCCTTCGGGCGCCGGCCCGGCCGGCTGGGCCGGTGCCTCGCCGAGGAGTTCCGCCAGCGCCTGCGGCGAGGCGTTGACCAGCACCGTCCGGCCGACGACCCGCCCTTCGCCGACCGCCGTCCGGAACACCACCTCGGCCGGCGCGATGCCGTCCGTGTCGATCCGCAGCACCTCGTGCCCGGTGGCGATCTCCGCACCGGCCGCCCGCGCGGCCCCGGCCAGGGCGTCCGTGAGCGCTCCCATGCCGCCGACGGGCACGTCCCAGTCGCCGGTCCCGCCGCCGATGACGTGGTACAGGAAACAGCGGTTCTGCGCGAGCGAGGGGTCGTGCGCGTCCGCGAAGGTGCCGATCAGCCCGTCGGTGAGGACCACGCCCCGGACCAGGTCGTCGGCGAAGTGCCGCTCCACCGCGTGTCCGAGGGGCTCCTCGAACAGCATCCGCCAGGCCGCTTCGTCGTCGATCCGGGCGCGCAGCGCCTCACGGGTGGGCAGCGGCTCGGTCAGCGTCGGAAAGACCTTCCCCGCGACTCGGCCGGTGGTTCCGTAGAAGGCGCGCCAGCTCTCGTACTCCCGCTCCGAGCCGGTCAGCCGCGCGAAGGACTCCCTGGTGCGCGCCTCGCCGCCGCCGACGAGCAGGCCGCCGGGGCGCCCGTCGCGCAAGGCGGGCGTGTACGAGGAGACGGTGCGCTTGCGGACCTCGAAACGCAGCCCCAGATCGCGCACGATCTTCGCGGGGAGCAGGGAGACGAGGTACGAGTAGCGCGAGAGGCGGGCGTCGACACCCGCGAAGGGGCGGCTGGAGATGGCCGCACCGCCGGTGTTCCCGAGCCGTTCCAGGACCAGCACGGACCGGCCCGCCCGGGCCAGGTACGCGGCGGCCACCAGGCCGTTGTGCCCGCCGCCCACGATCACATCGTCGTAGACGTCGTGTCCGAACCCGCTGGAGCCCCGCATGGCTGTCATGGCTCTTGGTAGCACACCTGGCCGAGCCGTTCCAGACAGTACGCCTCGTCGGCGTGGGCCAGGACGGTGTCGGGATGCTCGTCACCCAAGGACCGCTCGCGGATGCCGGAGAGCTCACGGTAGATGGGCAGCGCCTCGTCCCAGCGGCCCAGCCGGCCGAGTCCGACGGCGAGTTCGCGGCGGCTGACCAGGGTGTCCGCGTGCTCGGCGCCGAGCACCTCGGCCCGTGCGGCGCCCACCTGCCGCGCCTCGGCCACCGCCTCCTCCCAGCGGTCCAGGCGGCCCAGGTTGACGCCGAGGACGTGCCGGGCCCGGAGCGTCTCCGGGTCGGCGGCCCCGTACGCGCGGGTCCGGTCCCGGACCAGGGACCGGAACAGGTCGAGGGCCTGGGCGGTGTTCCCGGTACGGCCGAGCGCGATGCCCACCTCGTAGCGCGCGGCCAGGGTGTCGGGGTGGTCGCGGCCGAGCACCCGCTCCCGGAGGGCGGCGACCTCGCGGAAGCCGGCCAGGGCCTCGTGCCAGCGGTCCAGGCGGCCGAGCGCGTACGCCGCCTCGTAACGGGTCAGGAGGGTGTCCGCGTGCTCGGCGCCCAGGACGGCCGCCCGGTCGGCGGCGACGCCGGCTGCGGTGGCGTGGGCCTCCGCGAACCGGCCGAGCGCTCCCAGGGCGCAGGCCAGGTTGTGGCGGCAGCGCAGGGTGTCGGGGTGGCGCGGGCCCATGCTGCGCTCGCGGGCGACGAGCACCGCGCGGTAGACGCCGTACGCCTCCTCGTGGCGTCCGAGCCGGCCCAGTTCGTACCCGGCCTCCTGGCGCGCCGCGAGGGTGTCGGCGTGGTCCGGGCCGAGTACCCGTGCGCGTCCGTCGGCCACGGCTTCGTACACGGCGAGCGCCTCCTCGGGACGGCCGGCCCGGCTGAGGGCGAAGGCGCGCGTGTGCCCGGCGGCCAGGGCGTCGGGGCCGGTCACGCGGGGCCCGGGCACGCGCGGGAACCCGTACGGGGCGGTGAGCCGCGGGTCCTCGGCGGGCGCGGGGCGGACGATCCGCCGCAGCCCGCCGACCGGCTGCTCGCCGCTGGGGCGCGCCGTCCAGGAACCTGTGAGCACCGCCCACGCGCCGCTCGCGGGACGCGCCTCGGTCCCCGCCTTGCGTCCGGCGGTCATCCCACGGGCCCATGCCGGGAGGGGGGCCTGGGCGCCGGGCAGCCCGCCCGGGCCGACGCGCGCCTCGACGAGCCGCCGGTGCAGGTGGCGGGCGTCGACGGGCCGGTCCTCGGGGCGCTTGGCGAGGAGGTCCAGGACGGCCTGCTCGAAGTACTCCGGCAGTTCGGGCCGGTGCTCGCGGAGCGGGACGGGCGCGTTGTCGCGGTGGCCGACGAGCACGGACCAGGAGTCGCCGAGGTCGAAGGGCGGGGCACCGGTGGCGATCTCGTACAGGACGCAGCCGAGGGAGTAGAGGTCGCTGCGGTGGTCCACCTCGCCGCCTGCGATCTGCTCGGGCGACATGTAGTGCGGGGTGCCCATGGCCATGCCGCCGCCGGTGAGCTTGGCGGTGAAGCCGATGTCGTGGGCGAGACGGGCGATGCCGAAGTCGCAGATCTTCACCGTGCCGTCGGTGAGCCGCATGATGTTGGCGGGCTTCAGATCGCGGTGGACGACGCCCTGGTCGTGGGTGTAGCCGAGGGCGGCGGCCACCTGCTCGGCGATGTCGACGACCACGTCCACGGGGAGCGGGCGGGTCCCGTTGTCCTCCAGGAGCTGGCTGAGGTTGCGGCCTTCGAGGAGTTCCATGACGAGGTAGAGGGGGCCGCCCGCGGCGCTGTCGTCGCCGAAGTCGTGGACGACGGTGACGCCCCGGTGCTGGAGGGACGCGGCGACGCGCGCCTCGCGGCGGAAGCGCTCGCGCAGCACCTGGGTGAAGTGGTTGTCCTGCTCCGGTCCGAGCGGTTTGAGGCATTTCACGGCGACGTGTCGGCCCAGCGACTCGTCCCGGGCACGCCAAACCTCGCCCATGCCGCCGCGACCGATCAGATCGAGCGACCGGTACCGGCCCTGGATCAGTCTGGACTCCGCCATGTCTTGAAGTCGCCCCCGTTGTCGTGCCATGCCCTCCCCGGCCGGTCCAGTATGGCCGCTGATGTACGCAGTGTGTACGGCGAGGGGCGACTCCCGGGGCCCATGCGACGCATCGCTTTCAAGATGTGACCTGGAGGCAGCTGCCAGCGCAGACCTGCGGGAATGCTGCGCAGTACGTGTCCGGTGAGGCGCAGGCGCCGGGTGACCGTACGTGGGGCCGGTGCGGGCCGCCCGTACAGCTGGTGCGCCCATGTGGGGAGGGAGCCGTAGGCGAGGCCGGCCAGCGGGCGCCACAGCAGATTTCGGCCAGGCACGAGGAGCGGGTGGACGGGCGGGCCGCGCAGGAAGTCGTCCACCGCGCGGGCGTCGGGGCCGGCCGCGAGCTCGGGACGGATCTCCTCGAAGTACGCGGCCAGCTGCGCGGTGTCGGCGGGGACCGCGGCCGGATCGAGTCCGACGAGGCGGGCGTTCACGCGGTTCTCGTCGACGTAGCGGTCGGCCTGGGCGGGGGTGAGGGGGACGCCGGAGCGACGCAGGACGTGCAGGAAGCTGTCGATCTGCGCGCAGTGGATCCACAGCAGCAGCGCGGGGTCGTCGACGGGGAAGCGGTCGCCGGTGTCCGGGTCGGTGGCGGACAGCGTCCGGTGGATCTTCCGTACGCGGGCGCCGGCCCGTTCGGCGGCCTCGGTCGTGCCGTAGGTGAGGGTTCCGACGAAGTCGGCGGTGCGCAGCAGCCGCCCCCACGCATCTTTCCGGAAGTCGGAATTCTCCATGACCCCGCGTACGGCGCGCGGGTGCAGGGCCTGGAGGTAGAGGGCGCGGACGCCGGCGATCCACATCACCGGATCGCCGTGGCACTGCCAGGTGACGGAGGCCGGCCCGTACAGTCCCGGGTCGGGCACGACCGTGGTGCTTCCCATCGCCGTACCTCCCTGTCGCGGGCGCCCGCCGACTCCAGCGTACGAGGCGGTCGGCGCGGCGGCCCAGGTGATCGCGTACGAGTCCTACGACGGGAAGCCGTGCCGGGGTCAGCGGCGGACGCGGGGCATGCCTAGGCCGATCCACGAGATGATCTCGCGCTGGATCTCGTTGTTGCCGCCGCCGAAGGTGAAGATGACGGCGCTGCGGTAGCCGCGTTCGAGCTCGCCGTGCAGGACCGCTCCGGCGGAGCCGTCCTTGAGGGAGCCCGCCGCGCCGACGACTTCCATGAGCCAGGCGTACGCGTCGCGGCGCGCCTCGGAACCGTAGACCTTGACCGCTGAGGCGTCCTGGGGGGTGAGGGTGCCGGACTGGACGGCGTTCACCATCTGCCAGTTGAGCAGCTTCATCGCGTCGAGGCGGGCGTGGGTGCGGGCGAGGCGGCCGCGGACCCAGGACAGGTCGATCACCCGGCGGCCGTCGGCGAGTTTCGTCCCGGCGGCCCAGCGCTGGACGTCGTGCAGGGCGCGGATGGCCATGGTGCCGTGGGCGGCGAGGGTCACGCGCTCGTGGTTGAGCTGATTGGTGATCAGGCGCCAGCCCTTGTTCTCCTGGCCGACGCGGCGGGTGGCGGGGACGCGGATGTTCTCGTAGTAGCTGGCGGTGGTGTCGTGCGAGGCCAGGGTGTTGATGAGGGTGCAGGAGTAGCCGGGGTCGGAGGTCGGCACCAGGAGCATGGTGATGCCCTTGTGCGCCGGGGCGTTCGGATCGGTGCGGACGGCGAGCCAGATCCAGTCGGCGGTGTCTCCGTTGGTGGTCCAGATCTTCTGCCCGTTGACGACGTAGGTGCCGGTCTCCTCGTCGCCCTCGCGGACCGCCTTGCACTTGAGCGCGGCGAGGTCGGTGCCCGCGTCGGGCTCGCTGTAGCCGATCGCGAAGTCGATCTCGCCGGCGAGGATCCTGGGGAGGAAGTACGCCTTCTGCTCGTCGGTACCGAACTGCATGATGGTCGGCCCGACGGTGTTGAGCGCCATCAGCGGCAGGGGGACGACGGCCTGCGCGGCCTCGTCGAAGAAGATGAACTGGTCCATCGGGGACATCCCGCGGCCGCCGTACTCCTTCGGCCAGCCGACCCCGAGCCAGCCGTCGGCGCCGAGCCGGCGGATGGTCTCCCGGTAGAACCGCTTCTGCGCTGCCGGGTCCTCGTAGCGGGCGTAGACGTCCTCAGGGATCAGCCGGGCGAAGTAGGCACGCAGCTCGGCGCGCAACTGCTGCTGCTCAGGCGTGTATTCGAGGTGCACGGCCCCTCCGGGATTCTCTCGGTCCGTCGTCGCTGGCGGAGGGCAGACTAGAACCTGTTACAAGAATCCGGAAGGGTCGGCGGGCTAGGGTTTCGGCATGGACGCACAGACGGTGACGGTGGGCAGCGAGATCGTGGCCGAACTCCCCGGGTTCAAGAACTACTACAAGGGGACCCCGACCCCGTTCCGCCTGCGACGGCGCCGGCACGACGGGGCGTGGCTGTACGAGTTGGGCTCGCCGGTCGCCGCGGCGCAGACGCTGGCGGGGGTGGCGCGCGAGGAGGACGTACGGGCCTTCGCGCACGGGATCCTGGAGGTGCTGGAGGTGGGCACCGGGGAGCCGGACTTCCCCCTGTACGACGACGGCTACGCGGAGACGAGCGTGACGGTCGGGTACGGGCCCGAGCTGTACCTGTGCGTGGAGGCCGCCTTCGGGCTCGCGGCGGACCGGGTGGGGACCTCACCGAGCGGCGAGCCCTTGTACTCCAACCCCTTCGGCGGGTCCCACGTGTACCTGGGCGAGATCTCACCGGCCGAGCCCGAGGTCCTGACCGGGCTGGCCCGGGAGTTGCTGGCCGCACTCGACACCTGACCTGCCCGGACGGGCCGGGCAGGCGGGGCCGGTGACCGCGGTCACCGGAAGAAGATCACCGAACGCAGCTTCAGACGCTCCGAGCCACGACCGGTGTACGGGCGCAGGTCGAACTCGTCACCCGTGCAGTCGGGGTTGGTGAACACCCGCGCGAGGGCGTCGGTCCGGTTGCGCGGCGAAAAGGCCGGCTCGGAGGAGTGCGGGTCGGCGGCCTCGGGGATGACGGTGCACTCGTGCCCCTCCGGGTCGATCAGGAATCCCTGCTGCGGCTCCCCGCTCAGGCCGATGTAGGAGTACTCGAAGTCACCGGCCGCGGCGGTGGCCGAGCCGGGCACGGCGAGGAGCAGGGTGAGGGCGCCGGCTGCGGCCACGGCGGCGGTACGGAGACGCATGGGGGCTTCCCTTTCGGTTTCGGAAGGCGACGCCAACCACGCTAGCGCTCACCCAGCGTGACCAAACGATTCGTCCGCACCACCGAAATGGGGGTTCGACACCGGATCGCCCAGGGGACCGGGCGACCTGCCCCCGGGGCCGCGTGCGCGCTACGTGTACAGCTCGACGACGTCGAAGCAGATGAGGTCGCGCTCCGCGTCGAGGAGGAACTCGCCAGAGGAGGAGGTGAACAGGTCCGTGCCGGGCCTGTTCATCAGCGTGTCGAAGGCCTCGCTCCGCTGCCAGGCCGCGCCGGCGGGCACGTACGGCTTCAGGCGGCCCGGAAGGCCCTTCGGCTCCGCGGCCGCGAAGGAGTAGTCGGGGTTGCGCAGGATGCCGGCCACCTGGCCGGGCCCGAGGCGGGCGACGCCGACCAGCCGGATCCGGGAGTCCGGGCTGGGGATGCCGCGGTCGCCTCCGACGGGCTCGTCCATGTCGTAGCCCTGCCAGTGCGCCTCGGCGAGTTCGCCCGCCGCATGGAACCGCAGGTTCAGCGGCGCCAGATCGGTACGGACCCGGCGCGGGTCCGGCTCGTCGGACGACAGCGCGGACGCCACCCCGAACCCGGCGCCCGCCAGCAGCAGCGGGCCGCCCAGGATCAGCAGGAACCGGCGTCTGCTGGTGCGGCCGCGCTGCGACTCCATCGTGTCCCCCCGGTGCCCGTCAGTTCAGGGCGCTGATCATAGCCTCGGCCGTCGCCGCCATCGCCGTGCGGGCAGCCGTCAGATAGGGCCTGGGGTCCGCCGCGGTGAGGTGGGTGCGGATGGCCCCGGTCATCGCCACGTTCAGCGCGGTGCCGATGTTGACCTTGCGGATGCCGCCCGCGACGGCCGCCGCGAGCTCCGTGTCCGGCAGCCCGGAAGAACCGTGCAGGACGAGCGGCACGTCGACCGTCTTGGCCAGCCGGGCCAGCAGCGCGTGGTCCAGGGAGGCGGTCCGGCTGGTCATGGCGTGGCTGCTGCCGATGGCGACGGCCAGCGCGTCGACCCCGGAGTCGGCGACGAACCGGTGCGCCTCGTCCGGGTCGGTACGGGCGCCGGGCGCGTGCGGATCCAGTGGCGCCGCCCCGTTCTTGCCGCCGACCTCGCCCAGCTCCGCTTCGATCCAGAGTCCGTTGACGTGTGCCCAGTCCGCGGCCGAGCGGGTCGCCTCCAGGTTCTCGGCGTACGGCAGGTGCGCGGCGTCGTACATCACGGAGCTGAATCCCGCGTCTCCGGCCTGGCGCAGCAGTTCGGGGCTCTTGACGTGGTCGAGGTGCAGGCCGACCGGGACGCCCGCGGCCTCGGCACAGGCGGCGGCCGCGCGGGAGATGGGCAGCAGATGTCCGCCGCGGAACTTCACGGCGTTCTCGCTCAGTTGGAGGATGACCGGCAGTCCGGCCGCCTCGGCGCCGGCGACGACGGCTTCGGCGTGCTCCAGGGTGATGATGTTGAAGGCGGCGACGGCGCGGCCCGCGCCGGCCGCCTCCCGGACGAGCGTGCCCGAGGGGACGAGGCTCATCGGACCGCCTCCTCTCCGGTGGTGAGGATCACCGAGCGGGTGAGGTGGCGCGGCGTGTCCGGATCCAGCTTCTGGTGGGCGGCGACGGCGAGGGCCAGGCGGTGCACCCGGACCAGCTCGGCGAGCGGGTCGAGCCGCCCGGCCACCCACTGGGCGCCGGTACCGCGCACCTGGTCGGCGAGCCCGTCGGGGGCCTCGTCGAGGGACCAGGTGACGGTGCCGGGGCCGGAGACGCTGATGGGCCCGTGCCGGTACTCCATCGCCGGGTAGGACTCGGCCCAGGACAGGGAGGCCTCGCGCATCTTCAGCGCGGCCTCGTTCGCGAGGCCGACGCTCCAGCCTCGGCCGAGGAAGGTGAACTGCCCCCGGCTCGCCAGCTCGGCGGGCAGCGGCTCGGCCAGCGCCGTGCGCGCGTCGGCCACGACTCCCGCGGAGTGCAGCCCGGCGTGGGCGCGCAGCAGGGTGAGGGCGGTGGTGGCGAAGCGGGTCTGGACGACGGACCGCTCGTCGGCGAAGTCGAGGACGACGAGCTCGTCCGCGAGGGTCATCACCGGGGTGGCCGGATCTCCGATGACGGCGGTCGTGGGCACGCCCGCGTCCCGCAGCCCGGCCAGCAGGTCCAGCACCTCGGTGGTGGTCCCGGACCGGGTGAGGGCGACGACCCGGTCGTAGCGGCGGTGGCTCGGGAACTCCGAGGCGGGGAAGGCGTCGGTCTCCCCCTGGCCTGCCTCCTCCCGCAACGCGGCGGCCGCCTGGGCCATGTAGTACGAGGTCCCGCACCCGACGATCGCGGTACGCTCCCCCGGCTGCGGCAGCACCGCCCGCCGGGCCGGGGCCAGTTCGGCGGCCCGCTCCCAGCATTCGGGCTGCGTTCCCAACTCGTGCGCGACGTGACTCATGCAGGCTCCCTCATGCGGCAGACGGGTCTGAATGCGTGTTCTTGCAAGGTAGCGGGCTGTTTCGCGCAACTTCAAGCATCTACGGGTGGATCGCCTGAGTTAATGTCGGCGTGTAGGCCAATGGAGAGCGAAGGGGGCGGCCGATGACCCGCAAGGAGCGCTGGCAGACGCTGCTGGATCTGCTGGTTGAGCGGGGCGAGCTGGAGGTGGAGCCGGCCGCCGAGATCCTCGGCGTGTCCGCCGCGACCATCCGCCGCGACCTCGATCAGCTGGCCGAGCAGCAGCTGCTGGTCCGTACGCGTGGCGGGGCGGTGATGCACGGGGTCAGTTACGAACTCCCCCTGCGCTACCGCACCTCGCGCCGGGCGGCCGAGAAGCACCGCATCAGCGAGGCCGTGGCCGCCCTGATCACCCCGGGCGAGGTCATCGGCCTGACGGGCGGCACCACGACCACCGAGGTGGCTCGGGCCCTGGCCGGGCGCCCGGACCTGGCTTCCGGCTCCCCGGCGCTGACGGTGGTGACCAACGCCCTCAACATCGCGGGCGAGTTGGTGATCCGGCCGCAGTTCAAGATCGTGCTGACCGGCGGGGTGGCCCGCCCGCAGTCGTACGAGCTGACGGGCCCGCTCGCCGAGCAGGTCCTAGGGCAGCTCGCGGTGGACACGGCGGTGCTGGGCGTGGACGGCTTCGATCCGGCGGACGGCGCCGCGACCCGGCACGAGGACGAGGCCTCGGTGAACCGCCTGCTGTGCGAGCGGGCCCGCCGGGTGGTGATCGCGGCCGACTCCAGCAAGCTGGGCGTGCGCGCCTTCGCCCGTATCTGCGCGACCTCGTCGGTGGACGTCCTGGTGACGGACACCGGCCTGACGGCGGCGGTCGCGCAGGAGTTCGCGGCGGCGGGCGTGGAGGTCGTGCGGGTATGAGCGGCACGACGAGCGGCACGACGAGCGGCGGGGCGGGCGTCGATCCCCTGCGCCTCACCGTCCTCGGCAGCGCGACGCCGTATCCGCGAGCGGACAACCCCTGTTCCGGCTACCTGGTGTCCGGCGGCGGCACGCGGATCTGGATGGACGCCGGCAGCGGGACGCTGGGGCCGCTGCAGCGGTACGTCGGGCTGGGCGAGCTGGACGCGGTCTGGATCTCGCACCTGCACGCCGACCACAGCGCGGACCTCCTCACGGCGTACTACGGCCTGCTCTTCGCCGACGTCGAACGCGCCGCGCCGCTGCCACTGTTCGGCCCGCCGGGCATCGCGGACCGGCTGGCCGGGTTCCTCACCAACGGAGCGGAGCGCAGCCCGGTGGAGTCCGCCTTCGCCGTGCACGAGCTGTCCGACGGGCATCGGGTACGGGTGGGCGCGCTCACCCTCACCAGCCGGGCCGTGGCCCACGGCATGCCCGCCTTCGCCGTGCGCGTCGAGGCCGGCGGCCACTCGTTGGTCTACTCCGGGGACACGGCGCCCTGCCCCGCGCTGACGGCCCTCGCCGAGGGGTGCGACGTACTGCTCTGCGAGGCGGAGAGCGTGCGCCGCCCGGCGCCGGACGAGGCCGAACACCTCCACCACACGCCGGAGGAGGCCGGTCGGACAGCGGCGGCCGCGCGCGCCGGCCGGCTGGTCGTCACCCACGTGGGCCGCGGCCTCGGCCCGGACGAGGCGGTGGCCCGCGCCTCGGCGCACTACGGCGGCCCCGTCGACCACGCCGCGCCCGGGGCCGTGTTCACGGTCGGCTGACCGGGCCGGCTCCGGCGTACGGGCGCCGGTGTCCCGGCTCCGGCGTCCCGGCTCCGGCGTACGGGCTCGTGCTCCCGCTCCGCCGTTCAGTGCGCCGGCAGCCGCTCCGATTCCCGGACCAGGGCGGCCAGGACGGGGGCGACCAGGGGGTGGGTCTCGCCGCCGCGGCGGGTGGCGGCGAAGACCCGGCGGGTGGCGGCCGGTCCGGCGACCGGGCGGACCTGGACCTCCTTGAGGTCCATGCCCCGCAGCGCCGAGCGCGGTACGAGGGCCACCCCGGCCCCGGCGCCCACCAGCGCCGTCACCGCCCGGAAGTCGTCGGAGGAGTGCACGAACCGGGGCTGGAACCCGGCCAGTTCGCACGCCAGCAGCGTCACGTCGTGGCACGGGTTGCCGGGGTACTGGCCCACCCAGTCCGAGTCGGACAGGTCCGCCAGCGATACCGCGGGCAGGTCGGCGAGCGGGTGTCCCGAGGGCAGCACCGCGTCGAAGGGCTCCGCGTACAGCGGCAGGACCGACAGCCGGGCGTCGTCCGCGCCCGGCCCGCCCCGGTACTCGACCGCCAGGGCGACGTCCGCCTCGCCGTCGAGCAGCATCGGCAGGCTCTGGTCACCCTCCGCGTCCCGTACCCGCAGCCGGATCCCCGGGTGGTCCAGCGCGAGCCGGGCGATGGCCGGAGCCAGCACCTCGGCGATGCCGGTGGCGAAGGCGGCCACCGTGACCTCGCCGGCCGAACCGCCCGCGTAGGCCGCGAGCTCGGCCTCGGCACGCTCCAGCTGGGCCAGCACCTCGTGGGCGTGGCCGAGCAGGATCTCACCGGCCGCCGTGAGCCGCACGCCCCGGCCGCTGCGGGAGAGCAGGGCGTGGCCCGTCTCCTGTTCCAGCGCCGCGAGCTGCTGGGAGACGGCCGAGGGGGTGAGGTACAGGGCTGCGGCCGCGGCGGTCACCGTACGGTGGTCCGCCACGGCCCGCAGGATGCGCAGCCGGCGGGGGTCGATCACCCCATCATTGTCTCAGGATGCACAGCCCCCTCAGGCCCCAGTGGTCCCGAGCGCCGCACGGGCGTCGACGAAGGCCGCCACCGCGCGCTCCACGTCGGCCGTCGAGTGGGCCGCCGAGAGCTGCACGCGGATGCGCGCCGCACCCATCGGCACCACCGGGTAGGAGAAGCCGATCACGTACACGCCGCGCTCCAGCAGCAGCTCCGCCATCCGGGCCGCCTCGGCCGCGTCACCGATCATCACCGGGGCGATGGCGTGGTCGCCGGGCAGGATCTCGAAGCCGGCCTCGGTCATCTTCGTACGGAAGAGCGCGGTGTTGGCGGCGAGGTGCTCGCGCAGGTCGCCGGCCGACTCCAGCAGGTCGAGGACCTTGAGGGAGGCCGCCGCGATGACCGGGGCGAGGGAGTTGGAGAAGAGGTACGGGCGCGAGCGCTGGCGCAGCAGCTCGACGATCTCGGCGCGCGCCGCGACGTAGCCGCCGGAGGCGCCGCCGAGGGCCTTGCCGAGGGTGCCGGTGATGATGTCGACGCGGTCCATGACCCCGTGCAGTTCGGGGGTGCCGCGGCCACCGGGGCCGACGAAGCCGACTGCGTGCGAGTCGTCGACCATGACCATGGCGTCGTAGCGCTCGGCCAGGTCGCAGATCTCCGCGAGGGGGGCGACGTAGCCGTCCATCGAGAAGACGCCGTCGGTGACGATCAGCTTGCGGCGGGCGCCGCCCTCGGTGGCCTCCTTGAGCCGGGTCTCCAGCTCCGCCATGTCGCGGTTGGCGTAGCGGAAGCGGCGGGCCTTGGAGAGGCGGATGCCGTCGATGATCGAGGCGTGGTTGAGAGCGTCGGAGATGACCGCGTCCTCGGCGCCGAGGAGGGTCTCGAAGACACCGCCGTTGGCGTCGAAGCAGGAGGAGTAGAGGATCGTGTCCTCCTGGCCGAGGAAGGCCGACAGGCGCGCCTCCAGCTCCTTGTGCACCTCCTGAGTGCCGCAGATGAAGCGGACGGAGGCCATGCCGTAGCCCCAGCGGTCCAGCGCGTCCTTCGCCGCGGCGACGACCTCGGGGTGGTCGGCCAGCCCCAGGTAGTTGTTGGCGCAGAAGTTGAGGACCTCTCCAGGGGCGCCGCCCGCGGTGACGGCGACGGCGGCGCTCTGCGGGGTGCCGATGACGCGCTCGGGCTTGTGCAGGCCGGCGGCGCGGATCTCGTCGAGGGTGGCGCGCAGGTCCTCGCGGACGGACTCGAACATGGTGCGGTTCTCCTTGT
Organism: Streptomyces sp. NPDC006463; assembly: GCF_042870715.1. Lineage (NCBI taxonomy): Bacteria > Bacillati > Actinomycetota > Actinomycetes > Kitasatosporales > Streptomycetaceae > Streptomyces > Streptomyces sp. NPDC006463. Next base: position 376,215 of record NZ_JBIAHP010000003.1, on the reverse strand, counting down.
GCGGTGCGCCGTCCGGCGGAGCGGAGGCAAACGGGAGGGGCCGGACCCCGCGGAGGTGGGGGTCCCCCCGGACGGAGTCTGGGGGAGAGAGGTGTGCGGGGCCCGGCCTGAGGGAGATGGTCCGGGAAGTGGCGGGCGGCTGTTACGCCGTCCAGTCCAGGATGATCTTGCCGCTGCGGGCGGTCGAGGCCTCGTCGAACGCCGCCTCGAAGTCGCGGTGCGAGTAGCGGCCGGTGATGACCGGGCTGAGGTCGAGCCCGCCCTCCAGCAGCACCGTCATCGCGTACCAGGTCTCGAACATCTCGCGGCCGTAGATGCCCTTGATCGTGATCATCGAGGTGACGACCTTGGCCCAGTCCACCGGGAACTCCTGCGCGGGCAGGCCCAGCATGGCGATCCGGCCGCCGTGCGTCATGTTGTCGATCATGTCGCGCATCGCCTCGGCGCGGCCGGACATCTCCAGGCCGATGTCGAAGCCCTCGCGCAAGCCCAGCTGCGCCTGCGCCTCGGCGATGGAGGACTCGGCGACGTTCACCGCGAGCGTGGCGCCGGCCTTGCGGGCGATCTCCAGCCGCTCGGGGCTGACGTCGGTGATGACCACGTTGCGGGCGCCCGCGTGCCGGGCCACGGCCGCCGCCATGATCCCGATCGGGCCGGCGCCGGTGATCAGTACGTCCTCGCCGACCAGCGGGAAGGACAGCGCGGTGTGCACGGCGTTGCCGAACGGGTCGAAGATCGCCGCGACGTCCAGGTCCACCGCGGTCCGGTGCACCCACACGTTCTGCGCGGGCAGGACCACGTACTCGGCGAAGGCGCCGTCGCGGCCGACACCGAGCCCGATCGTGCTGCGGCACAGGTGGCGGCGCCCGGCCAGGCAGTTGCGGCACTTGCCGCACACCAGGTGTCCCTCGCCGCTGACCAGCGCGCCGATCTCGATGTCGCGGACGTCCGCGCCGAGGGCGGCGACCTCGCCGACGAACTCGTGGCCGAGGACCAGCGGGGTCTTGACGGCGCCCTGCGCCCAGCCGTCCCAGGCGCGGATGTGCAGGTCGGTTCCGCAGATGCCGGTGCGCAGCACCTTGATCAGCACATCGCCGGCGCCGTACTCGGGCTCGGGGACGTCCATGAGCCACAGCCCGGGCTCGGCCTTGTGCTTGACGAGTGCCTTCATGGGGTGGCTCCAGGCATGCGGAGGGGGGCGCCGCGAGCGCGGGGGCGCGGACGGCGTCGGTGAACGGAACCAATCTGCCGAGCGGCACGGTGATCAGTCCATCGAGACTTTCTTAAGCGGGCCGACAGCCCAGCTTCACGCCTATGCTCCTCACGTGACGGGGCGGGGGCCGGCGACGGCCAGGGGAAAAGGGGAGGTGAGGGGCGTGCCGAGTCTGCGCAGCAGGGCGCTGTCGGTGGCGCTGATCGCGGCGGGACGGCGAAGACGGTTCGCGAGCGCGGAGGCGGTACGGAGCCGGGTGGCCCAGTCCGCCCGGCGGCCCGCTTCCCATCTGCCGCCGCGCCGGCTGGGCCGGGTCGCGGAGGTCTCGCGGACCTTCGTCGGGGCGTGGCCGGTGTACGACGTCTCCCCGCGCGGGACCGAGCCGGTGGCCCAGGTGCTGTACGTGCACGGCGGCGCATACGTGGGCGAACTGGTCCGCCCGCACTGGGCGATGGTGCGGACCCTGGTCACACGGGCGCGGGCGCGTGTCGTCGTACCCGCCTACATCCTGGCCCCGCGCGGGACGGCCGACCGGACGGTCCCGGTCGCCGCCGACCTGCTCAGCGGTCTCATCGCGAGCGGCGGCGCGGGCGGGACGGTACTCATCGGCGACTCCGCCGGCGCCGGGCTGGCGCTGGCCGCCGCCCAGCGGCTGCACGAACGCACCGGGGCGCGCCCCTGCCGGATCGTGCTGATCTCGCCGTGGCTGGACGTGACCATGAGCCATCCGGACCAGGCGGGCATCGAGGCGGCCGATCCGGTGCTGGCGCTCCCGGGGCTGCGGGAGGCCGGGCGCCTCTACGCCGGGACCCTGGCCGCCGACGATCCCCGGGTGAGCCCGCTGAACGGGTCCTTCGAGGGGCTGGCGCCGCTGACGGTGTTCAGCGGGACCCGGGACGTACTGAGCACGGACAGCAGGGAACTGGTGCGCCGGGCGCGCGCGGCCGGTGTGGAGGTGGAGTTCCACGAGGAGGCGGGGCTGCCGCACGGCTACCCGCTGCTGCCGCTGCCGGAGGGGCAGGCGGCGCGCGACCGGATCGTGGAGCTGATCCGGTCGGCGGCGGAGCTGTGACGGCAACCGGGAACAGGGGCAAGGGCCGGCTATCACGGGCGGTACCGGGCGTCAAGCCACGAATTCCTGTGGCATGACCGCGGGCTTGCGGCGGGGTTTATTTGAAGCAGGCCCCACCGGGGAAGTCCCCGGACGGTCAAGCAGACATCCCACATCCCCCCTCGCAACGCCTAGCGGAGAATTCCGATGAACAAGATCACCTGGAACCGTCGTATCGTCCTGGCCGCAGCTTCCGTGACGCTGATCGGCGGCGGCGTAGCCCTTCCCGCGACCGCGATGGCCGCGCCGACGGCTCCGCAGCACGCCGTGACCCTGGCCCCCCAGGACGGAGACCACGGCGACGATGACCCCGGCCTCCACGACGGCGACCTCAGCGTCCCCGGCGTCATGGGCGGTGACCTCATGGACCCCGATTACCCGCCGGGCGATGAAGGCGACAGCTGGACCCCCAACAGCAACGGCGGCTCCAGTGTGACCGGTGGCGACTGGGAGGACGACAACACGATGGTCGGCGGCGACGCGACGTCCGGCGGCCACACCGGGTCCAGCAAGCACCACGGGTCCGGCAGTCACAAGGGGACCCATAAGCACAAGGGGTCCGATGACGACCTCGACGACGTCCTCGACCTCGAACTGTGAGCGTCGAACGGCTGATCGTGCGCCCCATCACCCGTCGGCAGGCCGACGGGTGATCGGCATGTCAGGTGACCGGTCATCCGGACCCGACGCCGATCCCGAACACCTGGCTAGGCCACGCAGGTCATCAGCGAGCTGATCGGCCAGGCGCGGTACGCCGTCCAGTACGCCTCGTCGCGTAGGTGATCGGCGGGCGGGGTCCGGTTCGGCTGCCAGCCGACCGTAGTGAAGCCGGCCTCGACGGCGGCTTCGGCCAGGTCGGCGTGGGACCACTCCCGAAACTCGAACGGCACCGGCGGGTCGGTCAGGAAGTGCGCCTTCAGCAGCGGCGCGTCGCCGCTCTGGACCCGGTCGAGGATGCGGACCCCGTACGGCGACCAGTCCACGCGCGGGAACGCCCCGGCGTTGGGCACGATGGCGAGCAGCCGTCCGCCGGCGCGCAGGCTGGCGCGCACCGACCGGAACACCGCGTGCAGTTCCCGGCGGTCAGGCGTGTGGTGGAACGGATAGAGGGCGGTGGCGAGGTCGAACGGGCCGAGGTCGGGCAGGCCCTCGGTGTCGGCGACGTGGTACTCGATGTTCTCGGTGTCCGGCCGGTCCTTCACCGCCCCGTGCTCGCGGGCCAGCGTGATCATCTCTTCCGAGACGTCCACGCCGACGGTCCGCCGGGCGCCGCCGCGGGCCAGCAGCCGGGTGTTGAAGCCGTATCCGCAGGCCAGGTCGAGGGCGTCGAGCCCGCGTACCCCGCCGAGCGCGTCGATGGCTCCGTGCAGGGTATAGGTGTCGGCCGCCGAGAAGGCCGCGGTGGTCCTGGACTCCGCGTAGCGCTCGCCGATGGTGTCGTACTGGAACCGCATGCTCTGCCTTCCGGTGGCCTGCCGGTGGGGTGGGACGGCTGGGACGGGTGGGACGCGTGCGTATCGTGCCCCGCGACAGGCCCCGGGACGGGCCGTACACCCGGCCGTCCCCCGGACGAGCGATGCGGTCGGCCTAGCGCCGCTCGGCCGGGTCATCGCAGACGGGGGCTCACCGCCTCGGCCTGCCCGCCGGTCGGCACCAGTTCGCGCATACAGGTACGCAGCCAGGCGTGCGCCGGGTCCGCGTCGTGGCGCGGGTGCCAGGCCATGCCGAAGGGCAGCGTCGGCAGATCGAGCGGGATCTCGAAGGTCTCCAGGTCCAGCGCGGCGGCGAGCGGTGCGACCTGGGTGCTGATCAGTCCGACGAGGTCGCTCTCGCGCAGCACGAACAGGGAGGCGGGGAAGGTGCCCACGCTGCCCACCACCCGCCGGGACAGTCCCCGTTCGGCCAGGGCGGCGTCCACCGGGCCCTGCAGGCGGCCGCGCCGCGAAGCGATCAGGTGCTCGGCGTCGGCGAACCGGCGTGCGGTGACCCGGCCGCGGAGCAGCGGATGGCCGCGCCGGACCACGGCCAGCATCCGCGCGTCGGCGAGGTGCTCGACGCGCACTTCGGGGGAACGCGTGTCGACGACGCCGAGTTCCAGGTCGGCGACGCCCTCGCGCAGCGCCGGGACGTCCACGTGGCTCTCGCCCAGGAAGCGCAGCCGCACCCCCGGCGCCTCGCTCCTCACCCGGGTGAGGAGGGTGGCTCCGTGAACGGCGGTGAAGGCGTCGTTCGCCAGCACGGTGAAGGTGCGGGCGAGGGTGGACAGGTCCACCTGCCCGCCGGTGAGGAAGAGGGCTCGGGCCCGTTCCACGACGGCCCTGACCTCGCCCTGGACGGCGAGGGCGTGCGGGGTGGGCACCATGGTCCGCCCGGCCCGGACCAGGACCGGGTCGCCCAGGGCCTTGCGGATCCGGCCGAGGGTCCGGCTCATCGCGGGCTCGGAGAGGTGCAGACGGGCCGCCGCGCGCGACACGCTCGACTCCTCCAGGAGGACGTCCAGAGCGGCGAGGAGATTCAGGTCCAGACCGGACCCCGTCCCGGATTGCGTCACACGCATTCATCCCTTGCAGAACTTGCACTGGAAAGCAGGTCACCCCGACTCTACGGTGAAGCGGAGGCCTCGGCCCCATCCCCCTTGCCACCGACTCCCAGGAGGAGCCGTGCTCCGCCGTGCCCGCACGCGGGAACCCGTCACACCGCCCGCGCCCGCCGCGACCGTCCTCACCCGGCCCGCCCTGCTCGTCCTGTGCGCCTGCGTACTGGTAGCCCAGGGCATGGTCGCCGCCGTCAACCTGCTCATCCCGCAGCTCGCCGCGTCCACCCTGCGCCCGAGCCCCGGCGAGCTGCTGTGGGCGGTCGACGCCTACGTCATCGTCTTCGCCGCGCTGCTCATCCCGGCCGGGGCCCTCGGCGACCGGTACGGACGCAAGGGCGCCCTGCTGGCCGGGCTCGGACTGTTCGCCGCGGGCGGGGCCCTGAGCGCCCTCGCGCAGGCCCCGGCCGTGCTGATCGCCGGCCGTGGCCTGTGCGGGGCCGGCGCGGCCCTGATCATGCCCGCCACCATGTCCGTCCTGGTCCACCTGAGTCCGCCCGAGCGCCGCGGCCGGGCGCTGGCCACCTGGACGCTGGCCGCGGGCCTCGGGGGCCTGGCGGGCAATGTCGGCGGCGGCCTGGCCGGGGAGTTCCTGACCTGGCGGGCCCTGTTCTGGGCCGTCGTCCCGCTCGGCGCGGTGCTCGCGCTCGCGGTCGCCCGTACGGTCCCCCGTACGCCCTCGCGACCCGATGCGGCCGTCGACCCGGCCGGCGCGATGCTGCTCGCGGCGGCGCTGCTCGCAGTGGTCTACGGAATCATCGAGGGGCCCGCGTACGGCTGGGCCTCGGTACGCGTGCTGACCGCCTTCGGCGCCGGCGCAGGCCTCCTCGCCGCCTTCACCGGCCATGCCCTGCGCGCCGCCCGCCCGCTGCTCGACCCGCGGATCTTCGCCTCGCGGGGGCTGCGCGCCGGGGCGCTCGGTATCGGCACCGCCTTCTTCGGGCTCTTCGCCCTGTTCTTCGTCAACGCCCAGTACCTCCAGTACGCGAAGGGCTTCTCCCCCGCCGAGACCGGCCTGGCGATCGTCCCGCTGACCGTCGGCATGGCCCTGGTGCCCCGGCTCGGGGCCCGGCTCCAGGAGCGCACCGGGCCCCGGCTGCCGGTCGGCGCCGGGCTCGGCCTGATCGGGGCGGGGCTGCTGATGGTCTCCACCGCCGACGGGGGCACCCCGTACGCCCTGTACGCGCTGTACCTGCTGGTGCTGTCCGTAGGCACCGGGCTGTGCGCGCCCTCCCTGACCCTGACGGTGGTGGCCGAGCTGCCGCAGCACCAGGCCGGGTTGGGCTCCGGGCTGAACACCGCGGCCCGTGAGATCGGCGCCGCCCTCGGGGTGGCCGTGGTGGGCACGGTGCTGGCCTCCCGGTTCCATGGGAACCCGACGGATCCGGCGCAGGCCGCCGCCTTCACCGACGCGATGGGGACCGCCCTGCGCACGGTGGCGGTGGTGGTGCTGCTGGCCTCGGCCGCCGTGGTGGCCGGGTACCGGGACGCCGGGCGGGGCCGGGCCCGACGCCGGGGTGCGGGCAGCACCGCCGAGGGCGCATGCTGACGGTGTGACGGCGAGACCGGACAGCGGCGCCCCCGCCCTCGATGCCACGGCCCAGGTGCTCGCCCGGGCCTCCGTCGACGCGGTGGCGGCCGTAGGCGGGTACGCGGGCGGGGTGTACCTGCGCTCCGGCGCCGAGGGGCTGCTGCGGATGGCCGTGCTCACGGGACTCCCGGGGCCGCTGTTCCGGCCCTGGTGGCGGATGCACGTGAACCGGCCCTACCCGGTGGCCGAGGCCTACCGCTCCGGGCAGTCCGTGCACCTTCCCGATGTGGAAACGGCCATGCGCCGCTTTCCCCAGCTGATGGCCGGGCTGCCCTTCCCCTTCGCCTCGCTGTTCGAGCCGGTGACGGCCGGGACCGAGCGGTTCGGAGTCCTGATGGTGCTTCGCGAGCCGACTCCCGGGATCCCGGTCGGGGCGGCGGACCGCGACCGACTGCGCGAGACCGCGGACGGGCTGGCCCGGAGGCTCGCGGCGCTGACGGCGGCCGGGGCGCCGGTGATCTGGGAAGGCGACCCCCTCCTCGTCCGGCCGCCCGCACCGGCCAGGGACGGCGCCGACGAACCGGGCGCGCGGGAGGCCGTGGACCGGCTCGCCCAGGCCGTGCTGTCCGTGGACCGGCAGGGCACGATCGGCTTCGTCAACTCCGCCGCCGAGGACCTGCTCGGCCTCGGCCCTGCGCAGTTGCGCGGACGGGTGCTGTGGGAGGCGCTGCCCTGGCTCGGGCACCCCACGTACGAGGACCACTTCCGGGCCGTCTTCATGTCCACCGAGCCGGTGCACTTCCCGGCCCGGCGCGGCCGGCAGCCGCCCGGGGAATGGCTGTCGGTGGACCTGTACCCCAGCGCCGACGGGGTCACCGTGACGATCAGTGCCACCGAGAAGCCCGCCTACTCGCCCGCGTCGATGATGCAGCCGGGCACGGAGCTCGGCTCGCCCGCCGACCGGGCCGCCGCGCTGTACCGGCCGGTGGCCCTCGCCATCGCGCTGACCGAGGCGGTCACGGCCCGCCAGGTGTCGGCGGTGGTCACCGACGAGCTGCTGCCCGCCTTCGGCGGCCGCCAGCTGGCGATCTACCTGCTCGACGAGCGGCACCTGCACCTCGCCTGGGAGACCGGTTTCCCCAAGGGCTTCCTCAACCGCTTCGACGGGGTCGCGCTCGACGTGCGGCTGCCGGGCGTGGAGACGCTGACCTCGGGCCGGCCGCTGTTCTTCGAGTCGATGGAACATCTGGCCGCCGCCTATCCGGGCATTCCGCTGGACGCCCATGTCGGCGCCCGCGCCTTCCTCCCGCTGATCGCCTCCGGCCGCCCGGTCGGCTCGTGCATCCTCGGCTTCGACGCGCCCCGCGGCTTCAGCCCGGAGGAACGTACGGTGCTGACCGCCCTGGCCGGGCTGATAGCGCAGGCCCTGGCGCGGGCGCGGCGCTACGACAATGAGGTGGCGCTCGCCCGCGGGCTCCAGTCGGCCCTGCTGCCGCACCGGCTGCCGGTTAGCGAGCACGTGGACACGGTGGGACGCTACCTCCCCGGCACCCAGGGCATGGAGGTCGGCGGTGACTGGTACGACGTCATCGAGACCGGCGGCGGACGCCTCGCCCTGATCATCGGGGACGTGCAGGGCCACGGCGTGGCGGCCGCCGCGACCATGGGCCAACTCCGCAGCGCGGTACGGGCCTTCGCCTTGGCCGGCAGTACCCCCGACCAGGTGGTGCGCGGCACGAACCAGTTGCTCAGCGACCTGGACCCGGGCCAGTTCGCCAGTTGCTGCTACGTGGTGCTCGACCCGGCGTCGGGCACCGCCCAGGCCGTCCGGGCCGGGCACCCCCAGCCGCTGCTGCGCCACCCCGACGGGCGGACCGAGGTCCTGGACCTGGCGGGCGGGCTGGTGCTCGGCATCGACCCGGAGGCCGCCTACCCGGTGACCGAACTGCGGCTGGCGGTCGGCTCGGTGCTCGCCCTGTACACGGACGGGCTGGTGGAGAAGCCGGGCACCGACATCGATGTCGGGGTGGAGCGGCTGCGGGCGGCCCTGGCCGCGACCGGGCCGGGCCCGCTGACCGAGACGGCCGACCGGCTGATCGCCGAGGCGGGCGGCAGCGAGGACCGGCCGGACGACATCGCCCTGCTGCTGGCGTCCCGTACGGGCGGGGCCTAGGCGTGTCGTCCCGGGCGCGGGTGCGAGGCGGCCGCCAGGGTGAAGGAGTGGCCCGCCGGATCGCTGAAGAGGCGGGCGTCGCGCGGGCCTTCGCCGGCGTCGGGTGAGAGCGGGCGGGCGCCGAGCGAGACGGCTTCCCGCTCGGCCTCGTCCAGATCCGCGGCGGCGACCAGGATGCGCAGGTGTGCCTGCTGGGAGTCCTCGGGGCGCGGCCAGCTCGGTGGTGCGTAGCCGTGGTCCCGGCGCACGGCCAGGTGCACGCCGGCTCCGCCGACGACCTCGACCGTGTCGGGCCCCTCCCCGGCCCGGACCTCGGCACCGAGCAGGTCGGCGTAGAAGAGGGCCAGTGACTCCGGCTCGGCGCAGTCCAGTACGAGAACGCTCGTCTTCGCGACAGTCATGGACCGCGGATACCCCCGGACTCCGCCCGCACGCGCCGCCACACTCCGCCTCCGGCGCTGTCAGTGGGACTTGGTAGAACTGCTGTCGCACCGTCCGCCCGTCCGAGCGGACCGTTCACCACCAGGAGCAGCGCATGAGCCAGGTCTCACACCTCAAGGAACTGGGCGGGCTGCCCGCCTTCGACTTCCCGGGCACGGACGTCGAGGGCGAGGTCGAGCTGCCCGGGGCCGACGCCGTGGCCTGGCGGGTCCGGGGCGACGAGCACGAGACCGAGGAGACCTGGAGCGAGGCCTTCGCCCGCTTCACGGCCGACGTCGACACCCGGCAGGTCCGCTCCCTGATCGTGGGCGTCTGGGAGGAGTCGTACGAGACCTCCAGCGCCGACATCGTGAGCAGCCTGGTGGCGGCCGCCGCGGACTTCCCGCTCCTGCGCGCCCTCTTCCTCGGCGACATCGAGGGGGAGGAGTCGGAAATCTCCTGGATCCAGCAATCGGACGTCACCCCGCTCCTCGAAGCCTTCCCCGCGCTGCGCGAATTCGGGGTGCGCGGCGGTAACGGGCTGGTCCTCGCTCCGGTCAAGCACGCGGAGCTGCGGCGGCTCGTGGTGGAAACGGGCGGGCTGCCCCGGCAGGTGGTGCAGGGCATCGCCGCGAGCGACCTGCCCGCCCTGGAGGCTCTCGACATATGGCTCGGCACGTCCGAGTACGGCGCCGACACCGAGCCGCAGGACCTGGAGCCGATCCTCTCGGGCGTGCGGCTGCCGGCCCTGCGCCATCTCGCCCTGCGCAACAGCGAGATCCAGGACGCGGTCGCCGTCGCCGTGGCGGGCGCGCCGGTCGTGGCCCGGCTGGAGACCCTGGACCTGTCCATGGGCATCCTCACCGACGAGGGCGCGGCCGCCCTGCTCGCGGGCGGGCCGCTCACCCACCTGAACCGCCTGGACCTGGACCACCACTTCATCGGCTCCGAGCTCCAGGAGCGGCTGCGCGCGGCCCTGGAGCCGCACGGCGTGGAGCTCGTCCTCGGCCCGGGCGAGACAGACGAGTACGACGGGGAGATCTACCGGTACGTCGCGGTGTCGGAGTGACGCGTCCGTCCCTCGCGGTCGTCGGCAATCCGGGGGGCCGCCGTGTGGCGCTCTTCCAGGAGGCCGTGCGCGCCGCCGGACTGCCGCCCGCCCGGGTGGTTCCGTGGCGGAAGGTACTGGACGGCGGGGCCCGGTTCCGGCCGGGCGAGACCGTACGGATCGACTCGCCTGGCGAGGACCCGGAGGTCGACCGGCTGCTGCGGGGGACGGCCGACCCCACCCGGGTGGAGGGGACCGGCCGTTGGTACCGTCGGTTCACCGGGGCCGTCGAGGAGCTGGCCTCCGAGGTCGCGGCGGCCGGCGGGCGGCTGCTCACCACCCCGGAGGACCTGGCCGTCCTGTTCGACAAACGGCTGACCCACCACACCCTGGAGACGGCGGGAGTTGCGGTGCCGCCCTCCCCGACTTCCGGCCCCGCCGCGCCCCCGGTGCGCGGCTGGGCGGACGTACGTGAGGTGCTGGCGCGGCCCGGGTTGCGCCGGGTGTTCGTGAAGCTCGCCCACGGTTCCTCGGCCTCCGGCGTCCTCGCCGTCGAATCCGGGGCGGGCGGCCGCGTCCGGGCGACCACCTCGGTGGAGCGGTCCGCCTCCGGCGGGCTGCACAACTCGCTGCGGGTGCGCCGGTACGAGGACGAGCGCACGGTCGGCGCGATCGTCGACGCGCTGGCCCCCGACGGCCTGCACATCGAGCGCTGGCTGCCGAAGGCCTCGCAGGACGGCCGCGCGGCCGATCTGCGGGTCGTGGTCATCGGCGGCCGCGCCACGCACGCGGTGGTCCGCACCGCGTCCGGGCCGATGACCAACCTGCACCTCGGCGGCGCCCGCGGCGACCTCGACGCCGCCGTCGCCGCCGTGACGGCGGCGGGCGGCAGCTGGTCGAAGGACGCCCTCGCCGTCTGCGAGCGCGCTGCGGCCGCCTTCCCCGGCACCCTGTGCGTGGGCGTGGACCTGCTCCCGGCAACGGGCTGGCGGCGGTTCGCCGTCGGCGAGGTCAACGCCTTCGGGGACCTGCTGCCCCACCTCACCGGGCTGCCCGGCTCGCCCGCCGCGGGCCTCGACACCTACGCGGCCCAACTGGCCGCCGTACACGCATCCGCACGACGGGAACACCATGCACCCCTCCCCGCCCGCCCCTGACATGAACGAGGTCGTCGGCCACGACGACCTGCTGCTCGTCACCCTCGACACCCTGCGCTTCGACGTCGCCGCCCGGCTGGCGGCCGAGGGCCGGATCCCGCACCTCGCGGCGCACCTCCCCGGCGGGGTCTGGGAGCGGCGGCACGCGCCCGGCAGCTTCACCTACGCCTCGCACCAGGCGATGTTCGCGGGCTTCCTGCCGACGCCGGCCGGTCCCGGGCCGCATCCGCGGCTGTTCGCCGCCCGGTTCGCGGGCAGTGAGACCACGGCCGGGCGCACCTGGGTGTTCGACACCCCGGACCTGGTCTCCGCACTGGCCGGGGCCGGGTACCGGACGGTGTGCGTGGGCGGGGTCGGCTTCTTCAACAAGCAGGCCGCGCTGGGCTCCGTACTGCCGGGGATGTTCCAGGAGAGCCACTGGGAACCGGAGTTCGGGGTGTCGTCGCCGACGTCCTTCGAGGCGCAGGTGGCCTGCGCGGAGCGGGTGGTGGCCGGACTGCCGCGGGACCGGCGGCTGTTCCTGTTCGTGAACGTGTCGGCGCTGCACCAGCCCAACTGGTTCCACCTGGAGGGCGCGGCCGCGGAGGCCGGGGACTCGTGGGAGACGCACGCGGCCGCGCTGGAGTACGTGGACCGGCACATCGGCCGGCTGTTCGACGCGATGAGCGCGCGGCGCCGCTGCTTCGCGATCGTCTGCTCCGACCACGGCACGACGTACGGCGAGGACGGATACACCGGGCACCGACTGGCACACGAGGCGGTCTGGACGGTCCCGTACGCGCAGTTCTTCCTGGAGCCGAAGGAGGCCCTGCGATGAGCGTTCCCCCCACCCCGTACGAGAGTTACGTGTACGCGTACCCGCACAAGACGGCGTACCGCGCGCTGGCCGGGCGGCCCGCGCTGCGCGAGCTGTGGGCGGAGCAGCCCAGGCACGCGCTCTCCCTCTACCTGCACATCCCGTTCTGCGAGGTGCGCTGCGGATTCTGCAACCTGTTCACGCGGATCGGCGCGCCCGAGGGGCTGACCACGGCCTACCTCGACGCGCTGGAGCGGCAGGCGAACGCCGTCCGGGACGCGCTCGGCGAGGGGGAGCCGCTGCGGTACGCGGCGGCCGCCTTCGGCGGCGGGACCCCGACCTTCCTGACCGCGTCCGAGCTGGAACGGCTCTGCGACATCGCGGAGAAGAGCGCGGGCGCCGATCTGCGGGCGGTACCGCTGTCGGTGGAGGCCTCGCCCTCGACCGCCACCGCGGACCGTCTCGCCGTCCTCGCCGACCGGGGCACCACGCGGCTGAGCCTGGGCGTACAGAGCTTCGTGGCCGAGGAGGCGCGCACGGCCGTGCGGCCGCAGAAGCGGGCGGAGGTGGAGGCGGCCCTGTCCCGGATCCGGGACGCGGCGATCCCGGTCCTGAACATCGACCTGATCTACGGGATCGACGGCCAGACCGAGGACAGCTGGCGGTACTCGCTCGACGCGGCGCTGGCCTGGGAACCGGAGGAGCTGTACCTGTATCCGCTGTACGTGCGGCCCCTGACGGGTCTGGGGCGCCGGTCGGACGAGCCCACCGCGGACTGGGACGAACAGCGGCTGCGGCTCTACCGGGCCGGCCGGGACCATCTGCTGGCCGCCGGGTACGAGCAGGTCTCGATGCGGATGTTCCGCCGCCCCGGGGCCCCGGCGACGGGCGCCGACGACTACGCCTGCCAGACGGACGGCATGGTGGGGCTGGGCTGCGGGGCCCGTTCGTACACCGCGGAGCTGCACTACTCCTTCGACTACGCGGTGGACATGCGGGAGATACGGGGCATCGTCGACGACTACGTGGGGCGGTCCGAGGCCGACTTCGCGCGGGCGGAGTACGGCCGGTGGATCGACGGCGACGAGGCCCGCCGGCGGCATCTGCTGCAGTCCCTGCTGCAGGCGCAGGGCATGGCGGTGGCGGAGTACCGGGAGCGGTTCGGCAGTGACCCGTGGGAGGACTTCCCGGCGGAGCTGGCGGCCTTCGCGGAGCGCGGCTGGCTGTCGCAGGCGCCGGGCCTGATGCGCCTGACTCCCGAGGGGCTGGCGCATTCGGACGCCGTGGGTCCCGCGCTGTTCTCGGCGGAGGTACGGGCCGCGATGGCCGCGTACGAGCGCAAGTGACGGGCCCGGGGGCCGCACCGGCCATGGACCTGACGCTGCTCTACCGGGGTCCGCTGGCGTCCTGCGACTACGACTGCCCGTACTGCCCGTTCGCCAAGCGGCGGGACAGCCGCTCGCAGCTGACCGCGGACCGGGCGGCGCTGGAACGGTTCGCCGCGTGGGCGGCCGGGAACACGGCCGACCGTCTGTCGCTCCTGTTCACCCCGTGGGGCGAGGGCCTGGTCCGCTCCTGGTACCGGCGCGCGCTGGTGGAGCTGTCGCACCTGCCGCACGTCCGCCGGGTCGCGATCCAGACCAACCTGAGCTGCCGCGTCGAGTGGACCGCCGAGGCCGATCCGGACACGCTCGCGCTGTGGTGCACGTACCACCCGGGGCAGACCCCGTTCGACCGCTTCCTCGGCCGGTGCCGGGAGCTGGCGGCGCGGGGGATCCGGTTCAGCGTGGGCGTGGTCGGGCTGCCGGAACACCTCGCGGAGGCCCGGCGGCTGCGCGCGGAGCTCCCGGCGGAGGTGTACCTGTGGGTGAACGCGGCGGAGGGCCGTACGTACACCGACGCGGAGGCCGCGGAGTGGACGGCGTTGGACCCGCTCTTCGCGTACAGCCGCCACCCGCACCGCTCGGCGGGGCTGCCCTGCCGCACGGGCGAGTCGGTGATCTCGGTGGACGGCGACGGCACGGTCCGCCGGTGTCACTTCGTGAAGGCGGAGCTGGGCAACCTCTACGACGGCTCGTACCGGGCGGCCCTGCGCCCTCGTGGCTGTCCGCTCACCGTCTGCGACTGCCACATCGGCTACGTCCACCTGGAGACGCTGCCGCTCTACGACGTCTTCGCGGGCGGCGTCCTGGAGCGGATCCCGGCGTCCGGCAAAGCGGAAGAAAATTCTTCGGCGGGGCAGCTGCGGTTCCCGCACCTGCCGCTCGTGCAGCTTTAACACGTTCTTTACGCCGCGGACCGGGGCCGGCGGGGCCCCGGACGACGAAATCCGCAGGCGGACAGCTATTGACCTGCGGATCTCGCAGAGATTGCATGTCGGCCCGGGAGCCACGGAACCACTTGCTCACCACCGCCTCGGAGGCGATACCGCTCCCCCACTCATTCACCGCACCTGCCGATCGGAACCCCGCACCGATGACTGACACGATCAGCGCCCCACAGGCCCTCTCCCCCGCCACCGGGCCCGTCCCGCAGAAGCTCAAGCGTTCCATCGGCGTCGTCGGCGGGACTCTGCTCACGCTCTCCTGCGTGACGCCCGCCTCGACCCTCTTCGTCGTCGTGCCCGACCTGTTCTCCAGCCTCGGCACCTGGACCGCCCTCACCATCGCGATCGGCTCGCTGCTCTGCATCGGCGTCGCGTTCTGCTACTCGGAGCTGGGCACCCTCATCCCCAGCGCGGGCGGCGAGTACGCGATGGTCTCCACGCTGGCCGGACGGCTCGCGGGCTGGCTGGTGTTCGTCCTGTCCCTGCTGGTCGTCATGATCGTGCCGCCCGTGATCGCCATGGGCACGGCCGACTACCTCGCCCCGCTGATCGACATCCCGGCTCCGGTCGCGGGCGGCGGCGTCATGCTGCTGGCCACCCTCGCCGGTCTCCTCGACCTGCGGGCCAACGCCTGGATCACCGGCATCTTCCTCGTCCTGGAGGTGGTCGCCGCCGCCATGGTCGCCGTACTGGGCTTCGCGCACGGCGAGCGGGGCGCCGACGCGCTGGTGCACGGCACGGTCGCCGCCGAGGGCGGCGGCACGTCCACCGTCACCGCGATGATGGTCGTCTCCGGGCTCGCCATCGCCCTCTTCATCACCCAGGGGTTCTCGACCGCCGTCTACCTCTCGGAGGAGCTGGAGAACCCGCGGCGCAACGTCGCCCGGACCGTGCTCGCCACGCTCGCCATCTCCACCGCCGTGATCCTGGTGCCGGTCATCGCCATCACCATGGGCGCCCCGGACCTGGACGCGCTGGCCGCGGGCGACCTCGGCGGGATGGTGACCGCCTGGTCCAACTCGGCCGTCGGCACCTTCGTGAGCCTGTGCGTCGCCCTCGCCATCGTCAACGCGGGCATCGTCATGGTCATCCAGAACTCCCGGGTGCTGTTCGCCTCCGCCCGTGACAAGGCCTGGCCCCAGCCCGTCAACAACGCCCTGTCCAAGCTCGGCCGCTTCGGCTCGCCGTGGGTGGCGACCCTGGTCGTCGGTGTCCCGGGCGCGGCGATGTGCTTCGTCAACCTCGACACCCTGTACGGGGTCACCGGCGTCTCGGTGACCGGCATGTACCTGCTGGTGGCGGTAGCCGCGCTGTTCAGCCGGCGCGGGGCGCACCGCGACGCGGCCGCCTGGCGGATGCCGCTGTGGCCGGCCGTGCCGATCGCGCTGATCGCCGTACTCGCGTACATCCTGACCCAGCAGGAGACCCAGTACCTGCTGTGGACGGGCGGGATCACCGCCGCGGCCACCGTGTACTGGGCGCTGTACCTGCGGCCGCGGCGGGAGACGCGCTGGCTGGTCAGCATCCCGGAGGACGGCGAGAACGCCGGCGCCTAGGCTCCGGCGCGACGGGACCGAGCGGTCCCCGCGACTTCGCCGAACGGCGGGTCCGTGACGTAGCCGCGGTAGGCCGCGTGCACCTCCTCGAAGGAGTGCACGCGGCCTGTCTGCGGGCGGAGTTCGCGGGCGGCGAGGGCCAGGACCATGTCCTCGAACCGGTCCCGGCTGCCGACGAAGACGCGGCGGATCGTCGCCGGGCCCGACGCGCACGCCGCGTGCGAGACCTCGGTCCCGGCCTTGCGGGCGCTGCCCGTGACGAGCAGGTCGATCTCGCCGTAGAGGAACTGGCGCGCACCGCTTCGCGAACCGCACGGAGAAGAGCGCGACCGGCCGGTGCCGAGGGCCAGTACGGTCACGGTCCGGCCGGTAGCGTGGCCGCCTCCTCCCAGGTCAGTGGCCGGGGACGTGTACGGCCGCCTGCTCATCCCGTACGGCGTACTCCGCGAGCATCACGTCGAGAGTGCGGCCGGGCCGGTCCAGGGCGTCCGGGGTGATCCGGCCGGTCCGCCGGCGCGGGAAGTACGTTCCGGCGACGCGGTCGCCGACCGCGAACCGCGTGACCGACTCCCCCACGGCGACCACCCGCCCGTGCCGTCGCGGAGCGCGACCACACCGGGCACGGCGGGCAGCGGGTAGCGCCCGTTCAGGAACAGCAGTCACGCCGGTTGAGCGAAGCCGCCTTCTACTGGCCGCCGGTTACGCGCCCGCGTGCGCCGAGTCGCCGCTCGACAGGTCCGCCGCCGAACCGGGACTGATCGCTCCCGATCGCCCCTCCGGCCGGTCAGCCGACGCGGACGGCCTCGCCCTCGGCCAGCGTGAGGGCGGTGTTGATCAGTCCGACGTGGCTGAAGGCCTGGGGGAAGTTGCCGAGTTGCCGCCCGGCGATGGGGTCGTACTCCTCGGCGAGCAGCCCCACGTCGTTGCGTACCGTCAGCAGCCGCTCGAACAGGTCCCGGGCCTCCTTCTCCCGCCCGGTCAGGTACAAGGCGTCGGCCAGCCAGAACGAGCAGGCCAGGAAGGCCCCTTCGTCGCCGGGCAGGCCGTCGACGGCGGGGCCTTCGGTGGTGTAGCGGCGGACCAGGCCGCTACGGCCGAGCTCCTCCCGGACCGCGTCGACGGTGCCGATGACGCGCGGGTCGTCGGGCGGCAGGAAGCCGACGCGGGGAATGAGCAGGGTCGCCGCGTCGAGCTCGCTGGAGCCGTAGTACTGGGTGAAGGTGCCCCGCTCGGGGTCGTAGCCCTTCTCGCACACTTCACCGTGCACCTCGTCCCTCATGGTCCGCCAGCGCTCCACGTCACCGGGCATCGAGGCATCGCCCTCCAGGGTGCGCACGGCCCGGTCGGCGGCGACCCAGGCCATCACCTTGGAGTGCACGAAGTGGCGGCGCGGGCCGCGTACCTCCCACAGCCCCTCGTCGGGCCGGCGCCAGTTCCGCTCCAGGAAGTCGAGCAGCGCGAGCTGGATCTGCCACGCGTGGCGCTCGGAGGCCAGCCCGGAGGCCCGCGCGAGGTACAGGGAGTCGATGACCTCGCCGTACACGTCGAGCTGGAGCTGGTCGACCGCCGCGTTGCCGACGCGCACGGGCGCGGAGGAGGCGTAGCCGCGCAGCCACGGCAGGTCGGTCTCGGGGATCCGGCGCTCGCCGGCGATCCCGTACATGATCTGGAGGTCCGCGGGGTCGCCGGCGACCGCGCGCAGCAGCCAGGCCCGCCAGGCGCGGGCCTCGTCCTGGAACCCGGTGGACAGGAGCGAGCCGAGGGTGAGGGTGGAGTCCCGGAGCCAGCAGTAGCGGTAGTCCCAGTTGCGGACCCCGCCGATCTCCTCGGGGAGGGAGGTGGTGGCCGCGGCCACGATGCCGCCGGTCGGGGCGTAGGTGAGGGCCTTGAGGGTGATCAGGGAGCGGGTGACCGCCTCCCGGTAGGGGCCGTCGTAGCAGCACTGGGAGGCCCATTCCCGCCAGTCGGCGAGGCTCTGCTCCAGCGCCGTGTACGGGTCGACGGGCTCGGGGCGCGGGTCGTGCGAGGCGTGCCAGGTGAGGACGAAGGCGACGCGCTCCCCCGCTGCGACGGTGAACTCGGAGCGGGTGCTGTTGGCCTCGCCCCAGGTGTGCACGGGCGGCTCGCTGCGGAACCAGGCGGAGTCGGGCCCGGCGATGGCGACGCGCTCCCCGTCGCTGCGGCGGACCCAGGGGACGACGTGGCCGTAGTCGAAGCGCAGGCGCAGGGTGCTGCGGACGCTCACCTCGCCGGACACGCCTTCGACGATCCGCATCACATCGGGTGAGACGTCACGCTGCGGCATGAAGTCGATGACCTTGACCGTGCCGTCCTCGGTCTCCCAGTACGACTCCAGCACCATCGAGCCGTCCACGTAGGCGCGGCGGGTGCACGGCTCGGCCGCCCCGGCGGATGCGGGCGCGATGCGCCAGTGGCCGTTCTCCTCGTCGCCGAGGAGCTTGGCGAAGCAGGCTCCGGAGTCGAATCGCGGCAGGCACAGCCAGTCGATGGACCCGTCGCGGCCGACCAGTCCACTGGTCATCAGGTCGCCGATGAGTGCGTAGTCTTCGATGGGTTGTGTCATTTGTGCGATCTTCCCCCGAATGCCCGGGGCCAATCAGCGCAGGCCCCGGACACCCTCGCGCGCGCCTGCCTAGTTCCGTACGAGGAGCAGCGCGCCGGCGAGGACCACGCCGAGGGCGACGGCGAGGGCGCCGTGGGCCAGGCGGTGGCTGCGCAGCACGGGCAGGAAGCGGTCGACGGCGTACCGGCCGGGGCCGGTGAGGGCCAGGGCCGCGGCGCCCGCCGCCAGCAGCAGTTCGTACTCGATGCCCTTGGGGGCGAAGAAGGATCCGGCGCCGTGGACGGCGATCGCGTTGATGAGGGTGCCGACGACGGCCGCGCCGGCGAGCGGGGTGAGCAGTCCGACGGCGAGGCCGAGGCCTCCCAGAGTCTCGGTCAGCCCGGCCAGGACGGCCATGGCGTCGCCCGCCGGGTAGCCGCTGGCGGTGAAGAACTGGCCGGTGCCGCTGATGCCGCCGCCCCCGAACCAGCCGAAGAGCTTCTGGGAGCCGTGGGCGGCCATGGTCAGCCCGAGGACGAGGCGCAAGAGCAGCAGGCCGGTGTCGTGGGCCGGGGTCGAGAGCGAAGGGGAGGCGGCGGTGGCGGGCTGCGCGGCCGGTGCGGCGGCCTGCGGCTTCGTCGTGGCGACGGAGGGGCTGGTCATCGGGGTGATCCTTCCGGTCGTGCGGCCCGAGGGGGACGGGACTGGGCAAGGTTGTTCAAATTCGAACCGCAGACCTCCGACCCTAACCATTGATTCAAATTGGAACAACCCGTGTAGGCTGGGGCCATGGCTGAGACGAGATGGCTGGACGACCGCGAGATGCGGGCCTGGAGCGGATTCCTGGCCGCCTCGGCCCTGGTGAACCGCCGCCTCGACCAGCAGCTGAAGGACGACTCCGGGCTCTCGCACCCCCAGTACGAGATCCTCGTACGCCTCGCCGCGGCCCCCGGACGCGAGCTGCGGATGACGGAACTGGCCAATGGCCTGATCAACTCGAAGAGCGGCCTGACCTACCAGATCACCCAGATGGAGAAGGCCGGGCTGGTGCGCCGCCGCAGCTGCCCCTCCGACGTGCGCGGCGTCTTCGCCGTCCTCACCGACGCCGGGAGCGCCCGGCTGGACGAGGCGGCGCCCGGGCACGTGGCCACCGTCCGGGAGATCCTCGTCGACGTCCTGACCCCCGAACAGCTCGACGCGCTCGCCGACGGGCTGGGCGAGGTCGGACGGCGCCTGCGCGAGTACGGCGCCTGAGGAAGCAGCGGGCGGACGGGTCGGCGGGGGTACGGAAACCCGCGGGGCGGGTATAGGGGCGAAATGGACGGAAAGTTCTGGCTCACGCTCGCCACGGTGGTCGCGGCGGTGCTCGCGGTGGCCGCGGCGGTGCTGCTGGTACGGGTCTTGCGGGCGCGGCGACTGCTCGCCGACGCCGGGATCCCGCTGCGCGACAAGGCCCTGTTCTGGGCCGCAGTGATCTACACCGTCTCGCCGGTGGACCTGATTCCGGACCCGGTCTACCTAGACGACATCGGGCTCCTGCTGCTGGCCCTGCGCTCGCTGCACGCGGCAGCGGCGGCGACCCGGCCGGCGACGGCCCGCCCCGCGAAGCCCTGACCCGCCGCACGGCCAGGGCCCGGTTCACAGGACCCCGCGGGGGCGGAACTGGACGCTGATGCGCGGCCCGACGGCCCGCGCCGACTTGGGCACCGCGTGCTCCATGGTCCGCTGGCACGAGCCGCCCATGACGACGAGGTCGCCGTGGCCGAGGGCGAGACGCAGCAGGGTGGCTCCGCCGTCGCGGGGGCGGAAGGCGAGGTCGCGGGGGTCGCCGACGGAGACGATCGCGACCATGGTGTCCTCGGTGGACGAGCGGCCGGTCCGGTCGCCGTGCCAGGCCACGCTGTCGCGGCCGTCGCGATAGAGGCACAGCCCCGCGGTGGTGAAGGGCTCCCCGAGCTCCGCGGCGTAGTGCCGGGACAGCGCCTCGCGGGCCTCGGTGAGGGCGGCGTGCGGAAGCTCCTCGCCCTCACCGTAGAAGGCGAGCAGGCGGGGCACCTCGACCTCGCGCTCGTACATCTGGCGCCGCTCGGCGCGCCAGGGCACATCGGCGGCCAGCCGCTCGAAGAGCACGTCGGAGCCGGTCAGCCAGCCGGGGAGGTGGTCGACCCAGGCCCCGGAACCGAGCGGGGTGCGCCGCACGCCCGTGAGCGGCCCGAGACGGATCTCGTCCCCCTGGTCGAAGAGGGAACCCTGTAGGCCCTGGGCAGCGTGCATGGCACCAGCCTAACCCCACACATCGAACATGTGCACGAATATCCGCGTGCGGCGGGGCGACAGGGCACCGTCGCGGGGCGGCAGGGCGCCGTCATCCCCGTACGAGGCCGCGCACGTTCTCGACGCTTCCGCAGTCCGCCGCCAGCTGCCGCTCCCGCTCCCGCAGGAACGCGGCTCCCAGCTCGGCCCTGCGCTCACCGGGAACGTTCTCCCGGGCACCGTTGAGGATCGTCCGCTCCTCCTCGTCGACGTGGTGGGAAACCGCCTTGACCAGGTCCTCCAGCCGCGCGTCCCATTCGTCGGAGCCCACCTCGTCGACTTCGAGCAGCGCCAGCAGCGCCTCGTTGCCCTCGGCGTGCTCCTCGACCCCGTGTTCCACCTCCTCGTTGTCGACGTCCCTGAAGCGCTTCAGCGCGCCGTACACCTCGGCTTCCTCCGCCTCGCCGTGGGCGATGAGCAGCGCGGAGAACTTCGCGAGTGCGCCGGCCCGGTCGGCCTCCACGCTGCGCATCCGGCGGAACAGCTCCTCCATGGTGCGGTGGTCCTTGAGGATCACCGCGACGACGTCCTGGTCCTGGTCCCCGGCCATGCCACATCCCTCCTTTGCTGAGCTTCCGGTCGTCCTGCGCGTGCTCGCTGAGAAGGGATCCAAACCTCGCCCCCCTCCGGTCACCGCGCGGCAGCCGGGGTACCCGGGGCGGGATGCCGGCGCGCCGTCCGGTGCCCCGGCTCCCCAGGCTGTAGGGCAAGGGGTGCAGGCGCGGCGGCGAGGCTTCGGGAGGACGGATGACGTCGGTGGACCGGTCACCGGTAGAGGCGCCGCCCGACGACCGGACCGCGCCCAGGACCGAACGGCGGGCCGGCCAGGGCTCCGCCGTACTGGGGTGGCTGTCGACCACCGACCACAAGGTGATCGGCAACCTCTACCTGGTGACGGCCTTCGCCTTCTTCCTCTTCGCCGGCGTGCTGGCCCTGGTGATGCGGGCCGAACTCGCCCGCCCCGGGCTCCAGATCATCTCGAACCAGCAGTACAACGAGGCGTTCACCATCCACGCCACGATCATGATGCTGCTGTTCGCGACGCCGACCTTCACCGGCTTCGCCAACGCGGTCATGCCCTTGCAGATCGGCGCGCCCGATGTCGCCTTCCCCCGGCTGAACGCGTTCACCTACTGGGTGTACCTGTTCGGGGGCCTCATGGTGGTGTCAGGCCTGCTGACCGCCGACGGGGCGGCGGCGTTCGGATGGTTCGCCTACGCGCCGCTCAACAGCGCCGCGTACTCCCCGGGAACCGGCCCGGACCTGTGGGCCATGGGGCTGGCGGTGTCGGGCCTCAGCACGATCCTGGGGTCGGTGAACTTCATCACCACCATCGTCTGTCTGCGCGCCCCGGGCATGACCTTGTTCCGCATGCCGATCTTCACCTGGAACGTGCTCTTCACGTCCATTCTGGCGCTGCTGGCCTTTCCGGTCCTCACGGCCACCCTGCTGGTCCTGGAGGCGGACAGGAAGTTCGGCGCGCACGTCTTCGACGCGGCCAACGGCGGCGCCCTGCTGTGGCAGCACCTGTTCTGGTTCTTTGGGCATCCGGAGGTCTACATCGTGGCGCTGCCGTTCTTCGGGGTGGTGAGCGAGATCCTGCCCGTCTTCAGCCGGAAGCCGATGTTCGGGTACGCGGCCCTGATCGGTGCCACGATCGCCATCACGGGCCTGTCGGCGACCGTGTGGGCGCACCACATGTTCGCGACGGGGGCCGTGCTCCTGCCCTTCTTCTCGCTGATGTCCTTCCTGATCGCCGTCCCCACGGGCGTGAAGTTCTTCAACTGGATCGGGACCATGTGGCAGGGTTCGCTCTCCTTCGAGACACCGATGCTCTGGTCCATCGGCTTCCTCGTCACCTTCCTGCTGGGCGGTCTGACCGGCGTGATGGTCGCATCGCCGCCGCTGGACTTCCATCTGACGGACAGCTACTTCGTCGTCGCCCATCTCCACTACGTGCTCTTCGGCACGATCGTGTTCGCCACCTTCGGGGGCTTCTACTTCTGGTGGCCGAAGCTGACGGGACGGATGCTGGACGAGCGGCTCGGCAAGGTCCACTTCTGGACCCTGTTCGTCGGCTTCCAGACCACGTTCCTGGTCCAGCACTGGCTGGGCGAGGCCGGGATGCCGCGCCGGTACGCCGACTACCTCGAGAGCGACGGCTTCACCCTCCTCAACACGGTCTCCACCATCGGCTCCTTCCTCCTCGGCCTCTCGACGCTGCCCTTCCTCTACAACGTCTTCAGGACGCAGCGCCACGGCGAGCGGGTCACCGTCGACGACCCGTGGGGCTGGGGCCGTTCCCTGGAGTGGGCGACGAGCTGCCCGCCGCCGCGCCACAACTTCCACGCCCTGCCCCGGATCCGCTCGGAATCCCCGGCCTTCGACCTGCACCATCCGGAGGTGCCCAGTGACAGAGTGCCCGGCGAAAGGGGTACACGGTGAAAGAGGTACGCGGTGAAAGGTGAGGCCTGGCTCTTCACCGGCACGGCCCTGTTCTTCGCGGCGACCACCGTCGTCTACGGCTGGTTCTCGCGCGAGCCGGCGGGCACGGCGGCGCTGTGCGTCTCCTTCATCATGTCGGGCCTCGTCTCCGCCTTCCTCTGGCGCCAGTACCGGCGCGCGGGAGAGCGTCCGGAGGACCGCGGGGAGGCCGAGGTCCGGGAGGCCGGCCGCCGCGCCTTCTTCCCCGCCCGCAGCCTGTTTCCCGTACTGGCGGCGGCGGGCAGCGCGCTGATCGGCCTCGGCGTGGTCCAGGGGCTGTGGCTGTGCCTCATCGGATTCGGCGTGCTGATGCCCGGCATCCTGGGGTTCGCCTTCCAGAGCCTCGGCCACGAGGAGTAGCCCGAGCGGCCCGGACTGCTCAGCCGTCCTCGGCGGACTCCCGCACGTCCGGTCCGGCGGTGGTCGCGGCGATCTTCCGGCGCTGTTCGGGGGTGGCGGGGTAGGGAAGCCGGTCCTGGTAGTACCAGGCGCTGATCGCCGAGCGCGCGCCGGCCAGCCGGCGTCGCAGGGCGCCGCCGGCGGCCGCTGCGGCGGCGTCGGCGGGCAGCGGCTCGGGCCGCTCCCTGGCGAGGACGGCGTACCGCTCGGTCGCCGTGAGGGCCCGGTGCAGCGGCTCGAAGCCGCCCTCGACGCCCTGGCTCACCACACCGGACGCCTCCCCCTCGGTCAGCAGCCGGCGCTCGCGCGACTGGAGGGCCAGGCACAGCCGCCTGGTGAGCCAGAAGGCGGCCGTCGGCACGGCGAAGAAGGCGACGCGCAGCGTCCAGGTCAGCGCGTGCACGGGCACGTCGAAGACGAAGGCGAGGATGTCCTGGGCTCCGGCGAGGAGCAGCACGGCGTAGCAGGAGACGGCGGCCACGCCCAGGCCGGTGCGGGCGGGACGGTCACGCGGGCGGTCGCACAGGTGCCGTTCCCCCGTCGCGCCGGTGATCCAGCGTTCGAAGAAGGGGTAGGCGTAGAGGAGCGCGAAGAGCAGCCCCGGCAGGAGGACTGCGGTGACCAGGGGATTCCACATGATCGTGTGCCCCCACAGTCGGGTTTCCACCCCTGGCATCAGCCGCAGGGCCCCTTCGAGGAATCCGACGTACCAGTCGGGCTGGGCTCCGGTGGAGACCACGTCGGCGCGGTAGGGGCCGTAGGTCCAGATGGGGTTGATCTGCGCGACGGCCCCCAGGGCCGCGAGGAGGCCGAAGACGGCGAAGAACAGCCCGGCGGACTTGGCCATGTACTGGGGGAGGAACGGCAGGCCGACGACGTTGCGTCCGCTCCTGCCGGGCCCCGGCCAGTGGGTGTGCTTCAGGACCACGACGAGGAGGATGTGCACCGTGATCAGCCCCAGCAGCAGGCCTGGGACCAGCAGGATGTGCACGGGGTAGAGCCGGGGCACGATGTCGACGCCGGGATACTGCCCGCCGAAGACGAAGAAGCTCAGGTAGGTGCCGACGACCGGGACCGACAGCATGATCCCCTGGGCGATCCGCAGCCCGGTGCCCGACAGCAGGTCGTCGGGGAGCGAGTACCCGGCGAAGCCCTCCAGCAGCGCCAGCATGAACAGCGTCACCCCCAGCAGCCAGTTGACCTCGCGCGGCCGGCGGAAGGCACCGGTGAGGAACACCCGCAGCATGTGCGCGCCGATGGCGGCGACGAAGACCAGGGCCGCCCAGTGGTGGATCTGCCGGATCAGCAGCCCGCCCCGTACGTCGAAACTGATCCGCAGGGTGGACAGGTAGGCCTGGGACATCAGCACGCCCTGGAGCGGGCGGTACGAACCCTTGTACGGCGTCTCCCGCATCGAGGGGTCGAAGAAGAAGGTCAGGTAGACGCCGGTCAGCAGGAGCACGACGAAGCTGTACAGGGCCAGCTCGCCCAGCAGGAACGACCAGTGGTCGGGGAACACCTTGCGCATGCCCGTCCGGAGGACTTCGGAGAGCGGCAGCCGCGCGTCGAGGGCCTCGGACCCCCGCGCCACCGCCCGCCCGGCCCTGTTCCCCGGCCGCGCGTTCCGCTTCGAACCAGGCACCGGCACGCACCTCCTGTGCGGACCCTCACCCTTGGGTCGGGCAAGTCATCCGAAGTGCGCACAAAACTACCGAGCGACATGATTCGCTATCAATTCAGACACGGAGTCGTCGACTTCCGGAAATGGGGGCAGGAAGTCCTCACCCGGCCGCCGGCCATCCATCGAGCCCTCTGAGGAGACGTCCGTGAAGATGCTGATCAACAGCCCGGAGACCGTGGTCGCCGACGCCCTGCGCGGGATGGCGGCGGCCCATCCCGAGCTCGACGTCGACGTGGAGCGGCGGCTCGTCGTACGTCGGGACGCGCGCGCCGGCGGACGGGTCGGCGTGGTCTCCGGGGGCGGCTCCGGACACGAGCCGCTGCACGCGGGCTTCGTGGGGTACGGGATGCTGTCGGCCGCCTGCCCCGGGGAGGTGTTCACCTCGCCCGTGCCCGACCAGATGCTGCGGGCGGCCGGGGCGGTGGACTCCGGGCAGGGGGTGCTGTTCGTCGTCAAGAACTACACCGGGGACGTGCTGAACTTCGAGATGGCCGCCGAGCTCGCCGAGGAGGACGGCCTGCGGGTCGAACGGGTACTGGTCAACGACGACGTCGCGGTCACCGACAGCCTGTACACGGCCGGGCGGCGCGGCACCGGGGCCACGCTCTTCGTCGAGAAGATCGCCGGGGCGGCGGCCGAGGAGGGGGCACCGCTGGAGCGGGTCGCGGCGCTCGCCCGGCGGGTCAACGAGTCCTCGCGGAGCTTCGGCGTCGCGCTGAGCGCCTGCACCACGCCCGCCAAGGGCAGCCCGACCTTCGATCTGCCCGACGGGGAACTGGAGCTGGGGGTCGGGATCCACGGCGAACCGGGCCGGGAGCGGCGCGCGACGATGCCGGCGCGGGAGATCGCGGAGCTCGCGGTGGGCGCCGTACTGGAGGAGCTGGCGCAAGCCGGCCCGGTACTGGCGCTGGTCAACGGGATGGGGGCGACGCCGCTGCTGGAGCTGTACGGGTTCCACGCCGAGGTGGCGCGCGTGCTGGAGGCCCGCGGTGTGCCGGTGGCGCGGACCCTCGTGGGGAACTACGTCACCTCGCTCGACATGGCGGGGTGCTCGGTCACCCTGTGCCGGGCCGACGAGGAAATGCTGCGACTGTGGGACGCGCCCGTGCAGACCGCGGCGCTGCGCTGGGGCCGCTGACTAAGGTGGTGTGGGGACCGGCCAGACGTTCGCGAGACGAGGAGATCCGGTGCGTGACGCAGACTTCTTCCGGCGCTGGATGGCGGCCGCCGCGGCGGCCGTCGAGCGGGAGGCGGACCGGCTGACCGAGCTCGACTCCCCCATCGGGGACGCCGACCACGGGAGCAACATGCTGCGGGGCTTCATCGCCGTACGGGCGGCCCTGGACGCGGAGGCTCCGGCGACGCCGGGGGCGGTGCTGCAGCTCGCCGGGCGGACCCTGATCTCGACCGTCGGCGGCGCCTCGGGACCGCTGTACGGGACGCTGCTGCGGCGCACCGGCAAGGAGCTCGGGGAGGCCGCCGAGGTCTCCGACGACGAACTGCGCAAGGCCTTGTACGCGGGCGTGGGCGCGGTGGCCCTGCTCGGCGGGGCGGCGCCCGGCGACAAGACGATGCTGGACGCCCTGGTGCCGGGGGTCGCCGCGCTGAACACCTCGTACCGGGCTGCCGGCGACGCGGCGGACAACGGGGCGCTCGCGACGGTACCGCTGCTGGCGCGCAAGGGCCGGGCCAGCTACCTCGGCGAGCGGAGCATCGGGCACCAGGATCCGGGCGCGACCTCGTCGGCGCTGCTGCTGGGTGCGCTGGCGGACGTGGCGGACGCGTCGGGCGGTGCGCGGTGACCGGCGCGGATTCCGGCCTGGTCGGCATCGTGCTGGTCTCGCACAGCGCTCCGGTCGCCGAGGCGGTTGCCGAGCTGGCGCGCGGCCTCGCGGTGGGCGGCCCCGATGCCCCGATGGCTCCGGTGGCGGCGGCGGGCGGAACGGCCGACGGCGGCCTCGGGACGAGCGCGGAGCGGGTCCTCGCGGCCGCGCGGGAGGTGGACCGGGGCGCCGGGGTCGCCCTCCTGGCGGACCTCGGCAGCTCCGTACTGACGGTCAAGGCCCTGCTGGCGGACGACGAACTGCCTGCGGGATCCCGGCTGGTGGACGCTCCCTTCCTGGAGGGAGCGGTGGCGGCGATGGTCGCCGCCTCCGCGGGAGCCCCCCTGTCGGCGGTCGAATCCGCCGCCGCCGAGGCATACGCGTACCGCAAGGCCTGACCCTCGGAGGCCGTGGCCGCAGGCAGCCGGGGCCGGTCCGCGCCCGGACCCGGGCACCGCCCTGGGCTACTGGCGGCCGCGCAGGGTCTCGATCTCCCGGCGCTCGCGCTTCGTGGGGCGACCGGCACCGCGGTCGCGGATGCCCACCACCGCGGCCTCGACGGGGGTCGGCGGCGGCGGACTCTTGTCGATCAGGCACTCGGCGGCGACCGGAGCGCCCACCCGCTTGGACACGGGCCGGCGGACCACGACGATCCGCTCCCGGCCCGCGTGGAAGAGCCGTACCTCATCACCCGCGCGTACGGGCTGCGCGGGCTTGGCGCGCTCCCCGTTGACCCTCACGTGCCCCGCCCGGCAGGCGGTCGCCGCGATCGAGCGGGTCTTCGTCAGGCGCACGGACCAGATCCACGCGTCCACGCGCACGGATCCCGTTTCCGCCCCTGTTCCCGATGCCTCATCAGCCATGCCCCGACTTTAGCGAGGCGGGCGCGGGACCGTGGAACGACTTTTGGCAGATTCCACAACATGCATAGCATCTGCCATGGAGATGATCCCAAGAGAATTGCAAATGCGTCAGCGATGCCCCTACCTTGTCGCACACGCAGTCCCGACGTGCAGATTCACCGCACCTGCGCCGGGACCGCCCCGGTCCCGGCACCGCGCCGGCCGCCGACCCGACCGAGGAGCATCAGCCCATGTCCCCGACCCTGCACCTGACCCGCCGCCGTGCCGTCGCCGCCGCGCTGACCGCCGCTCTGCTCTTCCCGCTGGCCGGCTGCGGCAACGACGGCGGCGACAAGGAGCCCGTCGCCGACACCTCCGCCGGAGCCTCCGCACCGGGCTCCGCCACGGCCCGGGCCGCGAACCTCACCGTCCTGGCCGCCTCCTCCCTCACGGACGTCTTCAAGGCCGCGGGTGCCGCGTACGAGAAGGCCCACCCCGGTACGAAGGTCACGTTCTCCTTCGCCGGTTCGCAGGAGCTCGCGGCGCAGGTCAAGCAGGGCGCCCCGGCCGACGCCCTGGTCACCGCCGACACCAAGACCATGGACGGGGTCAAGGCGGAGACGGGCGAGGCCAAGGTCATCGCCAAGAACCGCCTGGTCATCGCTACCGGCAAGGGCAACCCGTTCAAGATCGCCGGTCTCAAGGACCTCGCCGACACCAAGATCAAGGTTGTGCTGGCCGCACCCGAGGTCCCGGTCGGCCGCTACAGCAAGGAGATCCTGGACAAGCAGGGCGTCACGGTGAAGCCCGTCTCCCAGGAGCCCAACGTCCGCGCCGTGCTGAGCAAGGTCGAGCTGGGCGAGGCCGATGCGGGCCTCGTCTACAAGACGGACTCCGCCAAGTCCGGCGACAAGGTCGTCGCCGTGGAGATCCCGGACGAGCAGAACGCGGTGGCCTCCTACCCGGCCGCCACCCTGAAGCAGTCCAAGAACGCCGAGGCCACTGCCGCGTTCGTGGCCTGGCTGAGCACCCCGGAGGCCCAGAAGATCCTCCAGGACGCCGGATTCCAGCAGGCGTAGCAGAGGCAGGGCACGGCCCTCGGCCCGCCGCCGCATACCGAGAGGGGCTGTCCGGCCGGGGGGACGGACAGCCCCTCTCCGCGTGCCCGCGCCGCTTCCGGCCGTACGGGCACCCGTGCGGCCGGACGGGTGCCCGTACTCTTCCCCGCAGCCGCCCACCGCCGCCCCCCGAGCCAGGGAACCCCCGTGAGCAGATTCCGCACCCGCACCCGCACCCGGCCCCCCGTGGCCCTGGCACTGCCGGCGCTGCTCGCCGTCGCGTTCCTGCTGCTGCCGCTGATCGGCATCCTCACCCGGACCCGGTGGAGCGAGCTCGGCGCCCACCTCGGCAGCCCCGGCGTGGTCCAGGCCCTGAACCTCTCGCTCGTGGTGTCCTTCTGGGCCCTCGGCCTCTCGCTGCTCCTCGGCGTGCCGCTCGCCTGGCTACTGGCCCGCGTGGAGTTCAGGGGCAAGGCCTTCGTACGCTCGCTCGTCCTGCTCCCCATGGTGCTGCCGCCGACCGTGGGCGGTGTGGCCCTGCTGCTGGGCTTCGGCCGGCGCGGTCTGCTCGGGCCCTGGCTGGAGGAAACCTTCGGCGTCACGCTGCCGTTCCACACGTCGGGCGCCGTCGTCGCGGCCACCTTCGTGGCCATGCCGTTCCTCGTCATCAGCCTGGAAGGCGCCCTCGGCGGGCTCAGGCAGAGCTACGAGGAGACGGCCGGCTCCCTCGGTGCCTCGCCGGTCCGCGTGTTCTTCACCGTGACCCTGCCCATGGTGGCCCCCGGCCTGATTGCCGGCGCCGCGCTCACCTGGGCCCGTGCGCTCGGCGAGTTCGGCGCGACCATCACCTTCGCCGGAAACCTGCCCGGCACCACCCAGACCCTTCCGCTCCAGGTGTACCTGCTGCTCCAGGACCAGCCCGAGGCCGCCACTTCCGTCTCCCTGCTGCTCCTCGCGATCGCCATGGCCGTACTGATCGCCCTGCGCGGCCGCTGGACGGGCACGCCCACCCCCGCCCCCGCCCCCCGGCCCGGCGAGACGCAGCCCGCCGAGGCGCAGGCGACGACCGACGGTCACCCGGTACCCGCGCCTGCCGGTGAACCGGCGAAGCCGACGCCGGACGACGCCGGCCAGTGGCCCCTGCACGCCACCGTCACCGGCTTCAACCGGCTCACCCTCGACGCCGGCCCCGGCACCACCATCGCCGTCGTCGGCGAGAACGGCGCCGGCAAGACGACGCTGCTGCGCGCCCTTCTCGGCCTGACCCCGCGGGCCCACGCCGAGCTCAGACTCGGCGACACCGACGTCACGGCGCTGCCCCCGCACAAGCGGCAGGTCGCCTGGGTCCCGCAGGACGGCGCACTGTTCCCGCACCTGAGCGCCCTGGCCAACACGGCGTACGGGCTGCGCGCGCGCCGGGTGCCGCGCGCCGAAGCCCGCCGGGAGGCGCAGGCCTGGCTGGACCGGCTCGGCGTCGGGCACCTCGCCCAGCGCAGGCCCGCCCAGCTCTCCGGCGGCCAGGCCCAGCGCGTGGCCCTCGCCCGCGCCCTGGCCGCCCGCCCCCGGCTGCTGTTGCTGGACGAACCGCTCGCCGCCCTCGACCAGACGACGCGGGCCCGCGTCCGGCACACCTTGCGCACGCATCTGGCCGGCTTCGGCGGGGTCTGCCTCATCGTCACGCACGATCCCGTCGAGGCGGTCTCGCTGGCCGACCGGGTCCTCGTACTGGCAGACGGGCAGACCCTCCAGGACGCGCCGCCCGCCGAGGTGAGCCGGCATCCGCGGTCCCCGTGGGTGGCGCGGATGCTGGGGCGCAACGCCTGGCCGGGCACGGCGTCGGCCGACGGACTCACCCTGGCGGCGGGGGGCCGGCTGGTCGTCGCCGAGGCATTGCCCGAGGGGTCGCAGGCGCTCGCGATCATCGCCCCGGAAGCGGTGTCCGTGCACCGCGGCCGCCCGGGCGGCAGTCCCCGTAACGTCTGGCCGGGGACCGTACGGGAGATCACCGCGGTCGGCAGCCGGCTGCGCGTCCTGGTCGCCTCGGCCGAGGCACCCGACCTGGTCGCAGAGATCACCCCCGGCGCGGCCGCCGAACTGGGCATCGTCGACGGCGCCGAGGTGTGGACCAGCGTGAAGGCCACCGAGGTCACGCTGGTCCGCCTCTGAAGGACCTCTCTCCGGTCAGCCCGTGGCGGGCGCCGGCTCGCGGCCGGATGCGGCCGACGGCCGGAGCTGCGGCTGGGCCTCCTGCGCGGGGCGGGGCCAGCGGCGGTCCGCCGCCTTCTGCACGCGCCGGCCGAGGCGCTGCATCGGCATCTCGACCAGGCGGTACATGAGGTAGCTGACGGCCAGCACGGCGCCGAGGAAGATCGCCGTCCAGGCGATCCGGCCGAGCGTGGACGACGGCTGCGGCGGAACGCCCACCAGCGGTTCGATGGTGCGCAGCAGCGGGATGTGCAGCAGGTAGACCGAGAAGCTGATCGCGCCGAGCCAGGTCAGCGCCTTCGGGAAGCGCCGCCCGCGGAGGAGGAAGCCGATACCGAACAGTGCCCAGGCGGCGAGGTAGGCGATCGACCAGGCCTTCCAGCCCGACGACCAGGTCCGGTCCAGGGCTTCGCCGTGGTTGTACAGCCGGCCGACCAGCGCGCCCGCGACGATGACGAAGCCGCAGGAGAGCAGGGCCGGGACCCGGGCGAGCTGACCGTGCTGCGCCCGGTACACCACGGTGCCGGCGAACATGGTCGCGAAGATCATCCAGGTTTCGAAGGCGGGGGCCCGGCTGTTGAGGGTGACCAGCACCAGGCCGACCCCGGCGAGCAGCATGGCGCCCGTCCCGGTCAGCATGCGGTTGCCGCTGAGCACGCCGGCGAGGCCCAGGAGCACGATCGGCGTCACGATCAGCAGGAGCTGACGGGTCGAGCCGAGTTCCGCGCTCACGAGCTGGGTGCCGACGGCCGTCCCGACCGCCAGGGCGACGCCTGCGAGGGCCACCGCGATCGGCCCGCTGTGCCGGTGCAGGCCGCGGGTGAAGAGGGCGGTGACGAAGAAGTAGAAGACCATCTCGTAGCAGAGCGTCCAGGTGACGTTCATACCGTTGATCACGCCGAGCAGGTCCTGGAGCATCAGGCCGTTCGCGACCAGCGAGGCCACGTCGTCGCCGGTGCGCAGCAGCGCGACCGAGCCGTCCCCGTCCGGCAGCATCATGATCGAGAGGACGAAGGCGGCGATCAGGGCCGGGTAGATCCGGAAGATCCGGCCGATCCAGAAGCCCCGGACGTCGCCCCGGCGCTCCAGCGAGGCCGGGATGATGTAGCCGCTGACGATGAAGAAGAGCATGACGCCGAACAGGCCCATGTCGAAGTTCCGCCAGACCATGCCCCCGAAGGGCAGCATCCTCAGCACGTCGAAGTGGTGCAGCGCCACGATCAGAGCGGCGATGCCACGGAGCGCGTCCAGCCAGCCGAGCCTGGCACCGTGGGCGGCGGCTGGTGGGGCAGCCGTCCGCTGGGTGAGTGGGGGTATGAGCTTCACGGCAGGGACCATAGCCGACGTCCCGGCCGGACCGCCTGCCCCGGCCCGCGGGGGCCGCCGTCGGCGCGCTGCGATGTCGGACCCCTCGGATACGGTGCCGCCATGGTGAACTTCGTACTGGTGGCAGGCGTTTGGCTCGGATCGTGGGCGTGGGACGAGGTGGCGGCGGAGCTGCGCTCGGCCGGGCACGGCGCCCATCCCGTGACGCTGTCGGGCCTCGCCGAGCGGCAGGGCGTACCGGCCGGGCAGCAGACCCACGTCCAGGACGTCGTGGACGAGGTGGAGCGGCTCGGTCTGCGCGATGTCGTCCTGGTCGGGC
Source organism: Streptomyces sp. NPDC006463 (assembly GCF_042870715.1). NCBI lineage: Bacteria > Bacillati > Actinomycetota > Actinomycetes > Kitasatosporales > Streptomycetaceae > Streptomyces > Streptomyces sp. NPDC006463. The sequence continues at coordinate 343,278 of NZ_JBIAHP010000003.1, read as the reverse complement.
ACAGTTATGCGGGCATACCGGTCGGCCAGGCCGCCGAGCGGATCGGCGACCGGCTGGCCCGGGTGGTCTTCGTCGACTCCGAGGTCCCGGCCGACGGGCGGTCGTTCCTCGACGGCTGGCCGGACGGGCGGGCGATGGTGGAGGGCTCGATTTCCCGGACCGGGGGCTTCTGGGCGCCGCGGCCCGCGCCGGACTACGCGGGCCAGGACCTCGACGCCGAGCAGGTGGCGCGGATCGTGGCCGGTTCGACCCCTCATCCCGGGGCCACGCTGACCGAGCCCGCCGTGCTGGCCCGCCCGCTCGGCGAGCTCCCGGCCACGTACGTCAAGTGCCTGCTCGACGGCCCCGAGCCGAGCCAGGCGGTGGCCGAGCTGCTGACCGGCGAGCGCTGGCGGCTGGTCACGATGGACACCGGGCACTGGCCGATGTTCTCCCGCCCGGGCGAGCTGGCGCGGATCCTCCTGGCCGAGGCGGAGGGCGGGGCGTAGGGCCTGACCGGCCCGGCGGGCGGACGGCGGCCGCTGCGGGGCGGCTGCGCGAATCGCTTTGGACTCCGGTCGCAGGGCTGACATATGTTCAGCCCTGTCCGCGCCGGTCAGCGGGCCATTCGCATGTTCACTCGTTCCCGTGGGGGGTACTCCGTCATGTCCTTCAGCGCGCCCGGCTCACCGCCGCCGCCCGGCCAGCCGCCGCACGCCACTGCCGCCCCGTACCCGGCCCAGCCCTACCCGGGGCAGCCGTACCCCGGCCAGCCCGTGTACCCCGGTCCGCCGCCGCCCGTCGCCGTCCTGCGCTCCCCGCAGGGCCTCGCGACCGCGCTGACCGTGCTGCTGTCCGTCGCGGCCGCGGTCAACCTGTTCTCGGCCGGCGCCAACCTGTTCGCCTGGTCGCTGATGAAGGACGTCATCGCGGCCCCCGGCCGGGTCCCGCAGGACACGCTCGACCTGTCGGACGTCCTCACCGGCCTCGCCGGGGGTTTCCAGCTCCTGGCGATGCTCGGCACGGCGACCGTCTTCATCATCTGGTTCCACCGCGTGCGGACCAACGGCGAGGTCTTCCGCCCCGACGCCTTCACCCTGGGGCGCGGGTGGGCCATCGGCGCCTGGTTCGTCCCCGTCGGCAATCTGTTCCTCCCCTTCCGCGTCGCGCGGCAGACATGGGAGGCCAGCACCCAGCTCGGGCCCGACGGCGCCTACCGCCACGTCTCCAGCGCTCCCCTCACGGCCTGGTGGGTGGTCTGGGTCGTCGCGGCCTGCGCGGACCGCGTCTTCTCCCGGATGTACAAGCTGGCCGAGACCCCCGCGGCCGTTCGCGACGCCTCCGTCGTCGGCATCGTCTCCGACCTCCTCGCAGTCGCCGCCGCCGTGCTCGCCGTCCTCTTCGTCCGGGGGCTCACGGCCCTGCAGAACATCAAGGCCGCACAGGGACCGTACGCCGCGGTCTGACGCGTACGGATCACCCGACGCTCTCGCGCTCCGGGGCGGTGACGGCGAACTCGCACCACACGCATTTGCCGCCGCCCCGGGGCTCCACGCCCCAGGCGTCCGCGAGCTGGTCCACCAGCATCAGCCCGCGCCCCGAGACCGCCCAGTCCCCCGCCTCACGCCGACGCGGCAGGGCGCTGCTGGAGTCCTCGACCTCGATCCGGATCCGCCCGTCCGCCATCAGCCGCATGCCGACGTGGCCGCCGCCCTCCGTGTGGACCAGGGCGTTGGTCATCAGCTCGTCAGCCGCCAGCTCGATCTCGTCGGCCCGCTCCCGCGCCCCCCAGGCGGCCACCGCCGCCCGGATCAGGTGGCGGGCCATCGCCGGGCCCTCCGTGTCGCCCGGTTCCAGCCGCTGGCGCAGCGGACCGCCACCGCGCCCGGCGGGCGTGCCGCGGCGGCGCAGGACGAGCAGCGCCATGTCGTCCCCGCCGCCCGCGTCGCCGACCAGGTCGCACAGCACGTCGGCGAGTTCCTCCACGTCGACCGGGCCGCTGTGGACCGCGGCCATGAACTCCCGCATCCCGCTGTCGGGGTCCGCACCGGGCCGTTCGATCAGGCCGTCCGTGCACAGCAGCAGCGTGTCGCCCGGGTGCAGCTCCAGGCTGGTGACCGGGTAGCCCGAGCCGGTCCCGGACTGCTCGCGGGCCGGCAGCCCGAGGGGCAGGCCGCCGGCCACCTGGATCCGGTGGCAGCTGCCGTCCCCGCGCCGTACGACCGGGTCGAGGTGCCCGGCGCGGACCATCCTGAGCATTCCGCTGGTGAGGTCCACCTCGGCGTACGTGCACGTGGCGAACCGCTCCGTGTCCAGGTCGCGCAGGAAGGCCGAGGCCCGCGCCATCGCCGTGCCGGGGGTGTGCCCCTCGGCGATGTACGCGCGCAGCACGATGCGCAGCTGGCCCATGACGGCGGCCGCGTCCGTGTCGTGCCCCTCCACGTCCCCGATCATCACTCCGACCCGGCCCTCGCCGAGCGGGATCACGTCGTACCAGTCCCCGCCGATGTCCCGCCCCATCCGGGCGGACCGGTACCGCACGGCGATCAGCGCACCCGCCACCGCGGGGATCCGGCGGGGCAGCATGGCCCGCTGGAGCCCTTCGGCCAGATCGTGCTCCTGTTCGAAGAGCATCGCGCGCTGGAGGCTCTGCGCGATGCCGCTGCCGAGCGCCATCAGGAGGTTGCGCTCCTCGGCGGTGAAGTGGCCGTCGCGGGTGTAGAGCAGCCCGAGTGCGCCGATGGCCCGCCCCTGGGCGATCAGCGGCAGGTAGACCCCGCTGCGGACGGACAGCGGCTCGATGTACGGCCACAGCAGCGGGTAGCGCGTCTGGAACTCCTCCCGTGAGGCGATGAAGACCGGCTGCATGGTGCGGACGGCCTCGCTCATCGGGAACCCCGCGTCGATCCGCGTGTATTCGATCTCGGGCACGTACGAGCCCAGCTGTCCCTCCGCGACCAGGTGGATGCGCCCGCCGTCCACGACGCCGAGCATCACGCTGACCGCGCCGAGGTGTCCGAGGGCCTGCGGGTCCTTGAGGATGTCGGTGACGTCGTTGACGGTGCGGGCGTGGGCGAGGATGGCCGTGGTCCGCTCGACGACACCGGTCATCCGGCGCCGCCCCTCGGCCTCGTCCCCGCCGGAGTCGGACTCGCCGGGGTCGTGGGCAGCGTCGCGGAGGATCCCGATGACGCGGTACGGGCGTCCCTGCGGGTCCCGCATGATGTGCCCCTGGATGTGGATCCAGGTCCGGGTCCCGTCGCGGCACCGGCTGCGGACGTAGGCCCCGTAGTGGCTGCGGCCGTCCTTGAGCGCCTGCGCGACCCGGGCGTCGAGCCGGGCCGCGTCGGACGGCGGGACGCGCGGGCGCAGCCCTGCGCTGGTCCCGTCGAACTCGTCCGGGCGCAGGTCAAGCACCTCGAGGGCGGTCGGATCCAGGTACATCCGCCCGCTGTCGAGGTCCCAGTCGAACGTGCCCATGCGGTTGAGCGCAAGGCTCGTATCCGGCCGCGCGGGCCAGTCGACCTCGGGGTTCTGTCCCCTCTGGGCCATGCTGCCAGGGTCTCACCCTCCCCCGCTTTTCTCCTCATGTCAGGCACCCGCATCCCAGGAGAGCTGGGACAACTCCAAGCCCGCGCCGCGCAGAGGCCGGGGCTTCATCGCCGGTGCCCCGAGCGGCTCCGGCAAGTTCTGCCGCAGCGGCGGCCACTGAGGCACGGAAGCCGACAACAGCCGCCTCGGCCAAGCCCCCTGGTGAGGTGCGTGCCTACGGGGACGGCGAGGTCGGCCCGGTACCGGAAGAGGTCGGCCCGGTACTGGAAGGGGGCGGCGTACTGGAAGGGGGCGGCGTGGCGGGCGGGCCGGAGGTCGTGGTCCCGCTCCCGGTCGGCGTAGCGGTCCGGTCCGTCAGTGCCGGCGGCGGCGGCAACAACGGGGGTATCTCGGGCTCGTCGGTCGGCGTACCCGTGTCCTCGGCGGTCGCGCCCATGGTCTCTGCGGGCGTGCCCGTGGGTTCGGTCGGCTCCCCCGTGGCTTCGGTGGGCGTGCCCGTGGGTTCGGTGGGCGCCTCCGTGGCCTTGGTGGGGGTCGCGGACACGCCGGGCGACGTGGCGGGCGCGGAAGCGGTCATCGGCGGGGTCGGGAGCACCGGTGGCGGGACGGGCTTGTCGCGGCCCGGATCCGGGCCGCGGCCGCGCTCGTACCAGCGGTGGTCCTCGTGGTCGTAGATCACGATCTTGTCGACGACCGTCTCGGAAGGCGCGATCACCACGACGCCCTGCGGGCGGTACGCGGCCCACGGCTGCCCGTACCGCCGCGAGTAGGGCTTGAGGGGCACCGGCGGCTTGAGCGGGTTCCCGCAGGCGCACCGCACGCGGGGCACCCCTCTGTCGTCCACCAGCACGGCCGTCCCCGCCTCGAGCACGGCCTGGTATGGGGTCGCCACGCCGTCCTTGTAACCGTGGTTGGTGACCCGGGTGTCCATCCGGAGCTGGACCGGCGTGAGGGAGCGCAGATACTGCGGGACGTCTGCGGGCTGGATCCCCAGGGCCGAGGCGAAGGCGCTGTTCTTCGCGGGCACCGCCGCCAGCTCCTTGATCTGCTTCTCGACGTCGCAGCTGGCCAGGTCCTGGGTACCGCCGTACAGGCCCGGCTGGGAGCCGCTGACGGAGCGGGTGGTGATGGTGCCCGTCGCGGGCTCGGAGCCGGTGGGAGTCGGCCGGGGCTCCTGGACGCCCTGGGTCGTCGCCGTCGATTCGGTGAAGGGGTCCTTTCCGGTGGACCCGGCCGGCTGCAGGAAGAGCTCGCCGCCTTTCGCGGGGGTACCGCTGGGCCGGGTCAGCACCACGGCCAGTGCCACCGCCATGGCCACGGCGACGAGCGCGGCCGCCAGCCGGGGCCCGGACTGCCACCAGGGCTTCCCGGCCCCCTCGCCGTGCGGCCCGGACCCCGACCCTCGCCCTCCTCCGCCCGTGCCCCCGGGAGGCGAGGGCGGCGGGGCGCCCTGACGGCCACCCGAGAGGGGACCGGAAGGCGGGCCGGTGGGGCGTCCCGACGGCGGTGTGCCCGAAGGCTGCGTGGTCACCGATGCCCTCCTGGATGCTCCGCAAATGAACCAGTACATACAGGCCCATCCCTAGAAGTCTCGGGACATCCGTCACTCCAGCGCACTATTGGGTGCGCCGTTCAGGTGGTGGCGCGTACCGGGGCTGCCTACGGTGACTCTGTGAGCCGTTCCTGGCGTGACGCCGTGATCGCGGTACTGGCGGGGTTCCTGGTGATGGCCGCGGTAGCCGCGGCCGGACTGGCCTGTGCCGGTGCCGGCGATCTGCCGGACGGCGCGTTCCCGCGGGTGATCGCCGCAGTCGTCGTGATGGCTGCCGGCGGCTCGGTCGAGGTGTCCGGCGGCGCCGGCTTCCTGGTCGGTGCCGACGCAAGCCTGTCCGTGCTCCCGCTCTCGGTGAGCCTGGCCGGAGCCCTCACCGCCGCGTACTGCTTCCTGCGGCCGCTGCACCACCGGGCGGTGGCCCGACCGCGTGAACTACTGGGCCGGGCGGGCCCGTTGGTACTCCTGTGGCTGCTGGCCCTCGCGGGGACCGCGCTCCTCGCCCGCCAGACCTTCGGCATCTCCACCGGCGACTCCCCCCTCGGAGAGATCGGCGAACTCCTCGACTCCGCACCGACGGTGGGATTTCGGGCCGATCTGCCCACCACTCTCTTCTTCGGACTGCTGTGGATCCTGGGCCTGTTGCTGGTCACCCTGTTGGTCTCCCGCCGCGCACCGCTCCCGGCCGGGCTGGTCCGCTTCCACACGGCGGTACGCCCGGCGGCCTCCGCCACGGTCGCACTGCTCCTCGCATACGTCGTCCTCGGCATCGGGGTCGGCGTGGTCGTGGCCGCGACGCAGGGCCATGCCGCCCGGACCATGGCCGTGGTCCTGCTGGGCCTGCCGAACCTCGCCTGGCTCGCGCTCACCGTTGGCTTCGGCGGCGCCTGGGAGGGCAAGGTCGAGGGCCCCTTCGGGCTGCCGATGCCGCACCCGATGGACCAGGTGCTGCGCGGCCCCGACCTGTCCACGCTCGACCTGGCCTCGCTCACGGAACAGGACGCCCGCTGGTGGTGGCTTGTGCCGACGGCCGCCGTCCTGCTGCTCGCCACGGGTGTCCTGGCCGCCGTACGCTCCCCCGCCCACGTCCGCGCCTGGCAGCACGCGCTGCACCTCGGCGCGGCCCTGGCCCTCGCCACCCTGACGGTCTGCCTGCTGGCCCGGGTCCATGCCCAGTTCGGCCTCACCCTGCTGGGCATCGGGGACGTGGACAGCCTCAGCGGGGAGGTCGAACTCGATCCCGTCCTGTGGCGCACGGTCGGCCTCGCCGTCCTCTGGGGCGCGGTGGCGGGCTTCCTGGGCGCCCTCCTGGCCCGCCCCCTCCGCCGCCGCGGCCGCGTCGAGGCCGCAGCGCCCCCGCCTGCCTAGGGGTGCTGTCCGAACACCGGCAGCGCCCATCGCGGAGGCGGTGGCGGCGGCTCCGCGGGCCCCGGCGCGTGCGCCTCCCGGGTCCGCGGGCGGGCGGCAGTCCCGGCCCGCTTGAGCGCTCCGGTGAACTCAAGGCAGGTGCTCCACCGGTCCTCCGGCGACTTGGCGAGCGCCTTCGCCAGTACCTCGTCCACCGCGCCCGGCAGCCCGGACCGCCGGGAGCTGAGCGGTGGCGGCGGATCGAACTGGTGGGCCCAGAGCAGGGCCATGTCGTCGTCCCGCTCGAAGGGCGGGCCTCCGGCCAGGGTCTCGTAGACGACGCACCCGAGGCTGTACACGTCGCACCGGCCGTCCACCGGCTTCCCGGAGATCTGCTCCGGCGCCACGTAGTCCAGGGTCCCGACGAACTGCCCCACGGTCGTGAACCCGGTCAGCGACAGCGACTTCTTCGTCAGCCCGAAGTCCGTGAGGTACGCGTACTCGGGGTGGTCGCTGTCCGTCCCCTCCGCGATCAGGATGTTGCCCGGCTTCACGTCCCGGTGCACCAGGTCGTGGTCGTGTGCCGCGTCCAGCGCCGAGGCGATCTGCCCCGCGATCCGGGCGGCCGTGCCGACCGGCAGCGGGCCCGTGCGGTCCAGCATCGCCCGCAGGTCCTGCCCGGCGACGTACCGCATCGCGATGTACAGCAGTCCCTCCGCCTCCCCGGCCTCGAACACGGGCACGATGTTCGGGTGCTCGATGGCCGCGGCCACCCGCGACTCGTGCGCGAACCGCTGCCTGAAGGTGTCGTTACGGGCCAGTTCGGGAGCCAGCAGCTTCAGCGCCACCGTCCGGTCCAGGCGCAGGTCCCGAGCCCGGTAGACGACGGCCATCCCGCCCCGGCCGATCTCGCTCTCCACCTCGTACCCGGCGATGCGCCTGCCGCGCAGGTCGGAGGGCCGCCCGCCGACCGGCTCCGGCTCCATCACCCGTCCCCGTCCCCGTTCGCGTTCCCGGGCGTGTCCACGATGCGGGTCGGGTCGTACGCCACCGCCCGCTCGGGCTCCGCGTCAGGCCGGGGCGTGAGCGCATCGGCGGTCGGCGGACCGGTCCGTTCGTCTCCCGCACCGTCCGGATCCGAGGGCGCCGACGGGTCCTGAGGCCCGGGCGGGGCCCCCGGTTCCGCGGCGACCGCATAGGTCGCCAGGCGGGTCCCGTCGCCGTACAGCCACCGTCCCGTCGTGTCGTCGTAGAGCCACGCGGACTCACCGTCCAGCACGACCCCGGCCCGCAGTCCCTTCACGGAGCGCCGGAAGGCCTCGCCGTCCGTGCGCCCCGAGGCGAGGTCGGCGACGGCCTGCCGGTAGCGCTCCAGGGCTTCGGCGCTGCGCGCGAGCTGCGGGCCCGGGTCCTCGGCCCGCCCCGGCTGCCTTCCTCCTGCGGTCGGCGGCGGCTGCGGCACGGTGATCAGCAGCCGTCCGTCCACCCAGGCGGACCATCCGTTGGAGCAGAGGATCTCGCCCCAGTCCCCGCGGCGGGCGAGCAGCTGCACGGGCAGGAAGGGGTCGAGGGGCTCCGTCGGCCGGGAGACGTCGGGTTCTTCCCAGGCCGGCAGTCCCTCCTGCGGCACGACGTGAGTGGGCCGGAAGTCCAGGGCGTCGTCCGGGTTCGTCATGGGCGGTCCTACTTCCGCATGATGGCGGGCTCGTGGCGGCGCAGCAGCCGGGCGACCAGCACCCCGAAGAGCACCGACAGTGCCACCAGCATGCCGACGTCGAGCAGCCACACGCCGGGGCTGTGGGCGAACAGCGGGTCGTCGGTGAGCGGGCCGGGCAGGATCGCGCCCAGGTCGATGGTGCCCGCCATCGCACCGAGCGCCCAGCGCGAGGGTACGAGCCAGGCCAGCTGCTCGACCACCGGCACTCCGTCCAGGTGGAGTAGCGCGCCGCAGAAGACCACCTGCACGATGGCGAGGAGCACCAGCAGCGGCATGGTGACCTCCTCCTTCGTGACCAGCGCGGAGACCAGCAGGCCCAGCATCATCGCGGTGAAGGACAGCAGCGCCACGACGAGGGCGATCTCGGCGAGGGGTGGAAGGAAGACTCCTCGCCCGCCGGGCGCGCCCAGTTTCACGCCGAAGAGGCCGACGAGCGTCAGCACCACGGCCTGGGCCACGGTGATGGCCCCCAGCACCACCACCTTGGACATCAGGTAGGCGGAGCGCGAGAGCCCGACGGCGCGTTCGCGCCGGTAGATGACCCGCTCCTTGACGAGCTCGCGGACGGCGTTGGCGGCCCCGGTGAGCACGCCGCCGACGCACAGGATGAGCAGGGCGTTCATCGCCGTCTCCCGGGTGAGCACGCCGCCGGCCAGGGCCCGGGCCATGGCTCCCATCACGAAGGGCAGCGCGATCATGATCGCGAGGAAGGTCTTGTCGGCGCTGAGCGCGGCCGCGTAACGCCGGATGAGGGTGGACAGCTGGGACGCCCAGCTCTGGGACTTGGGCGGCGCGGCGACGAAACCGGCCGAGGCGTGCCGGCCCCGGTCCCGGTCGTCGCCGCCCGGCCGCGGCTGCCGGGGGGCTCCGTCGACGTACCTGCGGTGCAGGGGCGAGGTCGCGTACTCCCCGGCCCAGTCGCGGTCCTGCTGGTTCTCGAACGCTTCGAAGGCCTCGGGCCACTGCGTGAAGCCGAAGAAGCCCAGGGTCTCCCCGGGGGGCCCGTAGTACGCGATCCGCCCGCCGGGGGCGAGGACGAGCAGCCGGTCGCAGACGTCGAGGCTGAGCACGCTGTGGGTCACCACGATGACGGTGCGGCCGTCGTCGGCGAGGCCGCGCAGCATGTGCATCACCGAGCGGTCCATGCCGGGGTCGAGGCCGGAGGTGGGTTCGTCCAGGAAGAGCAGCGAGGGCTTGGTGAGCAGTTCCAGGGCGACGGAGACGCGTTTGCGCTGGCCGCCGGAGAGGCTGTGGATGGGCTGGCCGGCACGCTGCTGGAGGCCGAGTTCGCCGATCACCTCGTCGACCCGGGCCCGGCGTTCGGCCTTGGCGGTGTCCTGCGGGAAGCGCAGTTCGGCGGCGTAGGTGAGGGCGCGCCGGACGGTGAGCTGGGTGTGCAGGATGTCGTCCTGCGGGACGAGGCCGATGCGGCTGCGCAGTTCGGCGTAGTCGCGGTAGAGGTCGCGGCCGTCGTAGAGGACGGTGCCCTGGTCGGCGGGGCGCAGGCCGGTGAGGGCGCCCAGCAGGGTGGACTTGCCCGCTCCGCTCGGGCCGATCACGGCGAGCAGGCAGTTGGCGCCGACGGGGAAGGAGACGGCGTCGAGGAGGGTCTTGCGGCCGCGGTCGACGGCGACGGTGAGGTCCTGGACGTCGAGGGAGACCTCGCCCGTGTCGACGTACTCCTGGAGCTGGTCCCCGACTAGGCAGAAGTCGGAGTGGCCGATGCCGACGATGTCTCCCTCGGCGAGGGGGGCGGCCCCTTCCACGCGGGCGCCGTTGAGATAGGTGCCGTTGTGGCTGTCGAGGTCGGCGATCTCGTGCGTGCCGTCGGCGAGCGCACGCAGTTCGGCGTGCCGGCGGGAGACGACGAGGTCGTCGATGACGAGGTCGTTGTCGGGGGCGCGGCCGATGCGGACGGCGGTACGGGCGAGCAGCGGCCGGATGCTGGTCGGCTGCCGGAAGGTGCCGGTCAGGGACGGGTTGGAGACCCCGGAGGGCCGGGACGCGGACGCGGGCCGGGGCCGGGCGCGGTCGACGAGAACGGCGCGCGGGCCGTCCGCGGCACTGCCGAAGCGCAGCTCGCTTCCCGGGCCGACGATCCATTCGTGGATGCGGTGGCCGTCGGCCCAGGTGCCGTTGGTGCTGCCCTCGTCCTCGACGGTCCAGTGGTCGCCGTCAGGGCGCAGGAGCGCGTGGTGCCAGGAGACGCGGGCATCGTCGAGGCAGATCTCGCACAGGGGGTCCCGGCCGACGTGATACACCCGGCCCGGGCTCATCTCCGTGGAACCGAGGTCGGTCTCCAGGACGAGCTCGGGCGCCGTCGGCACACCGGGCCGCTGGACCATGAGCAGATTTTCCCACGATCCGGCGGGACCGGCACCGGTCCAACATAACCGCAGGTCAGAGGCGGCTTATGGGTAATGACAACGGTCCCCGTTGCAGCCTTTGCCGATCCCGCCGAGGTGCGCTTCACTTCACGCGTCGGAACCGAACAAACGGGGGACGCCATGACCGGGCACGATCACGCGCACGACGACACCGGCCACGGAGGCCACGGCGGGCACAGCCACGGCGTGGCCGCCGATGCCGACCGGCGCTGGCTGGCGATCGCGCTCGGCCTGATCGGCGCGTTCATGGCCGTCGAGGTGATCGTCGGCATCATGGCCAACTCGCTGGCCCTGATCTCCGATGCGGCCCACATGCTGACCGACGCCGTGTCGATCGTCCTCGCGCTGATCGCGATGCGGCTCGCAGCCCGTCCGGCGCGCGGCGGTTTCACGTACGGCCTCAAGCGGGCGGAGATACTCTCCGCCCAGGCCAACGGGCTGACCCTGATCCTGCTGGCGGCCTGGCTGGCGTACGAGGCGGTGCGGCGGCTGATGGATCCGCCGCCGGTGCAGGGCGGCCTGGTCGTGGTGACCGCGCTCGCGGGCATCGTCGTCAACGTGGCCGCGGCCTGGTGCATCTCAAAGGCGAACCGGTCCTCGCTGGCCGTCGAGGGCGCCTACCAGCACATCCTGAACGACTTGTTCGCCTTCATCGGGACGGCCGCCGCCGGTCTGATCGTGCTCACCACCGGCTTCCGGCAAGCCGACGCGATCGCCACCCTCGTGGTGGTGGTGCTGATGGTCAGGGCGGGCTACGGTCTGGTCCGCGAGTCCGGCCGGATCTTCCTGGAGGCCGCTCCGGCCCATATGGACCCGGATGCGGTGGGCGACCGGCTCGTCGGACACCCGCCGGTCACCGAGGTGCACGACCTGCACATCTGGACCATCACCTCCGGGCAGGCGGCGCTCTCCGCGCACGTGCTCGTCGAGCCGGCGGGCGACTGCCACGCGGTGCGCCGGGACCTGGAGCGGATGCTGGCCGAGGAGTACGGGATCACGCACACCACCCTCCAGGTGGACCACGTGCAGGACACCCTCCTGACGGTCGGCCGCACGGGGGGCGAGGGGCCGAGGGACACCCACTGCGCGGACGCGCACGGTCCGGTCCACCGGCAGGGCCCGCACGACCACTGAAGCGCGGGGTCCGGCAGGGATCACTGAGTCCGCGCCGCGCGGGGCATACATGGACGCATGACGCACAAGCGCAGTGCCGGACTGCTCCTGTTCCGCCGAACGGGTCAGGGCTCGGACCCGGGGGTCGAGATCCTGCTCGGCCGCATGGGCGGCCCGCTGTGGGCCGGACGGGACGCCGGGGGCTGGGCCATCCCCAAGGGCGAGTACGAACCGGACGAGACGCCGCGGGACGCGGCCCGCCGGGAGTTCACCGAGGAGATCGGGCTGCCGCCCCCGGAGGGCGAGTACCTGCCGCTGGGCGAAGTACGGCTGAGCAGCGGGAAGCTGGTGACCATCTGGGCCGTGGAGGCGGACCTCGACCCCGCACTGATGGTGCCCGGGACCTTCTCCATGGAGTGGCCGCCGCACTCCGGGACCGTGCAGGAGTTCCCCGAGCTGGAGCGGGTGGCCTGGTTCACTCCCCAGATGGCGGAAACCAAACTGATGCCCCCTCAAATTCCCTTTCTGGAGCGCTTGTTGGCGCTACTGAAGGGTTGACTCGACCATTACTTGCAAACAAACCCCCCTGCATGGACATTGCACATATGACGAACGTCGTGCTGGTGGGAACCCTGGACACCAAGGGTGTGGAGTACGGCTGGCTGCGCGAGAGGCTGCTGCGCGCCGGCGTCGAAGTGATACTGGTCGACACGGGAGTGATGGGCGAGCCCCGGGTGCCCGCCGACATACCGCGTGAAGCGGTGGCCCGGGCCGCGGGAACGGAGCTGCCGGAACTGCGCGCGGCCGCCGACCGGGGCGCGGCCGTCACCACGATGGCCCAGGGCGCGGAGGCGATCCTGCTGCGCCTGCACGCCGAGGGCCGGCTGCACGCGGTGCTCGCGATAGGCGGCAGCGGCGGCACCTCCATCGCGACCCGGGCGATGCGCGCCCTGCCGCTGGGCGTGCCGAAACTGATGGTCTCGTCCATGGCGTCGGGCGATGTCTCGCCCTACGTGGGCTCCGCGGACATCACGATGATGTACAGCGTCGTGGACATAGCGGGGATCAACAGCATCTCCGCGCCCGTCCTGGCCAACGCCGTGGAGGCGGTCGCCGGCATGGCCAGAGCCTTCGCCCGCACGGCCCCGGACACCCGCCGCCCGGCCCGGCTGGGCGCGGGCGGCCGCCCGCTGGTCGCGGCGAGCATGGCGGGCGTGACCACGACCGGCGTGGACGCGGCCCGCGAACGGCTGACCGAGCTGGGCTACGAGGTACTCGTCTTCCACGTCAGCGGCAGCGGCGGCCGCACCCTGGAGAAGCTGGCCGGCCAGGGGGTCTTCGCGGGGGTCCTCGACCTCACCCTCAGCGAGCTCGCCGACGATCTGTGCGGCGGCATCCTCACCGCCGGCCCCGACCGGCTCAGTGCGGCCGGGCTGGCCGGGATTCCGCAGGTGGTGAGCCTGGGCGCACTGGACATGGTCAAGTTCGGCCCGCTGGAGACGCTGCCCGAACAAGCCCGATACCGGCGGGTCCGCGTCCACAACCCGTCCATCACGGTGATCCGTACGACCGAGGCCGAGTGCGCGGAACTGGGCCGCCGGGTCGCCGCCAAACTCCGTGCGGCCACCGGCCCCACCGCGGTCTGCGTCCCACTGCGCGGACTGTCCACGCTCGGCGCGCCGGGCGGCCCCTACCATGACCCCGACGCGGACCGGGCCCTGTTCTCGGCACTGCGCGACGGCTTGCGGGGCAGCGCCGCCCGGCTCTACGACTACGACACGCACATCAACGACCCGGACTTCGGACGGGCGGCGGCCGACCGGCTGCACGCCATGATCGGCGCGGTACCGGCCGCCGCCTGAGACACCCCCGCACGGTTGGGAACCGGCCGTGGCGGAAACCGTGTCCCTGGGGTTGGCCGGTCGACGACCGGACGGCCCGAGGGCACGGCGGCAGGGGGCGGGAAGCGATGAAGGACACCCGGGCGTCATGGACGGTCCCCGGTTACACGGAGGTACGCGAGCTCGGCTCGGGCGGCAGCGGCCGCGTCGTGCTCGCCGTGCACGACGGTACGGGCACGGCGGTCGCGGTGAAGTACCTCAGCGACCGGCTGCGCCAGGACCCGGCCTTCGTCGGCGAGTTCCGGGCCGAGGCCCGCCTGCTCGGCGGGCTCCGGTCGCCGTACGTGGTGGGTCTGTACGAGTACGTGGAGTCGCCCGGCGGCGCGGCCATCGTGATGGAACTCGTGGACGGCATCTCCCTGCGCGCCCTGCTGAAGCAGGCCGGGCGGGCGGACGCCGAGGCCGCGCTGGTGGTCCTGAAGGGCTCCCTGCTCGGCCTGGCGGCGGCGCACCGGGAGGGCGTGGTCCACCGCGACTACAAGCCGGAGAACGTGCTGGTCGCGGCGGACGGCTCGTCGAAGCTGGTGGACTTCGGGATCGCGGCGGGCCGCGGGACCACACCGGGCGTGGCCGGAACCCCGGCCTACATGGCGCCCGAGCAGTGGCAGGGCCGGCCGGCCTCGCCCGCGGCCGACGTGTACGCGGCGACGGCGACCTTCTTCGAGTGCCTGACCGGGCGCAAGCCGTACGACGGGGAGAACTTCGCGGAGCTCGCGGTCCAGCACATCGAGGCGCCGGTGCCGGAGACCGAGGCCCCCGAGCCCGTACGCCCGCTGATCCGGCGCGGTCTGGCCAAGCAGCCGGAGCAACGGCCGGAGAACGCCGAGGCCTTCGTGACGGAGCTGGAGGGCGTGGCCCTCGCCGCGTACGGGCCGCAGTGGGAGGAGCGCGGCCAGCGCAAGCTGGCGGCGCTGGCCGCGCTGCTGCCGCTGCTGTTCCCCTCGGCGGGAGCCGCGGCGGAGGGCACCACCGCGGTGGCCACGACCACGCTGCACAGCGGCTCCGGCTGGGCCCCCGGCCGCAGCGGCTGGCTGGCGGCCGGGGTGGCGCTGGTCCTGGGAGCGGTGCTGGTGATCACCACGGACGCGATCGGCGCGGCACCGGGCGGGGCCTCGGCGCTGAGCGCGTTCGCCACGACGAGCGCGGCCCCTCCCGGGTCCGGCTCGCCGACCCCTGCCCCGGCCCCGCAGGCCTCGGTGTCCCCGTCCGCGAGCGCGAGCCCGTCGGCGTCGAAGAGTGCCTCGCCCTCGCTGTCGCCGACTCCCACGCCTTCTGCGTCCTCGGCCCCGAGCCCGACCCCGAAGCCGACGGTGAGCGGGCCGACGACACCGGCCCCCACTCCCACGCCGACCCTGAAGGTCACGAAGGTCGACGTCTCGCTCAAGCCCGGTGTGTACCGGGGCGATGCGACCGTGACGCTCGCCGCCCAGGGCACCGGGCCGGTCACCGTCGTACTGGAGTGGTTCCTGGGCAGCGGGCCGGGCGACTATTCCGTGCCCGACGGCACGGACACGGTCGTCGTCCAAGCCGGTTCGGTGGCCCGCGTGGTCCAGGCCCACACCTTCACCCGCGGCCGCGGCTGCTACGGCGGGGTCAGGGTCACCACCAAGCCCGCCGCCGGCAACAGGTCCGCGTCCGACTCCCAGTACCTGCTGCGGTGCCAGGAGGCGCCCCGATGAGCGATCCCCACGTCCCGCAGGGCGACGACGACTACAGCGCCACCGTGCTCGGCAGCCACTGGTTCTCCGGGCCGCCGGCGGCTCCGGAGGTGACACCCGACCGGGTCGAGGGTTCGGTGCTCCGGTTCGGGCCCGGGGTCACGGCGGCCATGCCCGCCCCGTTCCCCGTCCCCGCCACCGCCGTACGCGGCGCGGGGCGGCGGCGCGGCGCGGGGCTGCGGCGGTACACGCTGGCCGCGGTCGTCCTGCTCGCGGTCCTCGCGTACCTCGGGTGGCAGCGGTACGGGCCCGCCCTCGTCGTCCGGGACGTGGCCGTGACCACCGATCCCGGGGGACCGGCGTGCGACACGGCGGCCGACGTGGTGGCCGTCGTACGGACCAACGGGCGCCCGGGCACCCTCACCTACCGCTGGCTCCGCAGCGACGGCACGCACTCCGAGCGGCTGACCGAGCGGGTGCCGCGCGGACAGCGGGAGGCCCGGCTGCACCTGCTGTGGACCTTCCAGGGCGCCGGGAGCTACCCCGCGAAGGCCGAACTCGAACTGCTCTCGCCCGGGCAGCGCACGGCCGCGGTGGAGTTCACGTACCGGTGCCGCCCGTAGGTCTGCCGGCCGGGGAAGGTGTGGCCGTCCGGCCGAAGCGCGGGCACCCGGTCCGCCGGTTCCAGGACCGCGCGTGTCCAGAACCTCGCGTGTCCAGAACCTCGCGTGTCTAGAACCTCGCGTGCGCGGTGATGTCCGCCTCGAACTCGCCCGTCATCGCCGGGGTCACCGTCGGCCTGCACTGCCGGACAGCTGCCAGGTAGTCCTTCGTACCCGCGCCGAGCTGCGCGGCCACCGCGCCCCGCACGCCCACCGCCTCCAGGTCCCGTTCGAAGGACACCTGGGCCGCGATCCGCGCCGCGTGCTCGATGTCGGCCGGTGTGAACAGCTCGGTCGCCGCCACCAGGGCCGATACGTCGACGTCCGCGCGCCCCGCCGTATAGCGGGACCAGATCGCGGCGCGGGCCCCGGCGTCCGGGGTGCCGATCGGGATCAGGTAGTCGAAGCGCCCTGGCCGCAGGAAGGCCGGGTCGAGGGAGTGGATGGAGTTGGTGGCGCACACCAGCAGCCGCTCGTCGCCCTCCCGGAAGCCCGGGACCAGCTTGAGCAGTTCGTTGGTCACCCCGTGGATGCCGCCGGGCTGCGCGGGCTCGGTGCGTACGGGCGCGATCTCCTCGACCTCGTCGATGAAGACGAGGACCCGTTCCAGCTCGGCTATCCGGGCGAACGCGTCGCGCAGCGCAGCGGCGAGGCTGCCCTCACCGGCGAGGCGGGAGGGCAGCAGTTCGACGAAGGGCCAGCCGAGCCGGGAGGCGATGGCCCGGGCGAAGGTGGTCTTGCCGGTACCGGGCGGGCCGAAGAGGGTGATGGCGCGCGGCGGCCGCACGCCGTGCGCGGCGGCACGCTCGGGTTCGGCGAGCGGCAGCACCACGCGCCGCTCGATGAGGTCCTTCTCCTTCTCCATGCCCGCGACCCCGGCCCACAGGTCGCTGGGCAGGAACCGGCCGCCGAGGTCGTCGAGGAGGCCGGCCGCCGGTCCGTGCAGCGGCTCGGTCTTCTCGAAGTAGGCGACGGCCGGCTGCCGGGTGTAGCCGGCGTTGAGGAGGCCCTCGCCGAGCAGGTCCTCCTCGGGCAGGACGTACGCGATCCGGCCGACGCGCGCCGCGACGAGCCGTCGCTCCAGCTCGACGAGCAGGGCGCTGGCCAGGCCCCGGCCGCGCCAGCCCGCGGCGATCGCGATGCGCATCACCCAGGCGCGCTCCCCGGTGACGCAGGCGAGGGCCGCGCCGATCGGGACACCCTGGTGGACGGCGACCACGCAGGGCTGCCGGCCGGTGAGGGCGCTGATGCACTCGGCGAGCGAGAAGACGGACTCCTGGCCGAGTTCGGCCGTGGTGTCGATCAGATGGACGACCGCCGCGAGATCGCTCTCGCGGTAGTCGTGGATGAGCCAGTTCACCGGGTACCGCCCCTCGTTCGTGCTCCTGCGGCGAGGCTAGGGGCGGCCGGCCCGGACGATCACGCTCCGCGGTGCACAACAGCCGGACCGTAAACCGTCCGTGTCGTCCATAGACTGGTGGCTTCCGCCCACGCCCCGCACCGAGGACCAGCGCACCTTCATGGCTTCCGACATATCCTCCCCGTCCGGTCCTCGCCACCGGCACCTCGTGTGGCTGGTCCCGGCCCTGTGGACGCTGGTGCTCGGCCTGTGGGGGCTCTCCCGGCAGGACAGCGTGTGGCGGGACGAGGCGGCGACCTGGCAGGTGGCCGGGCGGTCGGCGGACGAGATCTGGGCCATGCTCGGCAACGTCGACGCCGTGCACGGGCTGTACTACCTGCTGATGCACGGCCTCTTCGAGGTGTTCGGGGCGGCTACGACGACCCTGCGGCTGCCGTCGGTGCTGGCGGTCGCCGCCGCGGCGGCGTGCGTGGGCCTGATCGGGCGGCGGCTCGCAGGGTTCTGGGCGGGGCTCGGCGGCGGGCTGGCCCTGGGGCTGCTGCCGGCCGTGCAGTTCTACCTCCAGGAGGGCCGGCCGTACGCGCTGGTCGCCGCCGGGGCCGGGCTGTCGACCCTGCTGCTGGTGTCGCTGCTGGACCTCCCGCCCGGGCGGCGGGCCTGGCCGCGCTGGACGGCGTACGGGATCACCGTGCTGCTGTGCGCCCTGCTGAACTGGCTGTCGCTGCTGGTCCTGCCCGCCCACGTGGCGACCCTGTGGTGGGTCCGGGCCGGCCGCGGGGTGTGGCTGCGCTGGGCGGCGTACGGTGCGGGCGCGGTGGCGGGGACGCTGCCGCTGATCCTGTTCAGCCGGGAGCAGTCCGACCAGGTGTCGTGGATACCGCCGCTGACCTGGCACATGCTGATCGGGCCGGGGATCCTGTTCGCGATCGGCGGCCTGTGCGCGTGGGCGGACCGGCCTCGTGCGGGGCGGCCTCGTGCGGGGCGGCTGTCGGCGGCGGCGGTCGGGCTGCCGCTGCTGGTGGTTCCGCAGCTCGGGCTGGTGGGGCTGTCGCTGGTCCAGCCGCTGTTCCTGGACCGGTACGTGCTGTTCAGCATGCTGGGTCTGGCCCTGCTGATCGGCGCCGCCCTGGGCGCCGCCGTACGGGCCACCGCGCCCCGGTTCCCGAGGGCCGCGGGCCTGCTGGTGCCGGGGGTCGTGGGGATCGCGGTGCTGGCCCTGCTGCCGGTGGAACTGGGCAAGCGGGCCCCGGCGAGCCGTGTCGACGACGTCCTGGCGGTGGCCGGCGAGGTGGCGCGGCTGAAGCGGGACGGGGACGCGGTGCTGTTCGTACCGGCCGCGCGGCGGGACACCGCGCTGGTCTCCCCCGGCGCGTTCACGGGCCTGGCGGACGTGGCGCTGGCCGAGACGCCGGTGGTCTCGGCGACGCTCAAGGGCGAGGAGGCAGATCCTGCTCGGATCCGGGCGACGCTGCTCACACAGCAGCGGGTACTGCTGGTGACGGACGCGGCGAAGGTCGCGAAGGCGCCGTCGGCGGAGCGGGACAAGGCGAAGGCCGCGGTGCTGCGGGAGCGGTTCACGGTGGTCGAGGACCGGCAAATCCGGGGCCGCCGGGTGACGGTGTACGAGCGGCGCGCGTAGCGGACGGTTCGGCACGAACGGGCTCGGGCGGGACTTGTCCGGCCGTGACCCGAGTTTCACATCGGGTTCACGGGATTCACAGGGGATTCATACGGAACACCTCCCTCCGGACACAGGTTCGGCAGGCAGGGTCGGAACATGATCCACCGGATGCTCCCCCGACCGGCCCGCCGCACCCGTACGCGGCGGGCGTCCAGGATCCTGCTGGCGCTGGCCGCGATGGCCGCGCTGACCAGCGTGGACGTCCCCGACGCCGCGGCCGGTCCGCCGTTCGGAGTCACCGCGCAGGCCCTGCCCGACGCCTCGGCGGACCGGGTCGGGGCGCTCTTCTCGGGGGGCGGGCTCGACGGCGGGCACTTCTGCACCGCGGCGGTGGTGCACAGCGACGACCGCGATGTGATCGCCACCGCCGCGCACTGCCTGGGCGACCCGGACACCACCGTCTTCGCGCCGGGCTACCGGGACGGCGAGGCCCCGTACGGCGTGTGGAAGGTGACCGGCGTCCACGTCGCTCCGGGCTGGACGGACGGCGAGGACCCGGACGACGACATCGCCTTCGCGACGGTGGCCCCGGTGGACGAGGGGCGGTCCGGCGCGGTCGAGGACCTCGTGGGCGGCTTCCCGGTCGCCGCCGAGCAGCCCGCCGACGCCACGGTGACGGTCATCGGGTACCCGCGTACCGACGAGACCCCGCTGCGCTGCGCCAACACCACCAGCCTGTTCTCGGACACCCAGCGCCGCATCGAGTGCCCGGACCTCAGCGGCGGCACCAGCGGCAGCCCCTGGCTGGTGCACGGCGCCCTGGCCGGGGTGCTCGGCGGCCACGAGGGCGGCGGCGCCGTCCCGGAGGTCTCCTACAGCGCGGTGATGGGCGACCAGGCCGTGGAGCTCTACCGCGAGGCGGCGGACGAGGGCTGACGCCCCTGCCGGATCCGGGACGGCCCGGCCCGGCCCGCGGGGACGGACTCAGGCGTCGGCGGACTCCCCGTCCAGGTCGGCGGCGGGCGCCGCGAACCAGGTCGGCTCGTCGCGCAGGGCCTGGTGGATGCGGTCCACGGCGAACCGTTCCAGCGGGGGGAGCGCGTCCACGTCGAACCAGGCCACCTCCAGGGACTCGCTGTCGTTCGCCCGGGCCTCGCCGCCGGTCGCCCGGCAGCGGAAGGTGATGTCCTGGAACTGGCAGACGTCACCGTTGGGGTAGGTCATCGGCTCCAGCATCTGGACGAGGACCACCCGCTCGGGGACGCACCGCACGGCCGTCTCCTCGTACACCTCGCGCACGGCGGTCTCGGCGGGCTGCTCCCCAGGCTCGGCGATCCCGCCGATCACGGACCACCGCCCGGTGTCGGAGCGCCGGCCGAGCAGCACCCGGCCCCGGTCGTCGAGGACGATGGCCGTGACCCCGGGCAGCAGGAGCAGCCGGTGACCGGCGGTGGCACGGATCTCGCGGATGAAATCGGGAGTGGTCATGCCCCGACCCTACGAGGCCGGGGCGGCGACTCCCCGGTCAGGCAGCCCGGGGCGCGCGAATCCGACGGGTCAGGACCCAGCCGAGCCCGCCCGCGGCGAGGAGGAGCAGCGCGTACTCGGGCAGCGGTCCCACGACGGTGGCCGGGGTACGGGTGGAGCGCAGCGGGATCTCGGCGACCAGCGCGTCGGCGGTGAACATCTTCGTCTGCTGCACGACCTTCCCGTCGGGACGGATCACCGCACTCACCCCGCTGGTGACGGGCACGAGGACGGTGCGGCTGTGCTCGACGGCACGGACCCGGTCCATGGCGAGCTGCTGGTAGGTCATCTGGGTCCGGCCGAACGTGGCGTTGTTGCTGGGTACGGCGATCACCTGGGCGCCGTCCCGGACGGTGGAGCGGACGGCGTCGTCGAAGGCGGCCTCGAAGCAGGTGACCATGCCGACGCCGCTGCCGGCCATGTCGAAGACGCCGGGTTCCTTGCCGGGGCCGAAGTCGCGGCGCACCCGGTCCACGTCCGAGCTGAAGAGCCGGACGAAGGAGCGCATCGGGATGCGCTCGCCGAAGGGCTGGATCTTCCGCTTGTCGTAGGTCTCGGTGGGGCCGGCCACCGGGTCCCAGAGGATCACCGTGTTCCGCAGCGGTCCGGTCTCCGGGGCCACGACGGCGCCGATGGCGACGGGCACGCCGATGGCCTTGACCGCCGTGTCGATGGCCTCGTACGCGTCGGGCTCGGCGTACGGGTCCAGGTCGGAGGAGTTCTCCGGCCAGACGACGAAGTCGGGCTTCGGGGCACGGCCGGCCTTGACGTCGTCGGCGAGCTGGATGGTCCGGTTGACGTGGTTGTCCAGGACCTGGCGGCGCTGGGCGTTGAAGTCGAAGCCCAGGCGCGGCACGTTGCCCTGGATGACGGCGGCCACGGCCGTGCCGTCCTCGGCCGCGTCGGAGACCAGGGGCCGGGCCGCGAGGCCGGCGCCGATGGGCACGGCGACGGTGAGCGCGGCCAGCGCCGCGGTGGCGCGCCGGGGGCGGTCGAGGGCGACGCGCAGGGCCGCGTAGAGGCCGAATCCGCAGAGGGCCACGGCGAAGGAGAGCAGCGGGGTGCCGCCGAGGGCGGCGATGGGGGTGAAGACTCCGTCGGCCTGGCCGAAGGCGAGCTTGCCCCAGGGGAATCCGCCGAAGGGGGCACGGGCGCGCAGGGCCTCGCCCGCGACCCAGACGGCCGCGGCGAACAGCGGCCAGGCCGGGAGGCGGCTGACGAGGGCGACGCCGAGGCCGGTGACTCCGATGAAGAGGGCCTCGACGGCGGCCAGCGCCAGCCACGGCACCGCCCCGACCTCCGCACCGGTCCAGACGAGCAGCGGCAGCAGGAAGCCGAGCCCGGCGAGGAACCCGAGGCCGAAGCCTGCCCGGGCGCGGCGACCGTGGAGGCAGCCGGCGAGCAGGGCGAGGGCGAGGGGGGCCAGCCACCACAGGGGGCGGGGCGGGAAGCTGAGGTAGAGCAGTACCCCGGCGAGGGCGGCGAGCGCTGCGCGCAGCAGGGCGGCGCCCTTCCGTTTCGCGCCGGGGGCGGGGTGCGCCGCGGCTTCGGTCGGGGCTCCGGATCCGGGGTGCGCGGGCTCGTTCCCGGCCGCGCGGGTGACACTGCTGCTCATCTGGCGGAGTGTACGTCCCCGTGCGCCGGGCGTCGGTAAGCAGTTATCGGGCGAGGGCCCGAAGGTGGGCGCGGATGACCCGGACGGCGTTCTCGGCGTCGTCGACGGTGACCGTGAAGCGCTTCCCGTCGCCGAGCCGCACCTCCAGCCCCTCGCCGCGCCGGACGATGACCGCGGTGCCCCTCTCGGGGCGCCAGCGGTAGCCCCAGCCACCCCACTGCTGGGGGGTGATCCGGGGGACGAACTCGGCGGACGTCACCTCCGCGAGGCGGATCTTGCGGCGCGGCAGGCCGACGTGGCCGCATCGGACTTCGATGGCCTCGGAGTCGATGGTGACGTCCACGTGGACGAAGGCGAGGGTGCCGTAGAGGATGAGCAGCCCCACCGCGAGGCAGCCGATCACGGACATGAGCAGCGGGACGATGCCGGAGGTCCAGGCGTTGTCGACGGCGAGCTCGATGCCGAGCGCCAGACAGGCCGCACCGGCGGCCGCGAGCAGCCACTGCACACGGTTGGAGGCCCGGCCCGCCCAGAGCGGACCCGGAGGGTGACCCGTCATGTGTAGCAGCGTACTCACGTTCCGCATGCGCGCCACCGCCCTCTCACCCGCTCTCCGCATCGCGCCTCTGCCCGTGCTTGACCTGAACCAAACTTGAGGTTCTACGGTCCCCGGTATGACCATTCACCAGGCAGTCGAGAGCAATGTCCCCGAGCGCTACCGCACCGCGGTGGTGCCGCACATCATGGTGGCCGACGCGCCCGCCGCGATCGCGTTCTACGTCCGGGCCTTCGGCGCCGTCGAGGAGTTCAGGATCGACCGGCCCGAGGGCGGGGTGCTGCACGCCGAGATACGGATCGGCGAGGCGGTCCTGATGCTGGGCGACACCTCCGAAGGCCCCTTCACCGCCCCTCCGGCCCTGGGCGGGACCTCGGTCGCGCTGCACGTGTTCGTACCGGACGTGGACGCGCTCGCCCGGACCGCCGTGGCGGCCGGAGCGGAGCTGGTACAAGAGCCCGCCGACCAGTTCCACGGCGACCGGACCGCCATCCTGCGGGATCCGTCCGGGCACCTGTGGGTCTTCCTGACCCACCTGGAGGAGGTCTCCCGGGAGGAGTTGACGCGCCGGCTCGCCGGGGCGTAGGCCTCCGACGACGGCCAGGCCCCTGCCGCCGGGGCGCCGGATCCGGCGTCGGACCACGGCCGTGGTACTACACCTGCGGTACCACGGCCGTGGTTATGCTGGCGGGGTGAATCAGGACCGGAGGAACCGGCTGCGGGACGCGGCCATCGCCGTACTGGCCGAGGCGGGCGGGCGAGGGCTGACGCACCGGGCCGTAGACGCGGCGGCCGCCGTACCCACGGGCACGGCCAAGAACTACTTCCCGAGCCGCGACGCGCTGCTGCGGGCGGTGGCGGAGCGCTGCCTGGAGCAGTACCGGGCGCTGGCCTCCGCCCTGGCGGGGGCCGACACCGGACCGGCCGACGCTCGAGAGCTCGCGGCGCTGCTCGCGGGCCTGCTGCGGGATGTGGCGGGCCCCGGGCGGCCGCGCATGCTGGCGTACCTGGAACTGCAGTCCGAGGCGACCCGGCGGCCCTGGCTGGCCGGGCTGCTGGACCCGATCGCGGCGTCGGACTTCGCGGCCCACGCGCAGCTGCTGCGTGGGGCCGGGCTGCCGGCGGGGCCCGAGCCGGCGCGCGCGCTCACCCTCGCTCTGCACGGCGCCATCCCCCACCTGCTGGCGGGCACTGCGGACACCCTGAAGGCGGCCGGCCTGGACGACCTCGACCGCTTCACCGGCGACCTGCTGGCCTCCGTATGCGCCCTGCGGGCACGGTGACGACCCGACTCGACCGGGCCGTGGGCGCCGTGGTCGGCTCGGCGGCGGGTGACGCGCTGGGGGCGCCGTACGAGTTCGGGCCTGCTGGGCAACTGAGTGCGCGAGGCGAGGAGATGCGGGGCGGCGGCGGGTGGGATCCGGGCGAGGCGACGGACGACACGCAGATGGCGGTGCTGGTCGGCGAGTCCCTGCTGGAGCACGGCGGCCTCGAACTCCCGGACGTCTTCGGCCGGTTCCAGCGATGGGCGGCCGGTCGGCCGAAGGACATCGACCTCCAGACGGAGGACGTGCTGACGAACGGCGAGCCCTGGGACCGCGCGGCCGCCCTGCACTTCCAGATCAACGCCCGCGCGGCGGGCAACGGTTCGCTGATGCGCGCGGCCACCTCGGCGGTCTATTTCGCGGGCGCCGGACGCGAGGGGACCATGGAGGCGGCGCGCCGGATCGCGGCACTGACGCACGGCGACCGGGCCGCCTGGGAGGGCACGGCCGTCCTGCACGAGCTGGTACGCGTGGCGCTGGACGGCGCCGATCCGCTGGCCGCCCTGCCCGCGACGCTCGGCGCGGTCCACCCGGACCACCGCGAACGCTACGGCCGCGTGCTCGACCCGGCGTGGCACCCCGGCCTCGCCACCGAGTTCAACGGGGCGGTGTGGCCCTGCCTGGGCTCGGCGGTGTGGGCGCTGCGGACGACCGGCGAGTTCGCGCAGGCGGTACGGGCCGCCGTGGACCTGGGCGGGGACACCGACACCGTGGCGGCGGTGACCGGAACCCTCGCCGGGGCCCGGTACGGGGACCACTCGATCCCCGGGCACTGGACGGCAGCGCTGCACGTGCCGCTGCCCGGGTTCGGGGACCGGGTCCTGGACGCGGACGATCTGCGCGAGCTGGCCCGGCGGCTGGCGTCGGCCGGGCCCGGCTGAGGGTCAGCCGACGGGCGCACCATGGCCGACGAGCAGCCGCCCCTCCGCGTACCCGAGGGCGGCGGCGGGAAGCGTTCCCACGCGCCCGCTGCGCAGGACGGTCAGGCCGCCGGTGACGGGCAGGGTGGGCTCGGGCCGGGCACCGATCCGGCGCAGTGCCTGGACGGCGACGGGCTCGGCGGAACCGTGGAAGACCAGCTCCGCGCCCTGCGTCCGGGCGGCCAGGGCGGCCCGGATCGCGGACTCGACCAGCTCGTAGTGCGTACAGCCGAGCACCACGTCGGTGACATCGGCCGGCGTCAGGGCGGCGGCCGCGGCGACGGCGGCCGTCACGGCGTCGTCGTCGGCGGCCTCGACGGCATCGGCGAGCCCGGGGCAGGGCACTTCGGTGACGTGGACCCCGGAGGCGAACTCGCGGATCAGGCCGCGCTGGTACGGGCTGCCGGTGGTGGCGGGGGTGGCCCAGATCGCCACGCGCCCGCCGGCGGCCGCGGCGGGCTTGATCGCCGGTACGGTCCCGATGACCGGGATACCCGGCTCCAGCTCGGCCCGCAGGGTGGGCAGGCTGTGCACGGAGGCGGTGTTGCAGGCCACGATCAGCGCCTCGGGGCGGTGCGTGGCCGCGGCCCGGGCGACGTCGAGGGCCCGCCCGGTGAGGTCGGCGGGGGTCCGCGGCCCCCAGGGCATCCCGTCGGGGTCGTTGGACAGGACCAGATCCGCGTCCGGCCGCAGCCGCCGCACCGCCGCGGCCGCCGCGAGGAGGCCGATTCCGGAGTCCATGAGCGCGATCTTCACCCGCTCACCTTAGTCGACGCCCCCGTCGTGCTCCCTCCCGCCCGGGCCCCGACACCTTCCCGGAGCGGGGCCGCCCGGTCCACCGCCTTGCGGCGGGCCGGCAGCTGGACGGGCTCGGCGGGGCGTACGGGGCGGGGCGGGCCCGGGCCGGGGGACCGCGCCCGCGCCGGTCTGCCTTGTCCGGCGCCTTCGACCACCCGCCGCCGCCCGCCGAAAGGCGGAGCCCGGGCGGGTCGGCGCCGGGTCCGCCGCGCCTGCGCCGCACCGCACCGCGGACCACCGGCACCCCGGCCCCGGCCCGGCCGGCGGGGCCCGCCGCACCCGGGGCGGCCGGATGCGCGACACGCCCCGCGCGGCCCGGCACACTGCGGCCATGGGCCTCCTCACCGCCGCCTGCGCGGCCTACGCCTCCCTCGCCGCCTGGGTCTGGCTCACCCTCGCCCAGGGCATGTTCTGGCGCACCGACGTCCGCCTCCCCCCGCGTACCGCCCCCGCCCGCTGGCCCTCCGTGGCCATCGTCGTCCCGGCCCGGGACGAGGCCGAGGTACTGCCCCGCAGCCTGCCCTCCCTCATCGCCCAGGACTATCCCGGCGAGGCCGAGGTCATCCTGGTCGACGACGGCAGTACGGACGGGACGGCCACCCTCGCCCTGCGCCTCGCCCGCGAGCATCCGGGGCTCCCGCTCACCGTCACCTCCCCCGGCGATCCCGCCCCCGGCTGGACCGGCAAGCTCTGGGCCCTGCGCCACGGCATCGCGCTGGCCCGCACCTCGCACGCCGCCGAGCCCGACTACCTCCTCCTCACCGACGCCGACATCGCGCACGAGCCCGACAGCCTCCGCGAGCTGGTCGCCGCCGCGACCTCCGCCGACCTCGACCTCGTCTCCCAGATGGCGCGGCTGCGTGTCGCCGGCCTCTGGGAGCGGCTCGTCGTACCCGCCTTCGTGTACTTCTTCGCCCAGCTCTACCCCTTCCGCCGGATCAACCGCCCCGCCGCCCGCACCGCGGCGGCCGCCGGCGGTTGCGTCCTGCTGCGCACCGGGGCCGCCGTGCGCGCGGGCGTGCCCGACGTCATCCGCCACGCGGTCATCGACGACGTCTCGCTCGCCCGCGCGGTCCAGCGCTCCGGCGGCCGGATCTGGCTCGGGCTGGCGGAGCGGGTCGACAGCGTGCGGCCGTACCCCGCGCTCGGCGACCTGTGGCGGATGATCTCGCGCAGCGCCTACGCGCAACTGCGCCACAAGCCCCTCCTGCTCGCCGGCACGGTCGCGGGCCTGACGCTCGTGTACCTCGTACCCCCCGCCGCCCTTCTGGCCGGGCTCGCCGGCGGACAGCCGGCGATCGCGTGGGCCGGCGGCCTGGCCTGGCTGCTGATGGCCGGCACGTACCTGCCGATGCTGCGCTACTACGGGCAGTCCGCCACCCTCGCGCCGCTGCTTCCGCTCACGGCGCTGCTGTACCTCCTGATGACCGTCGACTCGGCGGTCCAGCACTACCGGGGGCGGGGCGCGGCATGGAAGGGCCGTACCTATGCCCGTCCCAGTGACGCCTGAAACGGCGAACTGCTGCCCGAAACAACGTCATCCGAGGTCACCGGCTTGTGACGCTGCGTCAGCAGCAAGTCGGTGCACTGCACAACCGGTGAGTACGAGTGGGACATGCTGGGGCGGAAGTGGCGAATCGTGCACGTGAACGTCAAGTGAAAGCTGTGGCCCTGACCTGCGAATATGCAGGTCAGGGCGGTGTTCGGGCCACCTCGCTATGGACCCCGTGAATTCGTGGGCTTAACTTAGGTCCCATGACCTCCCCCCGCTCCACTTATGGCGGCGGTTACTACTCCGCGCCCTCCTTCCCGGACACCCCCATCTACGACTCCCTCGTCGCCGAACGGGGCACTCCGCAGATCGCCCCGATCCGCGTTCCGGCCGCCTACGACTCCCCGAGCGCCGGGTATTCGAGCGGTGGGTACCTGCCGGCCCTCGCGTCGTCGCTGCCGGCCCTGCCCCCGGCGACGCCTCAGCAGCAATCGCCCGCGTACGGATACCCGTACCAGCAGCAGGGCGCACCGCAGCCGATGCCGCTGCAGAACGCGCCCGCCCCCTACATCCCGCAGCAGCAGCCGATGGCCGCCCGCGCGGGGTACATGCCGCAGCCCCAGCCGCAGCAGCCCCGCCCGCTCGCCAATGCCACCGGGTACGAGGCCATGCGCCCGGCCGCGCCGCGTCCGATGCAGGCTCCCGCGCCGGTACCGGCCGCCTCGTACGAGGACCCGTACGGCCGCCCGTACCAGGGGCGCGGCTACTGACGGAGGAGCGTTAACCGCTGGGGCGGTGGAGGGGCGGCTGGCAGGATGCCCCCATGGCGAACTTGTATGTCCAGGCGCTTCACGTCCATCCCGTCAAGTCGGTAGCGGGGACAGCTCCCGACGAGGTGGCCGTGGAGCCCTGGGGGCTGTCCGGGGACCGGCGGTGGGCGCTGGTCGACTCCGGGGGAACTGTCATAACCCAACGCCAGCAACCGCGACTTGCCCTGGCCTGCGCCCGTCCGCTCGACGGCGGCCGGATCGCGGTCTCGGCTCCCGGAATGGCGGAACTGGTCGTGGAGGCACCCGCACAGGGTTCGCTGGAGCCGGTCCTGCTGTTCGGGAAGAAGATCGACACCGTGGTCGCGGCGAGTGCCGCGGCCGACTGGTTCAGCGCGTACCTCGGAGAGCCGGCGCGGCTGGTGCACCTGGACGATCCGGCCGTACGACGGCCCGTGGATCCGGACTACGCGCTGCCTGGCGAAACGGTGAGCCTGGCTGACGCCTACCCGCTGCTGATCACCACCCTGGCCTCGCTGGACGCGCTCAACGCGCTGATCGCGCAAGGGAAACATCCGCAGGAGGGCCCGCTGCCGATGAACCGGTTCCGCCCCAATGTGGTGGTCTCCGGCGCGGAAGCCTGGGCCGAGGACGGCTGGCGGCGCATCGCGATCGGCGACGCCGTCTTCCGCGGGGTCCGGGAGTGCGGGCGGTGCGTCGTCACCACCACCGACCAGCGGACGGCGGAACGGGGCAAGGAGCCGCTGAAGACCCTTGCCGTGCACCGGCGGATCGGAAAGTCGCTGGCCTTCGGACGGCAGCTGGTGCCGGTGCGGCTGGGCACGGTGCGCGTCGGCGACGAGGTCCGCGTCCTGGAATGACCCGTGAACGACCTTTTGGAAATGAACTGTCGCGAATGGACTGTCGCGAATGAACCGCCTGTAATGATCTGCCTCGTACGAGCTGCCTCGAACGGCCTGTCGCACGGCTGCGAACGGCCGCCGGAATGACACCTTCGAGGGGCTCCGTCCCCAGGCTGGAACCAACTGGTGCGACCACGCCGTTGGAGCAGTCAGGACATGTGGACACCCGCGAGGACCGGCACGGGCACCGGCGCATGACCAGCGCCGGGAGCTGGCTCCGGATCGGGTGGCACAGGTCTCGCGCGTCCCGGAATGCGCGTCCCCGGGGCGTGCGGAAGGCTTGGACGCGCAGGCAGGCGGAGGCAAAGGGGGTGCCGGACCGTGTGGACAGCAATGGGTGTGTGGCGTTGGCGGCGCAATCCGCTGCGCCGGCCGACCGATCTCTTCGAGGCCTGGGTGGCGTTCGCCGCGCTGGTGTGCGTCCTGCTGGTGGCTCCGGCCATCGGCTGGGTCGCGGGTGTGCAGGTCGACGGGACGCTGCAGCGGGCCGCGCGCGAGCAGCGGCAGGAGCGGCATCTGGTTCCGGCGGTGGTGGTCCGGCCCGCCTCGGAATCGGCGTCGGCGTCGGCTTCGGCTTCGGCTTCGGCTTCGGCTTCGGCTTCGGCGTCGCCGACCGGCGCGCCCGCCGATCCCTCCGCGCAGCAGACGGCCCCGCAGCGTACGCAGATCGTGGCCGCGTGGACCGCTCCCGACGGCAGCAGCCACGAGGGGACGGTGCCGGCCGCGGAGGAACCGCCGCGCCCCGGCGAGCGGTTCCGGATATGGACCGATGCGCACGGCCGGGTGGTGGGGCAGCCGCTCGACCCGTCCTCGGCCGCCGTCCACGCCGGGGTGGCGGGCCTGGCGGCCGCGATCGCGGTGGCCGTACTGGGAGAGACGGTCCGCCGGCTGGTCGTACGGCGGCTCATGCATCAGCGGTACGTACGGCTGGACCGCGCGTGGGCGGCGGCCGGGCCGGACTGGGGCCGGGCGGGCGCGGGCAGTTGACCTGGCAACTCACCGGCCCCGCGCGCGCTACGGTGGACCGGCCAGACCAGAGCGTCCGCATCGGCGGCGCGGCGAGTAAGAGGGTGGGGGCACGACAGCACCATGGCTCAGGGCACGGTCCAGGTGACGCACGGCGGGGCTTCGCGGTGGCGGCGCCGCTCCGGTGAGTATCCGACGCTGGCGGCGGCTCTGGCCGTCGCGGGCGACGGGGACGTGCTGTCCATCTCTCCCGGCACCTACCGGGAGAACCTGGTGCTGCACCATGCCGTCACCCTGCGCGGGCCCGAGGGCGGCCTGGGGTCGGTGCGGATCGCCCCGCTCGACGGGGTCGCGCTGACCGTGCGCGCCTCGGCCGTGGTCCAGGACCTGCACCTGGAGGGCCAGGACCGGGCCGCGCCCGCGCTGCTGGTGGAGGACGGCGCCCCCGAGCTCACCGACCTGCGGGTGAGCACGCGGTCGGCGGCCGGCATCGAGGTACGCGGCAGCGGGGCCCGGCCCCTGGTCCGGCGGTGCACGGTGGAGAATCCGAGCGGGGTCGGGATCGCCGTGCTGGACGGCGGCGGCGGAGTGTTCGAGGAGTGCGAGGTCGTGGCCGCCGGGCAGACCGGTATCTCGGTGCGCGGCGGCGGCCGCCCCCGGCTGGAGCGCTGCCGGGTCCACCACGCCACGGGCACTGGCATCGGGGTCACGGGCGAGGGTTCGGGCCTGGAGGCGCTGGGCTGCGAGGTGTACGAGATCAAGGGCTCCGGCGTGCAGATCGCGGCCCGCGCCACGGCCCGGCTCACGGACTGTGCGGTGCACCGCACCACGGCCGACGGGGTCACCCTGGACACCGACGCGGTGCTCACCCTGGCCGGCTGCGACATCCACGACATCCCGGAGAACGCGATCGACCTGCGGTCCCGTTCGGTGCTCACGCTCAGCCGCACCACGGTGCGCCGCTTCGGCCGCAACGGCCTGTCGGTGTGGGACCCGGGGACCCGGGTCGACGCCGAATCCTGCGAGATCCACGACAGCACGGGCGACTATCCGGCGGTGTGGATCAGTGACGGGGCCGCCGTGTCGCTCGACTCCTGCCGGGTCCACGACGTGCCGGACGCGCTGTTCGTACTGGACCGGGGTTCGCGTGTGGACGTGGTCGACAGCGATCTGTCCCAGGTGCGCAACACCGCGGTGTCGGTGAGCGACGGGGCCACCGCGCAGCTCGACGACTGCCGGATCCGCGAAGCGGCCACCGGGGCCTGGTTCCGCGACCACGGCAGCGGGGGCACCCTCGCCAACTGCACCATCGACGCCGTGCAGACCGGCGTGATCGTCACGAAGGGCGCGGACCCCACCCTGGAGCGGTGCACGGTCACCTCCCCCGCCGAGGCCGGGTTCTACGTGTCGGCGGGCGGCCGCGGCACCTTCACGGCCTGCCGGGTGACGGGCAGTTCCGGCTTCGGCTTCCACGTCCTCGACGGCTGCCGCACCGCCCTGGCGCGCTGTCACACCGAGCGCTGCGCACGCGGCGGGTACGAGTTCCCCGAGACCGGGCCGGTCGCCGAGGACTGCACCGGCGACGAGTCCGTCGCCCGCCCGGCGGCCCAGGCCGCCGCGGGCGGGGCGTTCGCCGGGGCGCACGCGGGCATCCGTACGGACACCGCCGGGCAGAGTCCCGTACTCCGGGCGGCGGAGGTACCGGCGGCGCGGCCCGCCGGCCCGGCGGACGGCGGGGCCGCGCCGACGGCTGCGGCCACCGCTGCGCCCGCCCGGGGCTCGGGTGAGGTTCTGGGGCAACTCGACGCGCTGGTCGGCCTCGACAGCGTCAAGCGCGAGGTGCGCGCGCTCACCGACATGATCGAGGTGGGCCGGCGGCGGCAGCAGGCGGGCCTGAAGGCCGCGTCGGTGCGCCGGCACCTGGTCTTCACCGGCTCACCGGGCACGGGCAAGACCACCGTCGCCCGGCTGTACGGGGAGATCCTCGCCTCCCTCGGGGTTCTGGAGCGCGGGCACCTCGTCGAGGTGTCCCGCGTGGACCTGGTCGGCGAGCACATCGGCTCCACCGCGATCCGTACGCAGGAGGCCTTCGACCGGGCGCGCGGCGGGGTCCTGTTCATCGACGAGGCGTACGCGCTGGCGCCGGAGGACTCCGGCCGGGACTTCGGCCGCGAGGCGATCGACACCCTGGTCAAGCTGATGGAGGACCACCGCGAGGCGGTGGTGGTGATCGTCGCCGGGTACACGGCGGAGATGGAACGCTTCCTGACCGTGAACCCGGGGGTGGCCTCACGGTTCTCCCGGACCATCACCTTCGGCGACTACGGGCCGGGGGAACTGCTGCGGATCGTCGAGCAGCAGGCGGAGGAGCACGAGTACCGGCTCGGGGAGGGCACCTGCGAGGCGCTGCTGACGTACTTCACGGAGCTGCCGAAGGGGCCGGCCTTCGGCAACGGCCGCACGGCGCGCCAGACCTTCGAGTCGATGGTGGAGCGGCACGCGGGGCGGGTGGCTCAGTTGTCGGAGCCGAGCAAGGACGAGCTCACCCTGCTGTTCCCGGCGGATCTGCCGGGGCAGCCCGCGCCTTGCTGAGGCTCCGGCCCGGTACTCCCCCGGCTTCCTCCCCCGGACTCCCTCCGGGGGGACCCCCAGGGCGGGGCACCTGGGCCCGTGCCGCCGTGTCCAGGCGCGCGAGCAGGGCGTCGCGTTCGGCGGCGAAGGCCGGATCCGCCTGGTAGTCGGAGTGGCCGAGGATCGGCGCGGGCAGCGGGTGGCGGGCACTGCGGCCGTAGGCGAGCGGGTCGGCCAGCGGGCCGCGGTCCACGCCCTCCTGTGTGCCGGGGAGCACCGGGCCGCCGATGGGGTCCGTGGCCCGCCACAGGTTGCGCCAGCAGTCGACCTCCCGGTGCAGCGCGGTGAGCGGGCCGGGGCCGAAGTAGGCGGGGAACCAGCGGCCGTAGAGGCGGCCGAGCGGGGAGCCGTAGGTGAGCAGGGCGACCCGGCGGCGGACGGGCGGCGGCAACTGCCAGACGGCGGCCGCGGCGAGCACACTGCCCTGGGAGTGGCCGGAGATCACCAGACGGCCGCCGGTGCGGCCGGTCCAGCCGGCCATCCGCCAGGTCAGGTCGGGGACGGCGCGCTCGGCGTAGCAGGGCGGTGCGAAAGGGTGGGCGGCGCGCGGCCAGAAGGTGCCGACGTCCCACAGGATTCCTATGGTGCGGCGCGCGGCGGGGTCCCGGTAGGCGCGGCGGCCCCAGGTGACGAAGAGGACGAAACCGAAGCCTATGAGCCAGGACCCGGTGTCCTGGGCGGCGCGGGCGGCGCCCTCC
This sequence comes from Streptomyces sp. NPDC006463, assembly GCF_042870715.1. Classification (NCBI taxonomy): domain Bacteria; kingdom Bacillati; phylum Actinomycetota; class Actinomycetes; order Kitasatosporales; family Streptomycetaceae; genus Streptomyces; species Streptomyces sp. NPDC006463. Next base: position 310,211 of record NZ_JBIAHP010000003.1, on the reverse strand, counting down.
AGGAGCGGCCCGGTCCCGCGGGCCGCCTCGCCCGGGACCCGCCCGGTGGACCAGGCTCCGGCGAGCGCTCCCGCGCCGAGCAGGAGGGTGATCCCGGAGACGGCCGCCACGAACCACGGCGCGGAGTCGGTGAGCGCGGCGGCGGCCCTGGCCCCGGCGATCCGGCGGCTGCGGGCCTGATCGGGCGTCTCCCCCGGGTACTCGGCGGCGACCGTCGCGGCGAGCCGGCGCCGGATCCGGGCTCCGCGCGCCGCGAACCAGGCGGCGAGCAGGGCCAGTACGAGGAGCAGCGGCGGAAGCACGGCGGCCTGCCAGGACAGCAGTACGGGCGGGCCGGGCAGCGGCGCCCCGGCCATGCCTGGGGTGGCTCCCCCGTCCAGCCAGTCGGCGACGCGCTGGGCGACCCCGCCTGACATCACCCCGCCGAGCGCGCAGCCGAGCATGGCGACGGCCGGCCCGCCGAGGCCGTGCAGGGCGGCGGCCGGGTCGGGGGCCCGGCGGTGGAGGTACGCGGCGACGCCGGTGAGGGCGAGCACGCAGACGCCCTGGCCCAGCATGAGGATCCCGAAGGCGAAGTCCCCGGGGAGCCGCCCGGCGGAGGTCCAGCCGGGACGCGGCCAGCAGGCGTACAGGAGGACGGCGGCGAGGAGGGCGAGGGCGGCGCCCGGCAGCAGGGTGACGGCGGCCCGGTCGAGCCGGTGGTCGGGCCGGGCCTCGGTGCGGCCGCGCCGGCAGACGACCCAGGCCACGGTGAGTCCCCCGGCGACGAGCAGTGACTGTGCGGCCCAGCCCAGGACTTCGAGTACGGCGGAACCGGCGCGGCGGTCGTGGCGGGCGGTGGGCGCGGCCACGGCCGCGGCCACGGTGAGCAGCCCGGCGGCGGTGTGCGCGGCGCGCAGGCGGGCCACGAGCCGCCGCCCGTACCAGAATCCGGGGCGGCCGAGCGCGGGCGCGGTGTCCGACGCGGTGTCCGGGTCGGTGGCGCCGGCGGGCGGCGGCTGGGACTCGTAGGCGCTCCACGTACGGTTCGACAGGAACCAGAGCAGCCCGGTCAGCGCTGCGGGGACCAGGGCCGCGAGGGCCAGGCGGCGCCCGGGCCGGGCCCACCAGCCGCCCCCGGGCGCGAGGAAGCGGAGCCAGGATCGCGAGCCGGCGCAGGTGCCGGAGCCCGCGCACTGCCAGGCGAACAGGTCGAGCGCGACCTCGCAGGCGGCCGCGATCAGCAGCACGGTCAGGCCGAGCGCGAGGATCCGTACGAGCACCCCGTACGTGCGTACCGTGCGCGGCGCGGGGTCGGCGGCGAGCGTGGCCGGGCGGGCCCAGTGGGCGAGGTTGGCCACCATGAAGGGCAGGAGCAGCAGCCACAGGGCGCGGGCGCCGTTGCCGGAGGTGAGCCGGGACCAGCAGTAGGCCTCGGGGACGGGCCGCCCGGGGTAGCGCTCGGGGTGGGCTTCGGCGTCGGCGTCCTCGGTGCGGCGGAAGACGGCCGCGGTGGAGTCGCCGGTGACGCGCACGGTGCGCGGGTCGCCGAGCAGCTCGGCGGGAGCGGCGCCGGCGACGCCGTGGACCAGGAGTTCCAGGGCGAGGGGTGGTTCGGAGGCGAGGGGCGGTTCTGGGGCGCGGTGCAGTTCCGGGGCGAGGGGCGGTTCCGGGGCGAGGGGCGGTTCGGGGCTGGGGGCATCCGGCAAAGCGGCCTCCGCTCGCGGGGCGTGATCGGCGCGGTTCCAGCATCCCGCGCGGTGGACCGCCTGCCCAGCCCCCGCACCGCGGGTTTCGGCCTCGGGGCGGACTTCTGACTGATAGTCAGTTAGGGTCACCCTGTTCCGCGCGCGCGTTCCGCAGACCACCCCAGGGGGCAACGCCATGACTCTGCGCCGACTCCGCCCGGTGGGGCTGGACTTCATCGAGGACGCGCCCGTACGGCTGGTCTTCGCCGCGCGGACCACCGCCGCCCCCGAGGCCGTGTACGGGGCGCTGGCGGAGGAGGTCGAGGGCTGGCCGCGGTGGTTCAGGGCCGTCACCCTGGCCCGCCCCACGCACGGCGGCGCGGGTCGCGAGATCAAGCTGGTGGGCGGGGTGCGCTTCCAGGAGACGATCATGGCCGCGGACCCCGAACGGCGGTACGCGTACCGGGTCGACGAGACCAACGCCCCCGGTGCCCGCGCCCTCTTGGAAGAGTGGCGGCTGACCCCCGCCGGCTCGGGCACGCACGTCCGCTGGACCTTCGCCGCGGACGGGCCCGCCCTCTTCCGGCTGACCCTCGCCGCCGCCCGCCCGGGCCTGGGCCGCTCCTTCCGTACGGCGGTCCGTACGCTCGACGGCCGCCTCACCGGGCGGCGCGGGGCGGATCAGTAGTCGCCGCCCGCTCCCGTCACCCGGTGCTCCCGGGCGAGGTCTCCGTAGCCTCCCGCGCCCCACACCGTCGCCCGGAACTCCTGCAGGGACATCGCCGGCCCCTCGGCGAAGTGGACCACCGCGCAGCGCGCACAGCACCAGCCGCGGGACCAGACCTCCTCGGCGGCGTCCCGGCCGGCGGCGATCCGCGCCCGGAAGGCACGTTGGATCCGTACGGCCGCGACGATGAGCAGGACCGCCCCGAGCAGCGCGAAGGTCGAGATCCAGCCGAGGAACAGGAGCCCGGCCCCGGGCTCGGGCGGGGCTTGCCCATGGGCGCCGCCCCAGAGTTGGAGCGACCCCTGGGGCACGCTCTCCGGCGGGTCGGCGAACCATTTCCCGCCCGCCGCCCCGCCGATGAACGTGCCGATCGACACCAGGATCAACAGCACGCCCAGAGCGGTCCGCCCGGCGGTCACCGGCGCGGGCGGGGTCGCGGCCAGCGCTGCCGCCAGCCGGGGGACGACCTCCCGGGTGGGGACGCTCCGCTCGTCACCGCGGGTGCCGCCCTGCTGGAGCCGGCTGTGCCCGCTGAGGCAGACGGCGGGGACGGCGCGCACCTCGTCCGAGCGTCGGCAGCTCGGACACTCCAACGGCGACGCCCGCGCCGCGCTCCCGGGCCCGTCCCCCGCACCCGTACCCGTACCCGTACCCGTTTCCGCACCTGTCTGGGCCCGCGTACGCGCGTCCCGCTCCGGCCTGTTGTACGCGATGCCCGCCATGACTTCCCCCGAAGCTCCGCCGTGATCGAAGTCCGCACAGCGTAGCCAGCGGACTGCGGCTCGAACAGGGCGAGCTCACGAAGCGGGGCGCCAGCGTCAGGCGATGGGCTCGCGCCAGACTCCGGTCGTCAGCAGCGTCTCGATCGTGCGCGCGTAGGGGGCGATGTCGAGCCCCTGCGACGCCAGCCACGCGTCGGAGTAGTACTTGTCCAGGTAGCGGTCGCCCGGGTCGCAGAGGAGGGTGACGACACTGCCCGTACGGCCCTCCGCCACCATCTCCGAGATGATCTTCAGCGCGCTCCACAGGCCGGTGCCGGTCGAGCCGCCGGCCTTGCGCCCTATGGCCGTCTCCAGCGCGCGGCACGCGGCGACGCTCGCCGCGTCCGGGACCTTCATCATCCGGTCGATGGCGCCGGGGACGAAGCTCGGCTCCATGCGCGGCCGGCCGATGCCCTCGATGCGCGAGCCGCAATCGCTGCTCGCGTCCGGGTCGTTGTTGGTCCAGCCGTCGAAGAAACAGGAGTTCTCCGGGTCCGGGACGCAGATGCGGGTGTCGTGCTGCATGTAGTGCACGTAGCGCGCGATGGTGGCGGACGTGCCGCCGGTGCCGGCGGTGGCCACGATCCAGGCGGGCTCGGGGAAACGTTCCAGCCGCAGCTGCTGGTACATCGATTCGGCGATGTTGTTGTTGCCGCGCCAGTCGGTGGCCCGCTCCGCGTAGGTGAACTGGTCCATGTAGTGGCCGCCGGTACGGGCGGCCAATTGCGCCGATTCCTCGTACATCTTCATCGAATCGTCCACGAAGTGGCATACGCCGCCGTGGAATTCGATGAGGCGGCACTTCTCCGGGCTGGTCGTGCGCGGCATGACGGCGATGAACGGGACGCCGATCAGCTTGGCGAAGTACGCCTCGGAGACGGCCGTGGAACCGGACGAGGCCTCGATGACCGGGCGGCCGGGGCGGATCCAGCCGTTGCACAGGGCGTAGAGGAACAGCGAGCGGGCGAGGCGGTGCTTGAGGGAGCCCGTCGGATGCGTGGACTCGTCCTTGAGGTAGAGGTCGATGCCCCAGGCCTCGGGGAGCGGGAAGCGCAGCAGGTGGGTGTCCGCGGAGCGGTTGGCGTCCGCCTGGACCTTACGGACGGCCTCCTTCAGCCAGGCGCGGTAGTCCGCGTCGCTGCGGTCGACGTCGACGGTCGTGGCAGTCGTACCGCTGGTACCGGTGGTGCTCATGCGCCGTGCTCCTTTGTGCGTGTATTCGCCCCCTGCTTTCGCAATGTACCTCCCTCACCTGCACAAACAGTCACTTTGGGGTTCCATGCGAATCGCTTTTGGTCGCATTCGGTTGCACTGTGGAGCACCGTGGGTGACCCTGGTGGAGCATTACCGAGGGTGCAGCACCCGTAACACTCATTTCGGGGAGTCGCAGCCGTGATCAGTCATTCCCGCAGACACTGCGTCGTCGAACTGCAGGCGCTGCCGTCGCGCATAGGCCAGATCCGCAGAATCATTTCCGCGCAATTGCGTCACTGGCAGCTCGATCCGCTCATAGACCGGGCCGCGCTCGGAGTGACGGAACTGCTGAGCAACGTCCATCGCCACGCGCAGCCGGACAAAACGTGCACCGTCGAGATCGAATTCCGACTCGGGCGGCTCACTGTCTCGGTCATCGACAGCGATCCGCGGCTTCCGGAGATCCGGGAGGCGGTCGCGGGGTCCCTGGAGACCTGCGGGCGCGGGCTCGCGCTCGTGGAGGCGCTCAGCGAGGCCTGGGGCGCCCGGCATCAGGCGGACGGTCCGGGCAAGGTCGTGTGGTTCTCGCTCACCGCGGCCCCCACGCCGGCGGCTTTGCCGCAGCCGGTACGCATCGGGACCAAGCCCGTACGAGAACCCGCCCGGACCGCGATCGTCGCCGTGGACCCGGTGACCGTATCGACAGGCGTGTCGGTGGCGGCGTCGGTCGGCGTCAGGCCCGGGTAGCGCACGGCGGCGGCACCCCGGACGGCCCGGCAGCCGACCGGGGAACCCGAGCGAGGCCCGGACAGACCCGGGCCGAGCCGGGCCGAGCCGAGCCGGCCCCGGCCGGGCGGCGAACCCGGCCATGGGCGGTCGGTTCTACGCCGCGGCGCCCAACGCCCCCAGCGGGTCGTCGAGCACGGGCTGCCACGCCAGCTCCGCCGCGCCGACCAGGCTGTTGTGGTCCAGGGTGCACGGCAGGATCGGAACGCCCCCGCTGCGCCCCCACAGGCTGCGGTCCGCGACCACCGCGCGCAGCCGCTCCGGGTCGGCGTACAGCAGCTCCCGGTGCAGCCCGCCCAGGATGATCCGGTCCGGGTTCAGGATGTTGACCAGGCCCGCGAGGCCGAGCCCGAGCCGGTCGATCAGCTCCTCGGCGGCCGCCCGTACCGCCGGCTCCGCGTACTCCGCGCTCAACAGGTCGCGGGCCTGCTGGAGCAGCGACACCTCCGGGCCGGGCGTGCGCCCCGCCGCCGTGAGGAAGGCCAGCGGGTCGGCCTCCACGTCCAGGCAGCCGCGGCCGCCGCAGTGGCAGGGGCGCCCCTCGGGGTTCACCGTGAGGTGGCCGACCTCCAGGGCCAGGCCCGAACTCCCGCTGTGCAGGCGGCCGTCCAGCACCAGCGCCCCGCCGACCCCGCGGTGCCCGGTGGCCACGCACAGCAGGTGCTGCGCGCTGCGCCCCGCGCCGTGCCGGTGCTCGGCGAGGGCCGCGAGGTTGACGTCGTTACCGGTGAAGGCCGGGCCGTTGATCCCGGCCGCCTTCACGCACTCCGCGAAGACGGCCCGTACGGGGGAACCGGGGGGCCAGGCCAGGTGCAGCGGGTTCAGCGCCGTCCCATCCGGCTCGGCGACCGCGGAGGGGACCGCGAGCCCCGCGCCGATGCAGCGGCGGCCGCTCTCCGCGAGCAGCGCTGCCCCGGCCTCCACCACCGCGCCGAGTACCTGCGCCGGGTCGGCTGCGACGGTGAGCTTGCCGGGGGCGGTGGCCACGATGCGGCCGCCCAGACCGACCAGCGCGGCCCGGAAACCGTCCGCGTGCACTTGCGCGGCCAGCGCCACGGGGCCGTTCTCGTCGACCGACAGGCGGTGCGAGGGGCGGCCCTGGGCGCCGCCCGCGCCACCGGGGCGGGAGTCGACACGGATCAGCCCGAGCGCCTCCAGCTCGGCGGCGACCGCTCCGGCGGTCGCGCGGGTGACCCCGAGCTCGGCCGTCAGGACGGCCCGGGTCGGTGCACGGCCGGTGTGGACGAGCTCCAGCGCCGGGCCGAGCGCGCTGCGGCCACGCTCCAGTTTGGCCCTCGTGGAAGCCGACGAAGCCGACGAAGCGGTAGAAGCCGTGGAAGCCGTAGAAGGCGTGGCCACCGTGGTCACATCCCCCACCCGCGGCGGGGCCCCGTTGCCGTTCATGGCATCGATCCTCCCATGATCGGGGGCCCTCGGATGCCGCCCCGCCAGCCGAGGCCGCCGACCCGGAGGGTGATGTTCAGCCGACCGGTGTGCCCGAGCCCTCCCGGGGCGGTGCCCGGCAGGGCCTTCGGCACCCGTGACGGGCCGGTCGAACGAACGGAGGGACGCGCTCGATCGGGAAGAGTTCCCCGTCCCTGGCCCCCACTGCCGCGGGCCTGCTGGCAGACTCCCGGCATGGAGATCAACGACTTCGTGAAGACCCTTGAGCGAGACGGCGAGCTGCTGGCCGACGTGGCGGAACAGGCGGGTACGACCGCCCTCGTGCCCACCTGTCCGGGATGGCACGTCGCCGATCTGCTGCGGCACACCGGCTCGGTGCACCGCTGGGCGGCCGGGTACGTCGAGGGGGGACTGCTGGAGGGGGCGCCCTTCCCCGACGCCCCGGAGCTGGCCGGCGCGGAGCTGCTCGCCTGGTTCCGCGAAGGACACGCGGCCCTGGTCCGCGCCCTGGGCGAGGCCCCGGCCGATGTGCAGTGCTGGACCTTCCTGCCCACCGCCCCGCCGTCGCCGCTCGCGTTCTGGGCGCGGCGCCAGGCCCATGAGACGGCCGTGCACCGGATGGACGCGGAGGCGGCGCTCGGTGTGGCGTTCTCGGCGGTGGCTCCCGAGTTCGCGGAGGACGGGGTGGACGAGCTGCTGACCGGCTTCCACGCGCGGCCGCGCAGCCGGGTGCGGACCCCGGAGCCCCGGGTGATGCGGGTCAGGGCCGTGGACACGGGCGCGGCGTGGACCGTACACCTGTCGCCGGAACCGCCGCGCACGGTGCTGGGTGCCACGGACGACGCGGTCGACTGCGAGGTGACGGGGGAGGCGGCCTGGCTGTACGCGGCGCTGTGGAACCGGCAGCCGCTGGCGGGTCCGGGGGTGACCGGCGACCTGGCACTGGCCCGCCTGTGGACCGAGGCCGCCGGGATCTGAGGAGGGCGGGATCCGAGGAGGGCGGCGGCGGGCGCCCGCCGGGCAGGCAGTAGGGTCGACTGCCTCAGTCGATCATGGGGGTCAGTCGATGTTCGTGTCTTCAGCGCGGTCTGCCGCGGTGCTCACCGTCGCCCTTGCGGCGTTCACCGTCTCCTGCGGCACGGAGCCCAGGACCCCGGGTGCCGGCCCGGCCGCCGCGGCGCCCTCCGTGTCCGCGTCCGTGGCCCCCGCGGCCGGGAATCCGACGGCCCCGGGTTCGGGGGCGCCGGGCTCAGGGGCCCCGGGTTCGGGGGCCGCGCCGTCTGCCGGCGCCCTCCCGGCCGAGAAGGTGCGGGACGCGTTCGCCGGTCTCCAGGCGACGCTGAACGACTCGTGCACTCCGGGCAACTGCGCGTACTTCCTCGGCCGGGTCCACGACGAGCTCCACCGCATGGACCGCGCGATGAAGAACGACCCGAAGGGGCCCGGCCACTTCCCCGAGCCGATCGACCTGATCGCGAAGCTCGACGAGGAACTCGGCGGGGACCGCTCCTTCGAGAACCTGAAGAAGCACCAGGCCTCGCTCATCGGCACCCGGGACAAGATCAACACCTGGATGCAGGGCCACCCGGACGACTACCGGTGATCCGGCCGCGGGCGTCCGCCGACCTCGACGCGTGCGCCGGCCTCCTCCGCGCGGTGCACGACCGCGACGGCTATCCGGTGAACTGGCCCGAGCGTCCCGCCGAGTGGCTGACGCCGCCCACCCTGCTGGCGGCCTGGGTGGCGGAGACGGACGGGCGGATCGCCGGTCACGTCGGCCTGGCGCGCAGCGGTCCGGGGGACCTCGCACCGGCCCTGTGGAGCGGGCGCGCGCGAGTACCCGTCGAGCGCACCGCCGTGGTCGGCCGCCTGTTCGCCTCGCCCGCCGCGCGCGGCCTCGGGGTCGGCGCACGACTGCTGGCGCGGGCCGTGCGGGAGGCGCGGGAACGTGGTCTGCATCCGGTCCTCGACGTCCTCGCCCACGACACCGCCGCGGTCGCCCTGTACGAACGAGAGGGCTGGAGCCTGCTGGGCACCGTCGACGAGCGGTGGAGCGCGACCCGGACCGTCACGGTGCACTGCTTCGCCGCACCGGCCTGACGCCGTGCGCCGTGTGCCGTGCGTCAGCCGAGGGTGGCGGCGTAGGCGGTCTGGGCGCCGTACTTCCATGCCGGGCCCGTGTTCCAGGGATTGGGCATGGCCGCGCTGGTCGCGTAGGCGTAGCCCGCGCCCCGGTCGAAAGCGGTGCGCAAGGTCGTGCGCATCGCCCCCGCGTCCGGGACGTCGTGGACCAGGTGCCAGAACGCCGTGCCGCTCGGATCGAGTTCGGTACCCGCGCGGTAGCCGGTGAGCGGGTCGAAGACGTTGCCGCCGAGCCAGCCGCCGCCGGTGTACGCGGCGTACGTGTCCTCGTACGTGACGAAGACGTCCGCGGTCCGGCGGCCCGGCTCCAGGTAGCAGTCGGCTATGGCCGTGCCGGGGTTGTTGACGACGAGGGGCGCGGCGGCCGGGTCGATGGCGCGCATGGTGTCCTCCACGTGGCGGCGGAGCTCCGCGTAGTGGTCGCGGATGGCGTTGCCGGGACCGCAGTCGCGGCTGACGACGTCGAAGAAGACGCCGTCGACGTGGAGGCGGCCGTCGGGGGTCCTGAGGTAGTTGTCGACCGAGGCCTTCACGGCGGCGGCGGCGCGGTTGCCGTGGTCGGTGTGGACGTAGCCGAGCACCTTGGTCTTCCCGCCGGCGGCGGTCGTGCCGCGGCGCAGGGCGTCGGCGCGGGCCCGCCACGGGGCCTCGAAGGGGGAGTCGCCGTTGCCGGGGTTGAGGACGACGACGGAGGCGGCCGGGCCGGTGGTGGTGAGGTCGGTCAGCATGGCGTCGTTCGCCCAGACGTACGCGGGGACGCCGATGTCCAGACCCCGCACGCCGGGTATCCGGGGCGCCGGGGGTGCGGGAGTCGTGGTCGGGGCCGGGATCCCGGTGGGGTCCCGGTCGGGTGGGAGCGCGGCCGCCGACCGGCCATGCGGCGCCGGTTCCGCGTTGCCGGCCGGCGCCGTGACCGCGGGCGCCGGCGCCGGCGCGGCCAGTAAGACGGTCACCAGGACGGCGTACAGGGCCTTCACGGCGCGGGGCATGACTGTTCCTCCGGCGGCGGCAGGGGGGCGACCCGAGGAACACTAGACGGGCGGCCCTTGGTTCAAGGCTGAACCGCCCTCCTTCGTACGAGGAACAGAAGAGCGACCTGTCACCTCATCATGTGATTCTCCGTCAGTCCCCCTACGAAGTCGGCGTCACACCGCGGGCAGTCCGACCCCATGGGCCAGCTGCCCGGCGGCATGCGCGAAGAAGACGGCCCGGTCCTCCACCACGCGGTTGAACTGGCCGAACAGCTCGAAGGAGACGAGGCCGACCAGCTGCGCCCAGGCGGCGACCAGGGCGGCCGTGACCTCCGGGGGCAGGCCTTCGGCGAAGTCGGCGGTCATCCGGACGGCCTCGGGGCGCAGGGCGGCCGGCAGCGGGGGCAGCGCGAGGCCGCGGCCCTCGTAGGCGGCGCGGAGGATGGCGATGAAGGTGTTCCCGACACGGGAGGCCGGACCGACGGTGTCGAGGGGGGCGCTGTAGCCCGGAACCGGGGAGCCGTAGATGAGGGCGTACTCGTGCGGGTGCTCCAGCGCCCAGGCGCGGACGGCCTCGCAGACCGCGATCCAGCGGGCGCGGGGCGGGTGACCGGCGGCGAGGGCGCGGGCGTCCGCCTCTTCGGCCGCCGCGCCGACGCTGTCGTACGCGTCGACGATGAGCGCGGTGAGCAGCTCGTCACGGCTGGGGAAGTAGCGGTAGAGGGCGGAGGAGACCATGCCGAGCTCGCGGGCGACGGCGCGCAGGGAGAGTTTGGCGGCGCCCTCGGCCGCGAGCCGGCGGCGCGCCTCGTCCTTGATGGCGGCGGTGACCTCGATGCGGGCCCGCTCCCTGGCCCCTCGCACGGTGTTCATGCGCGTCAGTCTGCCACGCAAATGGAGCAGTGCCCAACAATCGGATCCCTGCTCCACTTAGAGAGCGGTGCTCTTGTTTTGGCGCACCGATCCGTGCACACTGTTCTCAAGCGAGAGCAGTGCTCTCTCAGTGAGGAAGACGACCCCGGAGGTCACCGTGAACGCGACCAACCCGTACTACGTCCAGGCCAGCCCGTTCGCCGTCCGGTTCAACGCGCTCTTCGGCAAGCTGGCCCGGCTCGGCATCAGCCTGGCCGGAACCGCCGAGCTGTCGGTCCGGGGCCGCAAGTCCGGCGAGATGCAGCGCATCCCGGTCAACCCGCACACGTTCGAGGGCGCGCAGTACCTGGTCTCGGCCCGCGGCCACTCCCAGTGGGTCCGCAACATGCGGGTCGCGGGCGGCGGCGAGCTGCGCGTGGGGCGCAAGGTCCGGAACTTCACCGCCACCGAGATCACCGACCCCGTCCAGCAAGCCGCCGTCCTGCGCGCCTATCTGGAGAAGTGGGGCTGGGAGGTCAACCGCTTCTTCCAGGGGGTCACCGCGAAGTCCTCCGACGCGGAGCTCCAGGCGGCCGCCGGCGACCACCCGGTCTTCCGGATCACGGTGTCGAACTGACCCGCCGCCCCCGGGTGAGGCCGCGGCCGGTCAGCCGCTCCGAGAGCCGCGGTCGGGGTAGCGGTGGCGGTGGCGGTCGGGCAGCAGCCGGGGCATCCGCTCGCCCACGTAGGCGGCAATACCTCGGCCGGGCCGGGGTGGTTGAGCGCGAGAGCGGTCACCGCCACCCCGACGTACCCCTCGGCCGCCGCGAAGGCCGCGGCGGCCCGTTCCGGCCGGTCCACCTCGTTCAGGTTCGATCCGCCCCGCCGGTCCAGGCCGCCGTCCGGCCTCCGCCCTCACCTCCGCGCAGGCGTCGACGCCTACGCCGTCCCGTGTCCGCCGCTGCCACCACTGCCGGTGCCGCTGCCACCGCCGACGGCGCCTCGCGCCGCCTGCCGGGCGTCCAGCGCGTGCAGCACCCTGCGCGCCAGCGGGTACGTACGCACCATGTCCGCCAGGGTCGTCGAGCCCCGCGTGATGCGGGCGAAGGCCCGCCACGCCGGGCGGAACCCGGTGATCGCCGCGTGCAGCATCCCCGGCCGGGCCTCGAAGACGGACAGCATCCGCCGGCCGACGCCCATCTCCACACCCAGCCCCGCCTTCACGGCGAAGGCGTAGTTGAGCGCCTGACGGCGCGCGTCCACCGCGTCCTGCGCCTCGGAGATCTTCACCGCCCACTCCCCCGCCAGCCTCCCCGAGCGCAGCGCGAAGGAGATGCCCTCCCGGGTCCACGGTTCCAGCAGTCCGGCGGCGTCGCCCGCCACCAGCACCCGCCCGCGCGAGAGCGGCGAATCGGGCTTGCGGCAGCGGGTCAGATGCCCGGAGGAGACGGCCGGTTCGAAGCCGGCGAGTCCGAGCCGGGCGATGAAGTCGTCGAGGTACCGCTTGGTCGCGGCGCCCTCGCCCTTGGCCGAGATGACCCCGACGGTGAGGGTGTCGCCCTTGGGGAAGACCCAGCCGTAACTGCCGGGCAGCGGGCCCCAGTCGATCAGTACCCGCCCCTTCCAGTCCTCCGCGACCGTCGGGGGCACGGGGATCTCCGCCTCCAGCCCGAGGTCCACCTGCTCCATCTCGACCCCGACGTGCGCGCCGATCCGGCTCGCGCTGCCGTCCGCGCCGACGACCGCGCGGGCCAGGACGGTCTCCCCGTCGGCGAGGAGCACGGCCACGGTACGCCGGTCGGGCACGGCCGCCCCGTGCTGCTCGACGCGGGCCACGGCCGTACCCGTACGGACGGTCGCGCCGGCCTTCTCCGCCACCGCGACCAGCCCGGCGTCGAACTCCGGCCGGTTGATGAGCCCGAACAGCATCTGCTTCGAGCGCCGCGTCCGGGTCAGCTTCCCGTCCAGCGAGAAGGTGACCGCGTGGATGCGGTCCTTGAGGGGCAGTACGAAGCCCGGGGGCAGGGCGTCACGAGACGGGCCGATGATGCCGCCTCCGCAGGTCTTGTACCGGGGCAGCTCGGCCTTCTCCAGCAGCAGGACGCGCCGGCCCGCCGTCGCCGCCGCGTACGCCGCCGAGGCCCCGGCCGGACCGGCCCCGACCACGACCACGTCCCAGACCTCGCCCACTTCGCCGGTCCCCCCGGCCACCTCGTCGTCCGCCCCCTGCGCTTCGTGTCCTGCGCTTGCGTCGCGTACGTCGTCGTCGCTGCTCACGATGTGCTGCTGCTCCTGATCACCCGGTTTGCTCCGATGCCGGGGAAATCCTACGGCGCGACGCCGCCTCGCCCCGCTGTGCGAGGATCGGGACTGTCTTTCGCCGTACCCGGCATACGCATACCCCGCGGATGCGGGTGGCGTACTGAAGAGCACAACGTCGCACCCAAAAGGAGCGTGCCCATGTCCCAGAATCCGATCGCCGAGACCATCGCCTCGCTGATGCCCCGCGCCAAGCAGGAGCTGACCGAGCTGGTGGCCTTCCAGTCGGTGGCGGACTGGGCGCAGTTCCCCAAGAGCGAGAGCGAGGCGGCCGCGAACTGGGTCGCGGACGCGCTGCGCGTCGAGGGCTTCCAGGACGTGGCGCTCCTCGACACCCCCGACGGCACCCAGTCGGTGTACGGCTTCCTGCCCGGCCCCGAGGGCGCGCCGACCGTACTGCTCTACGCGCACTACGACGTGCAGCCGCCGCTGGACGACGCGGCCTGGATCTCCCCCGCCTTCGAGCTGACCGAGCGCGACGGCCGCTGGTACGGGCGCGGCTCCGCCGACTGCAAGGGCGGGTTCATCATGCACCTGCTGGCGCTGCGCGCCCTGAAGGCCAACGGCGGCGTGCCGGTGAGCGTGAAGGTGATCGTCGAGGGCTCGGAGGAGCAGGGCACCGGCGGCCTCCAGCAGTACGCCGAAGCCAACCCGGAGCTGCTGACCGCCGACACCATCGTCATCGGCGACGCGGGCAACTTCCGCCTCGGGCTGCCGACGGTGACGGCGACGCTGCGCGGCATGTGCCTGCTCAAGGTGAAGATCGACACGCTGGGCGGCAACCTGCACTCCGGGATGTTCGGCGGCGTCGCCCCCGACGCGCTGGCCGCGCTGATCCGGGTACTGGACTCGCTGCGCGCGGCGGACGGTTCGACGACCGTGGACGGGCTGGCCTCGGACGCGGTGTGGGAGGGCCTGCAGTACCCGGAGGCGGACTTCCGCGGCGACGCGAAGGTGCTGGACGGGGTCGAGCTGATCGGCGAAGGCACGATCGCGGACCGGCTGTGGGCCCGTCCGGCCGTGACGGTGCTCGGCATCGACTGCCCGCCGGTGGTCGGCGCGACGCCGTCGGTGCACGCGAGCGCCGGCGCGCTGATAAGCCTGCGGGTGCCGCCGGGCGTGGACACCACCGAGGCCGTCAAGCTCCTGGAGGCGCACATGGTGGCGCACACCCCGTGGAAGGCGCGCCTGGAGCTGGAGATCGTGGGGCAGGGCCAGCCGTTCCAGGCGGACACGAGCAGCCCGGCGTACGCGTCGATGGCGGCAGCGCTGCAGGAGGCCTACCCGGGCGAGGAGATGCAGGTCGCCGGCATGGGCGGCTCGATCCCGCTGTGCAACACGCTGACGCAGCTGTACCCGGACGCGGAGATGCTGCTGATCGGGCTGAGCGAGCCGGAGGCGCAGATCCACGCGGTCAACGAGAGCGTGTCGCCGCAGGAGCTGGAGCGCCTGTCGGTGGCCGAGGCCCTCTTCCTCGTCAACTACGCGGAGTCCAAGCGCGGCTGACCCGCCGCGAGTAGGCCGTACGCCCAGGGCGCAGTGCGCCCTGGGCGTACTGCGCTCCCGGTGAACTCGCGTGCGCGGGGCGGGGCCGGGTCCGTACGTTCGCGGTATGGATCTTGTCGAAGTACTTCCGAACCGGCTCCACATGCTCCGCTTCCCCATCGGCCAGGCGTACCTCTGGCAGGACGGCGAAGCCCTCACCCTGGTCGACTCGGGCAACGTCGAGTCGGCCGCCGAGATCGAGGGGGCGATACGTTCCCTCGGGCTGGATCCCGGGCGGCTGGAGCGGATCGTCCTCACGCACTGCCACGGCGACCACATCGGCGCGGCCGGTGAGCTCGCCGCCCGCTGGGACGCGCGCGTCCTGGCCCACCGGCTGGACGCGCCCGTGATCCGGGGAGAGCTGCCCGTACCCGAACCGGTACTGCTGGACTGGGAGGTCCCGCTGTACGAGCACGCCCTGACGGTGGTGCCCGGCGCCTCGCCCACCCCGGTCGACGGGGAGCTGGAGGACGGGGACGTGCTGGACTTCGGGGACGGGGCCCACGTGGTCCACGCCCCGGGCCACACGGACGGCAGCATCGGCGTGCACCTCCCCCGCCACGGGGTGCTGTTCACCGGTGACTGCGTCGCCGCCGTCGGCCCTCTGATGCTGGGCGTGTTCAACGTGGACCGTGCGCGGGCGATCGACTCCTTCCACCGCCTGGCCGCGCTCGCTCCCTCCGTGGCCTGCTTCGGACACGGCGATCCTCTGACGTCGGACACGGCGGCGGCCCTCGCCAAGGCCGCCGCCGAGACCACGACCTGACGTACCCCGTCAGCCGACCGGAGCGCCCGCCTCCAGATACAGGGGGCGGCCCCGCTCCCGGGCGCGCAGGGCCCAGCGCAGGCGCTCGTAGCGGTGCCGCGGGAGCAGTCCGGCGGCCTCGGCCTCCGTGACGAAGCGCCAGGCCCGCAGTTCCGGGCCGGGCAGCCGGAGCCGGTCCTGCGCGCCGTCCGTGAGGCGGCCACCGTCGAAGAGCAGGCGCAGCCCTCCGTAGCCGGGCGGCTGCGGGGGCTCCCAGTCGACGACGAGCAGACCGGGCGACCGGTCCAGTACGAGGCCCAGTTCCTCGGCGACCTCCCGTACGCCCGCGCACGCGGGTGCCTCGCCGGCTTCGACGACGCCGCCCGGGAACTCCCAGCCCGCCTTGTACGTCGGATCCACCAGCAGCACCCGGTCCTGCTCGTCGAAGAGCAGCACCCCGGACGCCACCGTCTCCCGCGTGGGCTCCGGGGTCTGCACGATGTCGCAGACCCGGGCCTCATCGGTGCGCACCGCTTCGGCGATCCGCTCCGCGGTCTCGCGCACGCTCAGGGCGCCGTTGTCGATGACGTGCGCGTCGGCGGTGAGCCAGCCGAGTGCCTGCTGGTAGACGGGGATGTGGTCGTAGGCCCACTGGCGGACCCGGAGGTCCACCTCCTGTGGCTCGCCCGGCTCCTCCCGCGTCGCGATCCGCTGCCGAAGGATCGTTTCCTCAGGGGCCAGCAGCACATGGCGCACCGCTATCCGGCGAGCCGCCAGACCGCCGAAGATCTCGTCCCGGTACTCCTGCCGGAGCAGGGTCATCGGTACGACGAGCACCCCGCCCAGTTCCGCGAGCATCGCCGCCGCCGTGTCCACCACCAGGCGCCGCCAGCTCGGCAGGTCCTGGTAGTCGGAGACCTCCGCCAGACGTTTGCCCGGCAGCAGAACGCGCAGCGCGTCGCCGATCAACTCCGGGTCGAACAGAGTGCTGTCCGGCAGGATTCCTGTCAGTTCGCGGGCCGTGCTGGTCTTTCCGGCGCTGAATGTGCCGTTGATCCAGACAATCACGTCTACCCCTCTCCCCATGGCTCCGCCGGAGCCCCCAGTGGCTTGCCCCGCTCACCCTGCCACGGAAACCTCACTCTCGGCCGAGTGCTTATCCTCAAGGTCACAGCGCCGCCCGATACCTCCGGAGGTTTCCCCACCGTGCCCATCAGCCGCCGCCCGTCCGACCCCCGTTACGGAAACCGGCCGACCATGAAGGACGTGGCGGCCCGGGCGGGCGTGGGCCTGAAAACGGTGTCCCGGGTGGTCAACGGAGAGGCCGGCGTCACCCCCGACACGGAGCAGCGGGTCCAGGAGGCCATCGACGCCCTCGGTTTCCGCCGCAACGACAGCGCCCGCGTCCTGCGCAAGGGCCGAACCGCCACCGTGGGCCTGGTACTTGAGGACCTCGCCGACCCCTTCTACGGCCCGCTGAGCCGCGCGGTGGAGGAGGTGGCCCGTGCACACGGCGCGCTGCTCTTCAACGGCTCCAGCGCCGAGGACCCGGACCGCGAGCGGGAGTTGGCGCTCGCGCTGTGCGCGCGCCGGGTCGACGGGTTGATCGTGATCCCGGCGGGCGACGACCACCGCTACCTGGAACCGGAGATCCGGGCGGGTGTGGCCACCGTCTTCGTGGACCGCCCGGCCGGCCGGATCGACGCGGACGTGGTGCTCTCGGACAGCTTCGGCGGCGCCCGGGACGGGGTGGCGCACCTGATCGCGGGCGGCCACCGCCGCATCGGCTTCATCGGCGACCATCCGCGCATCCACACGGCCGCGCAGCGCCTGCGCGGCTACCGCGAGGCGATGGCGGACGCGGGCCTGCCCGTGGCCGAATCCTGGGTCTCCCTCGGCTCCACGGCTCCCGAGCGGGTCTCCGCGGCGGCCCGGGCGATGCTCGCGGGCCCGGAGGCGGTGTCGGCCTTTTTCGCCGGCAACAACCGCGTGACGGTCACCGTGGTACGGGTCATCGCCGACCGGGAGCGCCCGGTGGCCCTGGTCGGCTTCGACGACTTCGAGCTGGCCGACCTGCTCCGCCCCGGCGTCACCGTGGTCGCCCAGGACCCGGCGAAGCTGGGCCGGGTGGCCACGGACCGCCTCTTCCAGCGCCTCTCCGGAACCGACCTCCCCCCGACCCGCATCGAGCTCCCGACCCGCCTGATCCCCCGCGGCTCGGGCGAACTCCCGCCGACTGCCTGACGCCTCACCGGATCAGCCCGCGCAACACGGGAACGGCCCCGCCGGCGGCGGCGGTCGGCCCGGACGGCACGGTGCGGCGATGGGATCCGACGCGCCTGAGGACGCGAGGCCCGGCCAGGGCGTCCCCGGCCGGGCCTCGTGCGGAACCACACGGCTCAGGCGGTCGCCGTCAACGTCGCCGAGCGGCGCGGGATCGCGAAGGCGTCCAGTTCCGCGCGGGTCAGACCGGTCAGGGCGGTGACCTCGTCGGCGCCGACGGCGCCGCAGTCGAGGCCGCGCACCAGGTAGCCGGCCAGCGCCTTCGCGGTGGCGGGCTCGTCCATCACGTCGCCCTCGATCTTGGCTACGTACGCCTTCAGGCGCGCGGCGGCGGCGTCGAGGCCCTCGCGGTAGAAGGTGAAGACGGCCGCGTAGCGGGTCGGCAGGTGGCCCGGGTGCATGTCCCAGCCCTGGTAGTAGGCGCGGGCCAGGGCGCGGCGGGTCAGGCCGTAGTGGAGCTTCCAGGCCTCGTGGACGTGCTCGGTGGTGCCGATCGGCAGGACGTTCGTGGAGCCGTCGGATACGCGTACGCCGGTGCCGGCGGCCGCGACCTGCATGATCGCCTTCGCGTGGTCGGCGGCCGGGTGGTCGCTCGACTGGTACGCGGCGGAGACGCCGACGCAGGCGCTGTAGTCGAAGGTGCCGTAGTGCAGACCGGTGGCGCGCCCCTTGGCGGCCTCGATCATCCGGGCCACGGTGGCGGTGCCGTCGGAGGCCAGGATGGACTGGCTGGTCTCGATCTGGATCTCGAAGCCGATCCGCCCCGGGCGCAGGCCGCGGGCGGTCTCGAAGGCCTCAAGCAGCTTCACGAAGGCGCTGACCTGCTCGGCGTACGTGACCTTCGGGAGGGTCAGGACGAGGCCCTCGGGGAGTCCGCCGTTCGCCAGCAGGCCGGACAGGAAGATGTCGGTGGTGCGGATGCCGCGGTCGCGGACGTTGGACTCCATGCACTTCATGCGGATGCCCATGTACGGGGCGTTCGTGCCGTTGGAGAAGGCCTCCGAGACGAGGCGGGCGGCGCGGGCCGCGGCCTGGTCCTCCTCCTCGTCGGAGCGGACGCCGAAGCCGTCCTCGAAGTCGACGCGGAGGTCCTCGATGGGCTCGGAGGCGAGCTTGGCGCGGACGCGGTCGTAGACGGGTACGGCCAGTTCGTCGGAGATGCCGAGCACCTTGGCGAAGGTGGCGGCGTCGGGGGCGTGCTCGTCGAGGGCGGCGAGGGCCTGGTCGCCCCAGGAGCGGATGGTGTCGGCGGCGAAGACGTCACCGGGCACGTAGACCGTGTGGATGGGCTGACGGGTGCCGGGGTCGCCCGGGTAGTGGCGCGCGAGTTCCGCGTCCACCGGCGCGAGGGAGGCGCTGATGCCCTCGCTGACCGCGCCTGCGAGGCTCGTCGCCACCTTCTCCTGCTGACCCATCGTGCACTCTCCTCTTTTCCGCTTCACGGAAGCTTAGATCCGCATAGCAGAATTTAGTCACGCGGTTCCGCTCCGTCAATGGTCCCTCTCCCGTCCTGGACAAACGACTCGGGGCCGTGCGGTGAGAATCACCACACGGCCCCGGAGACCACTTATCCGCAGGTCAGCCCTTGCGGACCTTGATCTCCTCGGTCAGCTGCGGGACGACCGCGAAGAGGTCGCCGACCACGCCGTAGTCGACCAGGTCGAAGATCGGGGCCTCGGCGTCCTTGTTGATGGCCACGATGGTCTTCGAGGTCTGCATGCCGGCCCGGTGCTGGATCGCGCCCGAGATGCCGGAAGCGATGTACAGCTGCGGGGAGACCGACTTGCCGGTCTGGCCGACCTGGTTGGAGTGCGGGTACCAGCCGGCGTCGACGGCGGCGCGCGAGGCACCGACGGCCGCACCGAGGGAGTCCGCGAGCTCCTCGATGATGTGGAAGTTCTCGGCGCCGTTGACGCCGCGGCCGCCGGAGACCACGATCGCGGCCTCGGTCAGCTCGGGGCGGCCGGTCGACTCGCGCGGGGTGCGGGAGACGACCTTGGTGCCGGTGGCCAGGGCGCCGAAGGTGACGGCGAGCGCCTCGACGGCGCCGGCGGCCGGGGCGGCCTCGACCGGAGCCGAGTTCGGCTTCACGGTGATGACCGGGGTGCCCTTGGAGACACGGGACTTGGTGGTGAAGGACGCGGCGAAGGCGGACTGCGTCGCGACCGGACCCTCCTCACCCGCCTCCAGGTCGACGGCGTCGGTGATGATGCCGGAGCCGATGCGGACCGCCAGGCGGGCGGCGATCTCCTTGCCCTCGGCGGAGGACGGGACGAGCACGGCGGCCGGGGAGACGGCCTCGTACGCGGCCTGGAGCGCGTCCACCTTCGGTACGACGAGGTACTCGGCGAACTCGGGGGCGTCGGCGGTGAGGACCTTGACGGCGCCGTGCTCGGCGAGCACGGCGGCGGTGTCGGCCGCACCGGCGCCCAGGGCGACGGCGACGGGCTCGCCGATGCGGCGGGCCAGCGTCAGCAGCTCAAGGGTGGGCTTGCGGACGGCGCCGTCCACGTGGTCGACGTAGACGAGAACTTCAGCCATGGGACTGCTCTCCTGCTATTGCGAAGTGTCTGGGGGCTTGTGAGGAGTGGCCGAAGTTCTTAGATGAACTTCTGGCCGGCCAGGAACTCGGCCAGCTGCTTGCCGCCCTCGCCCTCGTCCTTGACGATCGTGCCGGCGGTACGGGCCGGACGCTGGGCCGCGGAGTCGACCGTGGTCCAGGAGCCTTCCAGGCCGACCTCGTCGGCCTCGATCTCCAGCTCCTCCAGGTCCCAGGACTCCACCGGCTTCTTCTTGGCGGCCATGATGCCCTTGAAGGACGGGTAGCGGGCCTCGCCCGACTGGTCCGTCACCGAGACGAGCGCGGGGAGGGAGGCCTCCAGCTGCTCGCTCGCGGTGTCGCCGTCGCGGCGGCCGGTCACGGTGCCGTCCTCGACCTTGACCTCGGAGAGCAGGGTGACCTGCGGGACACCCAGGCGCTCGGCCAGGATCGCCGGGAGCACGCCCATGGTGCCGTCGGTCGACGCCATGCCGGTGATGACCAGGTCGTAGCCGGCCTTCTCGATCGCCTTGGCGAGCACCAGCGAGGTGCCCATGACGTCGGTGCCGTGCAGGTCGTCGTCCTCGACGTGGATGGCCTTGTCAGCGCCCATCGACAGCGCCTTGCGCAGCGCGTCCTTGGCGTCCTCGGGGCCCACCGTCAGAACGGTGATCTCGGCATCGTCGGCCTCGTCGGCGATCTGCAGCGCCTGCTCGACGGCGTACTCGTCGAGCTCCGACAGCAGGCCGTCGACGTCGTCGCGGTCGACGGTCAGGTCATCGGCGAAGTGCCGGTCGCCGGTGGCGTCGGGCACGTACTTCACACAGACAACGATCCTCAGGCTCACGCCGGCTCTCCTACCGCATCGTCTTTTTCTGATACCGCCTTGTGCAGGCAGCATAGGCGCCTTGTCGGGCGGATCCCGGTCGGGGCGGCCCGCGCTCCGAAGGGAATGTTACTCGTCAGTACACCGTGGGTGCTCCACGGTTGCAAGGCCGGTGAACTGTGATCTGTCCAACGCCGCCCGAACCCGCCCCAGCAGGGACGATTCAGTCGCGCAGCGCGTTGAAGCGACCCTGGTGGTACAGGAGGGGCCGCCCCTCCCCCGCCGGATCCCCCACGACCGCCTCCGCGATGATCACACGGTGCTCGCCGGCGGGCACACGGGCCACCACCCTGCACACCAGCCACGCCAGCACGCCGTCCAGCACGGGAACCCCGTGGGGCCCCGTGCTCCAGTCGGTGCCCGGGCCGAAACGGTCGGCTCCGCTCCGCGCGAAGAGGCCGGCCAGCTCCCGCTGGTGCTCGCCGAGTACGTGGACGCCGAGGTACTCACTGTCGCGTACGGCGGGCCAGCTGGAGGACCCGGTGCCGATGGTGAAGGAGAGCAGCGGAGGGTCTGCGGACACGGAGTTGAGCGAGGTGGCGGTGAAGCCCGCAGGCCGGCCGCCGGTCTCGGCTGTGATGACGGCGACTCCGGCGGCGTGCTGCCGGAACACGGAGCGCAGGAGGTCGGGCGAGCCGGGGAGCCCTGCGTCGAATCGGGGGGACGGAGCCGTCGGGGCCGCAGGAGCGGTCATCGGAGTACTTCCTTCTGCCGCGGAGCACGCGGGCACTGTCGGGGATCGGGGACCGGGGACGTTCAGTGATCCCAACAGCGCGCGCTCGCGTGGCGGACGAGGTCGACGTGGACCCGTCCGTAGAGCAGGAGTTCATACGGCATACGGCCAGCCTGTCGATCGCGCGTGTACACAGTCAAGCGGGATCCGGCAGATGTCAGGCGCGTCACGCTGCGTGCGGGCTCACGGCACGGCGCGTGTGCCGGTCCTCACACCGATGACCGGACCGGCGCGTCCGCCGGCCCGCCCACCTGCGCGCCTGTCAGACGGCGGCCCCCAGGGCGGCGATCACATCCGCCTTGCGCGGCATCCCGGCCGCCCGCCGGACGATCCGGCCCGCCCCGTCCAGGACGAGCACGGTCGGGGTCTTCTCGATCCCCAGGGCCCGGACCAGTTCGAGCCGGTCCTCGGCGTCGATCTCGATGTGCGCGACACCCTCGACCATCGCCGCGACCTCGGCGAGGATCCGCCGGGTGGCCCGGCAGGGCTGGCAGAACGCGCTGGAGAACTGCACCAGGCTGGCGCGCTCCCCCGGCTCCGCGCCCAGTTCCGCCGCGCCCAGCCGGCCCGGCGCCTCATCCTGCCCGCGCACCCGCACTCCCGTCGTCACCTCGGCCGTCGACTCGACCGTGTCGACCGGCCCTTGCCTTCGTGTACGTACATCATCGCCGTACGCTCGTACGGGGAACGAAGCGCCCGCCGGACCTGCACGATTCCCGGCGTGACGAGAATCTCCCCGGGCACGGGCGTCTGGGCTGGCCAGCAGCGCGCGCATGGGGCACGATCCCCAATGGCGCGTACCTACGCTGCCGTAACTTCCGGCCGGGAGTACCTCCCCAGGCAGAAAGCGCGGTCTCCGCACCATGGCTGAGTTCGTCTACCCTCCGGTGATCGGCGCCGCACACACGCTCTTCCGTGCGCTGGACATCCGTATCGACATGAAGGGCACCGAGAACATCCCGCGCAAGGGCGGGGCGGTCCTGGTGTCGAACCACATCGGCTACCTCGACTTCATCTTCGCCGGCCTGACCGCGCGGCCGCAGAAGCGCCTGGTGCGCTTCATGGCGAAGGAGTCGGTGTTCCGGCACAAGGTGTCCGGCCCGCTGATGCGCGCGATGAAGCACATCCCGGTGGACCGCGCGCAGGGTGAGTCGGCGTACCAGCACGCGCTCGACTCGCTGCGCGCCGGGGAGATCATCGGGGTGTTCCCGGAAGCGACGATCTCCCAGTCCTTCACCCTCAAGAGCTTCAAGTCGGGTGCGGCGCGCATGGCGCAGGAGGCCGGCGTACCGCTGATCCCGGTGGCCCTGTGGGGCACCCAGCGCCTGTGGACCAAGGGTCGCCCGAAGAACCTCAAGCGCAGCCACATCCCGGTCACGATGCGGGTCGGCGAGCCGCTCGACGCGCCGAAGGACCAGTACGCCGGTGCCATCACCCGGCGGCTGCGCGAGCGCGTGCAGGAGCTGCTGGACGCGGCGCAGCGCGCCTACCCGGAGAAGCCCAAGGGCACCGAGGACTCGTGGTGGCTGCCGGCCCACCTGGGCGGGACCGCCCCGACGCCGGCCCAGGTGAAGGAAGCGGGCTGATCCCCACAGCAGAGTGCGGCCCCGTCCCTCCAAGGGACGGGGCCGCAGTCACCCCGGGATCCTGGCGCTGGGCGCCTCAGCCCGGGAAGGTCCTGCCGTCGGGCAGCTGCGGCGGGTCCACGGTGCCGGGCATGGCGATACCGCCCACGACCGAGTCGTCCTCGGGGGGACCGCACGGGGCGACGATGCACTGCCATTGGGCCGGCTTCCCGGGGGTGACGACGATCCTGTCGTCGGATGAACCGCCCTTGCCCGGACGCTTCTTGCCCCACTTGCCGGGCTGATGCTTGGCGGGCTGCCCGTGGTCGGGGTCGACCTTGATGGTGCCTTCGCTGCCGGGAGGCACGACCAGGAGAAGGTTGGACTTGTTGGCGTCGTCCCCGTCACTTTCCGCCACGACCACGTGGGATGCCGCCGGGGTGGCGGCGAAGGAGGTCGTGGGCACCAGCACGGCTCCGGCGGCTACGGCGGTCGAGGCCGCGAACAGAGCAAGGCGTCGGGTTCGAAAGGGGTGAGTCATGGCGGTTCTCCTCTGACGAGAGGGGCGAAAAATGGACACCTCCAGTACGCCTCACCCCTCGCGTCGCATCACGTCCCTGAATTTCGTGGCTTGACGGACCGGAGCACCCCTGATAGCCGGGTCGGCGCGAGCCGCTGTGGCCCGCGCCTTCACGCCCCGCTCAGTTGGGGTTCTCGGCGTGGGTCAGGGTTTCCCACGCCTCGAAGTGGTTCTCGGTGCCCGCCGGGCGCCGCCCCTCGGTGAGCCTGCGGGTGTTCTCCAGCGTGACGCCCAGCCGGGTGTGCAGGGCGTTGTAGCCGACCTCGGTCGCCGGGCCGATGCCCTTGGCCAGGGTTCCGCCGCACAGCCAGGACGGCACCGCCTCGCCGAGTTCGTACTTCGCGTGGAAGCCGAGCGCGTGCCGGAAGCGGTCCTTGAACTGCGGGTACAGGTCGCGCCCCTGGATCCGCGAGGTCTCGGCGACGTGCATGGTCGCCGCGATCCCCATGCCCGTGTGGCCGAAGTCCCGGCAGGTCTCCTGGGCGAGGCCGTCCACGAAGGTGCTCTGGCCGTGCCAGTACTCCACCAGCTCGCTCCTGGTGTCGATGGACGAGCGAGGCGGGTAGACGGGCTGCGCGCCGTCGGACGCCAGGTAGAAGTAGGCGGGGACGCGGCCGAGGTAGATCCCCATCGCCTTGTCGTAGCTCGCGTGGTCGTCGAGGTGGACGGCGATGCCGACGGCGGCGTCCATCATGATCAGTTCCCAGTTGCCGTTGCTGTTCGGCCGGCCGTTGATGACCTCGGGCAGGTAGACGTCGCGCAGCATGGTCGCGAACCGCCCCTGGCCCGGCCATCCGCCGTCGTACGTGTGCTTGACGATCTCGGCGGCGCGCGGCCAGGTCGATCCCGCCCAGCCGCTCTGCAGCGGGGCGTTGCTGTCGGTGTGGTCCTTGATCTGCGCGGACCAGGCGTCCATCAGCTCGATCGACTTCTTCGCGTACCTGCTGTCCCTGGTGATGTACCAGGCGAGCGCCTGGGTGTAGGCGGCGATGGCGTCCTCGCGCTCGTCGGAACACCCGATGTCCGGGTTCGAGTACGAGCCGCACTCGACGACGGCGCGCGGCTTGGGCGTGCGGGACAGCGAGCCGTACTTGCTCGCGAGCATGGAGTCGAAGGCCGACTTCCACGGCTGCTGCCCCGCTTGCACCTTCGTCCGTACGAAGTCCAGCTGGGCGCGGCTGTTGAGGACTCCGGGGTGGGCGAACTGCGCGGGCGCCGCGGGGGCGGGGGCGGGGGGCGCCGCGAGGGTGGGGACGGGGACCACGGCCGCCGCCAGGCCGAGGGCCAGGGCGGTGAGCGCGGCGGGCAATCCGAAACGCATGGGGGGCCTTCCGGTGGGAGGGGTTCCGGCGCCCTCGAAAGTACTCATGCCCATGCCAAGCTGACAACGATATCCGACAAGAAACTTTCCTGTCAGCTTTCGCGCCTGCGGCGGCGATGGGCGGCGACGCGCGCTCGGCCGGCGCACGCGGTGGAGCAGTACCGGCGGGCGCTGCCCGGCCCGGTGGCGAGGAAGAACCGCCCGCAGCCCGCGGCGGCGCAGGCGCCCCAGGCGATCCGTCCGTACTCGGTGAGCAGCTGGGCGAGGGCGAGGGCGCCGGAGGCGAGGAACCAGTCGCCCCAGCCCGCCTCCTCCCCGCGGTCCACGTGCAGGTGCCAGGGGTGGCCGTCGTGCCGGGTCAACCGGGGTCGGGTGGCGCACTCGGCCAGCAGGGCGTTGAGGGCGTCGGCGGCACGGTCCTCGTCGCGCTCGCCGAGCACGCCCGCCATCCGCCGGGCGGCCGTGCGCAGTTCGGCGGCGCCCGCCTCGGAGAACGCCTGCTCGGTGAGGTCCGCCGGACGCTCCCCGTGCCCGGCGAGCAGCTCGGCGAGGGCGGCGCGCGGCAGCTCGGGGTCGGCGCGTACCGCCTCGGCGAGGTCGAGCAGCCGCCGGGCCGCCGAGAAGCCCCCTCGGGAGTCCGCCATGCCGGATCCTTTCCCCTTACACGCGAATGGCGTAACGTCTTGTGCGCCTATCACGTTACACACTGGGGGGTCCGGGGATGAGCGGGTTCGGGCGGTACCTGGCAGCGGCGCTGGCCGCACGGTTCGCCTCGGAGGGCATGGGGATGGCCGTGGTGCTGCTCGCCCTGGAGCGCACCGGGAGCGCGGCGTACGGGGCGTTCGTGGTGACGGCCTGGCTGGCCCCGCACGTGCTGGCGGCTCCGCTGGCGGGCGCCGCCGCGGCCCGGGCCCGCCGGCCGAGGCTGTTCCACGTCGGCGCCCTGGCGGGGTTCACGACCGCCGTGGCGACATTGGCCGTACTGCTGGGCCGGGCGCCGGTGCCGCTGGTGCTCGTGGTGGCGGCGCTCGGCGGCAGCTGCGGGCCGATGGTGACGGGCGGGCTGTCCAGCCTGGTCACGGGGCTGGTCCCGGCGGGTGCCGGGCGCGACCGGGCGTACAGCTGGGACGCCTCCACCTACAACGCCGCCTCGGTCACCTCGCCCGCGGCGGTCAGCCTGGCCGCGGCCCTCGGTTCCGCCGCTCCGGCGATGGCGGTCCTGGCGGTCTCCGGCGCGCTGGCGGCGGGGTTCGCGGCCACGCTTCCGTACGAAGAGCCGGGCGCGGGCCCGTCGAAGGGCGGACCCCGGGCCGGGCTGGGCGCGGGGCTCGCCGCCCTGTGGCGGGTCCGGGAGCTGCGGGCGGTCACCTCTGCGACGACCATGGCCTTCGTCGGCGTGGGCGCCCTCACCACCACCTCGGTCCTGCTGGCCGACGGGCTCGGCAGCCCGGGCGCCGGGGGCGTCCTGATGACGGCCTTCGCGGTGGGCGCGCTGGCGGGCTCGCTGACGCTGGGCCGGATGACGTCCGTGGAGCCGGGCCTGCTCGTGCGGTGGGCGCTGGCCGGGACCGGGGCGGCTCTGGCGGCGGCCGCGTTCACCTCGTCGGTCGCCGCGGCGGCGGCGCTGTTCGCGGTGGCCGGGGTGTGCGACGGACCGCTGCTCACGGCCACCCTGCGGATCCGCTCGGAGTACGCCCCGGACGAGGTCCGGACGCAGGTGTTCACCCTGGGCGCGGGGCTGAAGGTGACGGCGGCGTCGGCCGGGGCGGCCCTGGTGGGGCTCGCGGCCGACGCGCCGGCATGGACGCTGCTGACCGGGATCGCCGGACTGCAGCTCGCGGCGGCCCTACTGCACGCGCTGACGGCGGCGCGGGGTCCCGGCACCTCAGCGGCGCCGTCGCCGGTTACAGCTCCGTCGGAAGCTTCCGCCACAACTCCGGCCGGTCGGCGGACTCCTGGAGGGCCTTGAGCGCGGCGGGGTGCGGGGTGGCGTACAGCTCGGGGTAGTCGATCTCGCCGAGCTCCGGGCGGACGGGGAAGGCCAGTTGTTCGCCGTCGAGGCTGAACCGGGCGTCCACGCCGGGCTTGTTGCCGCGCGGGTCCTGGCGGTGCCACCGCGAGGCGCCGGGCAGGCGCAGCGCGATCAGACCGTGGATCATGGGATTGGTCCCGTCGTCGTCGGCGAGGCGCTGGTAGCAGAAGCCGGCCGGGATGCCCCGGGCCCGCAACAGGGCCACGAGCGCATGCGACTTGGCGTAGCAGATGCCGTTGCGGGTATCCAGCACGTCCGAGGCGCGCCAGGTGACGCGCGGGTCACCCGAGTCCGCCGAGTGCGGGATCGTGTCGCGGACGAACTCGAAGGCGGCCTCGGCGTACGCGTGCGCGTCACCGCCCGTCGCGGTCCAGAACGCGTCCGCGGTTTCGCGCACGAGCGGGTGGTGGTGGTCGATGACGTCATCGGCCGCCAGGTAGGCGGCAATGCCGGTTTGCTCCTGGATCAGTTCCATGATCCAGGAGCATACCTATGCCGCAATTTGTATATCTATTGAATTAGCGGGCGAGCTCTTCCTTGAGCGCCTGGAGGAAGCCGTCCACGTCCTCTTCCTGGGTGTCGAAGCTGCACATCCAGCGGACGTCGCCGGCCGCCTCGTCCCAGAAGTAGAAGCGGTAACGCTTCTGCAGCCGTCGCGAGACCTCGTGCGGCAGCCGCGCGAACACCGCGTTCGCCTGCACCGGGTAGAGGATCTCCACACCGTCCGTCTCGCGCACGCCCGCGGCGAGCCGCTGCGCCATCGCGTTGGCGTGCCGGGCGTTGCGCAGCCACAGGTCCTTGGCGAGCAGCGCTTCCAGCTGCACCGACACGAACCGCATCTTCGAGGCGAGCTGCATCGACATCTTGCGGATGTGCTTCATCTGCCGGACCGCGTCCGGGTTGAGCACCACCACGGCCTCGCCGAACATCATGCCGTTCTTGGTGCCGCCGTACGACAGCACGTCCACGCCGACCGTGTTCGTGAAGCTGCGCATCGGCATGTCGAGCGACGCCGCGGCGTTGGCTATCCGGGCGCCGTCGAGGTGCACCTTCATGCCGAGGCCGTGGGCGTGATCGCAGATGGCCTTGATCTCGTCCGGGGTGTAGACCGTGCCGAGTTCGGTGTTCTGGGTGATCGAGACGACCTGGGGCATGGCCCGGTGCTCGTCCTCGAAGCCCCAGGCCTCCTGGTCGATCAGCTCAGGGGTGAGCTTGCCGTCGGGGGTGGGCACGGCGAGCAGCTTGATGCCCGCCATCCGCTCCGGCGCGCCGCCCTCGTCCACGTTGATGTGGGCGGTCTTGGCGCAGATCACGGCGCCCCACCGGTCGGTCATGGCCTGCAGGGCGACGACGTTGGCGCCCGTGCCGTTGAAGACCGGGAATGCTTCCGCGTACGGACCGAAGTGGCTGCGGAAGACCTTCTGCAGGTGTTCGGTGTACTCGTCATCGCCGTACGAGACCTGGTGGCCGCCGTTGGCCAGCGCGACGGCCGCGAGCAGCTCGGGGTGGATCCCCGCGTAGTTGTCGCTCGCGAAACCGCGCACCGCCGGATCGTGGTGCCGCCGGGCATCGGTCTTCCCGGCATCGGTTCTCACGGTTGCGGAGTGAGCCACAGACGCTGTCCGTTCACATCGGTGGCGGGCCGCTCCCAGACGCCGGCGATGGCCTCGGCCAGCTCCTTGACGTCGGTGAAGCCCGCGAACTTCGCATTGGGACGCTCGGCGCGCATCGCGTCGTGCACCAGTGCCTTGATGACCAGGATCGCAGCCGCCGCTACGGGGCCTTCGTCACCCCCCGCCTTGCGGAAGGAGTCCGCCATGGCCAGGGTCCAGGCCTCGGCGGCCGCCTTGCCCGCGTTGTACGCGGCGTTGTTGGCGACCGGCTTGTGCGCGCCGGACTGGCTGACCAGGACGAAGCGTCCGCGGTCGCTGCGCAGCAGTCCGTCGTGGAAGGCGAGCGAGGTGTGCTGGACCGTGCGGATGAGGAGCTTCTCCAGGAAGTCCCAGTCCGCGAGGTCGACGTCGGTGAAGGTCTTGCTGCCACGCCAGCCGCCGACGAGGTGGACGAGACCGTCGATCCGGCCGAACTCCTTCTCGGTCCGCTCGGCCCACGCCTTGGTCGCGTCGAGGTCGAGCAGGTCCACGGTGTCACCCGTGACGGTGGCACCACCGTGGGCGTAGCGCGCCGCGTCCACGGCCTCGGCGAGGCGCGTCGGATCTGCGTCGGACGCCACGACCACCGCACCCGCTTCGGCGAGGCGGAGCAGGGCGGCGCGGCCGGCGGGCCCGCCGGCCCCGGCCACCGCCACCACCGCTCCGTGCAGCTTTCCGTTGCTGTTCCCGGAGCCGTTCATCTGTGCAGCCTCCTGAGGGCGAGTGCTCACGCGGCGGCCCGATCGGCGTTCTCCGCATTGCGGGCCGTGATGCCCTTCGCCGAAGCGATCACGCCCTTGAGCTTCTTGGCGAGGGCCTCATAGAACATGCTCAGCGGAAACTCGTCCGGAAGCACGTCGTCCACGAGCTTGCGCGGAGGCTGCGTCATGTCGAGGGCCTCGGCGCCCTTGGCCCACTTGGAGCCCGGGTGCGGGGCGAGGTACGTCGAGACCAGCTCGTAGGCCTTCAACCAGTGGACGAGCTTCGGGCGGTCGATGCCGGCCCGGTAGAGGTCCTCGATCTCGCCGCACAGCTGGTTGGTGACCTGCGGGGCACGCATCCAGTCGATCTTCAGCTTGTTGTCCGTCCAGCGCACGACGTCGTGCTTGTGGAGGTACGCGAAGAGCAGCTGGCCGCCGAGGCCGTCGTAGTTGCGGTTGCGGTCACCCGACACCGGGAAGCGGAACATCCGGTCGAAGAGGACGGCGTACTGCACGTCGCGGCCGTGCTCGTTGCCCTCGGACTCCAGCTTCACGGCCTCCTTGAAGGCGGTGAGGTCGCAGCGCAGCTCCTCCAGGCCGTACATCCAGAACGGCTGGCGCTGCTTGATCATGAAGGGGTCGAACGGCAGGTCGCCGTGGCTGTGGGTGCGGTCGTGGACCATGTCCCACAGGACGAACGCCTTCTCGCAGCGCTCCTGGTCCTCGACCATGCGGGCGATGTCCTCGGGCAGCTCGATGCCGAGGATGTCGACGGCGGCCTCGGTGACCTTGCGGTAGCGCGCGGCCTCACGGTCGCAGAAGATGCCGCCCCAGGTGAAGCGCTCGGGGGCCTCGCGGACGGCGATGGTCTCCGGGAAGAGCACGGCGGAGTGGGTGTCGTAGCCCGGGGTGAAGTCCTCGAAGGTGATGCCGAGGAACAGCGGGTTGTCGTAGCGGGTGCGCTCCAGCTCGGCGAGCCACTCGGGCCACACCATCTTGAGCACGACGGCTTCCAGGTTGCGGTCCGGGTTGCCGTTCTGGGTGTACATCGGGAAGACGACGAGGTGCTGGAGCCCGTCGGCGCGCTCGGCGGCCGGCTGGAAGGCCAGCAGGGAATCGAGGAAGTCCGGCACCTGGAAGCCCCCGGCAGCCCACTTGCGCAGGTCGTCAACGAGCGCCTGGTGGTACGCCGTGGCGTGCGGGAGCAGCGGGGACAGCGTCTCGACGGCGCGGATCACGCGCCCGACGGCAGCTTCGGCGGTGTGCTGGGCGGTTGCGCCCTCTGCCCCGAAGTCGATGGACCCGTCCGCGGACTGCCAGGGGCGGATCTCCTCCACGGCGGCCTTGAGCTCGGGCCACGCGGGGTGGTCGACCACCCGCGCCCCGGCGGTTATCACGGCACCGCCGACACCCGGCACAAGAGTTTCCGTCATGTCACTTCCTCCACAGGAGAACCTCACGTCAAGGCAGCGTAAACGTGTGAGGCTCTTCCGCTCAAGTGGTAACTCGGGAAATTATCCTGCGCGACCCCCTGATTCACCGAAAGTCTTCCCGTTCGTCAGCGTGGAACGGATGGCTCCGCCCAGTCGCTCCATGGCCTGTCGGGCCTCCGGCAGCACCTCGGACAGCGTCAGGAAGCCGTGGAACATCCCGGTCCGGAGGTCGAGGACCGAAGGGACTCCGCTCTCCCCCAGCCTGCGGTGGTACGCCAGCCCGTCGTCCCTCAGCGGGTCGCACCCGGCGACGATCACGTGGGCGGGCGGCAGCCCGGTCAGGTCCGCGCGCAGCGGCGAGGCCGTCGGATGCCCGCCGCCGACACCCGGGCCGAGGTACTGCTCCCAGAACCAGGCCATGTGCGCGGCGGTCAGGAAGCAGCCCTCGGCGTTGATCCGGTACGACTCGCCGTCCTGGGCGGCGTCGAGCGCGGGGTAGGCCAGCACCTGGAGGGCGACGGCCGGTCCCCCGCTTTCGCGGGCCAGCAGCAGCGAGGCGGCGGCGAGGTTGCCCCCGGCGCTGTCCCCCGCGACCACCAGGGCGTCCGGGTCGCCGCCCAGCTCGCCGAGGTTCCCGCCGGCCCAGCAGAGGGCCGCGTACGCGTCGTGCGCGGCCGCCGGGAAACGGTGTTCCGGGGCCAGCCGGTAGCCGACGCAGACCACGGCGGCGCCGGCCGCTCGCGAAATGGTGCGCGCGGTGGTGTCGTAGGAGTCGAGGTCACCCAGCACCCAGCCGCCGCCGTGGCAGAACACCACGGTCGGGCGGGGCCCCGGCCACTGCTCCGGGTCGGGCAGATAGATGCGCACGGGGACGGCCGGGGCCCCCGGCGGACCGGGAACGGTCCGGTCCAGGACGGCTCCGACGCGCGGCCTGCGCGCCGTCGGGCGGGGCGCGGCCGCCAGGATCCGCCGGGCCTCGTCGGCGTCGGTGACACTCCCGCCGAGATCGGGGAAGCCGGCCGCGAGGGCGTCCAGGAAGGGGCGGGCGGCGGGGTCGAGACGGTCGGCCGGTCCGGTCGCGGGTCCCGTCGCCGGTCCGGTCGCGGGTCCGTTCATCACGCGCCCCGGAAGTGCGGGATGACCTTCTCGCCCCACTGGCGCAGGGTCTCCAGGCAGGCCTCCTGCTCCACCGTGCCCATCTGGACCAGACACATGATCTCGTCGGCCCCCGCCGCCCGGAGCCGTTCCACGTAGGCGATGGCGTCGTCGGCGCTGCCGTAGGCGTGGTCGGCGTTGAAGGTGGCAGTCGAGGTCGGCCGGACCGGGATGTCCAGCTCGTGCAGCCGGGCCACCACCTGCTCGGCGGCCTCGCGCATCCGCGCCGTCTCGTCGGCCCCCGCGACCACCGCCTCGTCCGGGATGCCCGCCCCGCCGTACCAGTGGCCGATGGACTGGGCGAAGAACCGCTGCCCGCGGACGCCGATCCGCCGCGCCTCCTCCCGGTCGTCGAGCACGATGGTCGGGCAGAGCACGGAGAAGTGGTCGTTGACCACCGTGGACACGAACCGGCTGCCGTCCCGCCCGGCGACGGCCGCGTCGTAGACGGACCGCATCCCCGCGATCGACTCGGGTCCGGCGAAGCCCATCACCAGGGCCCCGATCCCCAGCTCGGCCGCCTGGACGAGGGTCTCCCCCCGGCTGCACGCCAGGAACAGCGGCGGATGCGGGGTCTGCCGCGGCCGCGGCAGGATCGGGTGCGGGTCGATGTCGACGAGCTCCCCGTGGTACTCCAGTTGCTCCTCCTGCCACGCCCTGCCGATGATCCGCAGGGCCTCCTCGACCTCCGCCGCGGTCCGCTCCCGGTCCACCCCGCACAGCGAGGTCTCCTGCTCGGTGCCCCCGCGCCCGGCTCCGAGGTCGAGCCGCCCGCCCGAGAGCAGGTCGAGCATGGCGGCCCGCTCGGCGACCCGCACCGGGTGGTTGAAGTTGAAGGGCATGCACACGACCCCGTGACCGATGCGTATGGTGCTGGTCTTGGCGGCGACCCAGGTCAGGAAGACCTCCGGCGCGGACATGTGCGCGTACCACTTCAGCGAGTGGTGCTCGACCGCCCAGATCCGGTCGAATCCCATCCGTTCGGCCAGCACGGCCTGCTCGACGCAGTCGCGGATGACCTGGTGCTCCCGCTCCACGGTCGGGTCGGCCAGCTGGGCTTCGAAGATCACGGAGAATTTCACGGTGCCTCCAGGGTTGCGTCCCGTGCCCGGTCTTACTTCAATTAGGAATATGACTAGTAGTCAGAAGGTGAAGAAGCAAGAGCTACCGCCGACCGCGTGGGCGGTTCTCGGTCTGCTCTCCTTCCCGGGGGAGCGCACCGGCTACGAGCTGAAGAAGTGGGCGGACTCCTCGCTGCGCTTCTTCTACTGGTCACCGGCCATCAGCCAGATCTACGCGGAGCTGCGCCGGCTGGAGGAGCTGGGTTACGCGGCCTCCGCGCGCTCGGGGCCCGAGGAGGCGCGGGCCAAGCGCCGCTACGCCATCACCGACGCCGGGCGCGAGGCCCTGGCCGGCTGGGCCGCCGACACCGCCGAGGCCGGTCCCCCGGTGCTCAAGCACGGGCTGCTGCTGCGCGTCTGGCTCGGGCACCTCGCCGAGCCGGAGCGGCTGCGCGCGATGGTCGGCGAACACATGGAGCGCACCCGGGCCGAACTGGCCGCCGTACGGGAGGCGATGGAGCACGCGGCCGACGTTCCGCAATGGGCCTTCCCCGCCCTCGCGCTGCGCTGGAGCGAGCGGCAGCACCTGGCGGAACTGGAGCTCGCACAGGCCCTCCTGCAGGACCTCGCCGACCTGGCCGCCGACCACGGGGAACCCGCTCCGGCCGCCGTCACCGAGGCCTGAGCCGGGGCCGGTCAAGCCGGCCGGGACACGCCCACGCCCGGGTGACGCGGCGGGACCGCCACCGGCCGCACCCGGGCGCACAACCCCGGCGGGAAGCGGCCGGTGAGCACCTGCGGGGCCTTGCACGGCCGGTCCCTTCGCGCCGTCGGCGCACTAGCATGCGTCCTCACCGCGCGCGGCCGGTCGGGACACCGCGACCGCGCGGGGAGCCGCCGTCGACGGAAGCGAGAGAACCTTGACTTTCCTCACCATCGGTCACCGCGGGGTCATGGGTGTCGAACCGGAGAACACCCTGCGGTCGTATCTCCGAGCGGAACGTTCCGGCATGGACGCCATCGCCCTGGACCTCCAACTGAGCAAGGACGGCGCCCTCGTCGCCCTGCACGACCCCGAGGTGGACCGGACCACCGACGGCTCGGGGGCCGTCGCCCATCTGACCCTGGCCGAACTACGCGAACTGGACGCCGGCGAGGGCGAGCGCGTGCCGGTCTTCGAGGACGTCCTGGACGCGGTCCGGGTCCCGCTGCAGGCGTCGGTACGGGACCGGGCCGCCGCCGGTGCGCTCGCGGAGCTGCTCCTGCGCCTCGACCTGACCGCCCGCGTGGAAGTGGCCTCCCCCGACGACGCGCTGCTGGCCGAGACGGCGCGGCGGGTGCCGGGCGCGCGGACCGTGCTCTATGCGGACTCCTTCGGCGACGGGGCCGGGGACCTGGTGGCACGGGCGCGGACCGCGGGCGCGGCGACGATCGCCGCGGACATCCGGCGGCTCACCCTGGAGGCCGTGGAGACGGCGCACACGGCCGGGCTGCGGGTGACCGGCCGGGCCGTCAACACCCTGGACCAGCTGCGGCTCGCGCGGGCGCTCGGCCTGGACGGCGCGGTCACCGACTTCCCGGAGATCCGCAGCACGGGGCGCTTCACCGCATAGCCGGTCCGGCTACAGCGACTTGACCAGCAGTTCGAAGGCCAGGTCGTCGCGGAGCGGGACCCCGAAGCGCTCGTCGCCGTAGGGGAAGGGGCTCAGCTCGCCGGTGCGCCGGTAACCGCGGCGCACGTAGTAGGCGATGAGCTCCTCCCGCACGTTCACCACCGTCATGCGCATCTCCTTGGCGCCCCACGTCTCGCGGGCGCGGCGCTCGGCCTCGGCCAGGATCTCCTTGCCGAGGCCCGCGCCCTGGAGCCCGGGACGGACCGCGAACATCCCGAAGTAGGCGTGGTCGCCCCGGTGTTCGAGCTGGCAGCAGGCGACGAGCTCACCGGCGCGCTCGACGACCACCAGGGTGCTGTCGGGGGTCTCGATGATCTGGCGGACCCCGTCCGCGTCGGTGCGCTGCCCCTCCAGGTAGTCGGCCTCCGTGGTCCAGCCGCCGCGGCTGGCGTCACCGCGGTACGCGGACTCGACGAGTGCCACCAGCTCCGTCACGTCCGCCTCCACGGCGGTGCGGAAGCTCAGGGCGGCGGGGTTGGCGGTCGACATCGGGGGCTCCGTTCTACGCGGTGGCACATGACATGCCCTGTGCGGCTCCGGAGAGCCTATCCCGGGGCCGCATAAGGAGAACCTAACCGGGGGCGGCGTGCGGGCCACCCCGGACGGGCATCTCTTCCCGTGACGCCGACGAACCGGGAGGTTCCGCCGTGCACGGTTCCACCATGTCCGCATCCGCCTCCGTCTCCTCCTGGCTGCTCGTCCTGCTGTGCGCGGTGAGCGGCGCGTACTGCCTCGGGCAGGTGCGCAGATCGGGCGGCGGCGCCGCCGGGGAGGCCGTGATGGGGTTCGGCATGGCGCTGATGGCGGTGCCCGTCGGCGTCCGTGAGGGGTGGCAGGCCCTCGTGCTGGGGGTGGTCTTCTGCGCCGCCGCCCTGCACGCCGTGTGGATGCTGCGCGGCGGGGTGCACCACGCGCACCACCTGGTCGGCTCGCTGGCCATGGCCTACATGGCGCTGAGGACGGCCGCGGGGTCCGGGCACGGCGCGGGGCTGCCCCTGGTCACCGGGGCGCTGCTCCTCTACTTCGCGGGGTACGTCCTGCTGGGCGGGGCCCGGCTGGTGGCGGAGGGCGGGGGCGCGCACACGGTCGCGGCCGCGGGCGGACCGGCCGCCGGTCCCCAGAAGGCGGCCGAGCTGACCCGGGCCTGCCGACTGGCCATGGGAACGGCGATGTTGGCCATGCTGCTCACCATGTGACGGCGGCGCCCCACGTGTCCTGCGTCACCAATCACCCGAGGCCGTACCCGCAGGTAGCCCCCCGCTCATAGGCTGGTGGCCATGATGGTCCCCGCCGCACTCCTGCTGCTCGGCGCTCTGACCGCGGTGCTCGCGCCCCGCCTGCTGGGCCGGGCCCGATGGCCCGAGCATGAACCGGTCGTCGCCCTGTGGGTGTGGCAGTGCGTGGTGGGTGCGGTGCTCCTGTGCCTCGGACTGTCGATGCTGCTGAGCGCGGCGGCCGCCTGGCAGGCGGTCCGGGGGCGGCTGTTCGCCGCCGCCCCGCACGGTGTGGTCGACGCGTACGCCCTGGGCGCGTCCGGAGGCCCCTGGGCCGCCGGTACGGCGCTCGCGCTGGCGGGCGGGGCGCTGTGGACCGGGACGATGCTGGCCCGGGAGGTACTGCGGGCGCGGGCCCGGCGGCGCACCCAGGGCACCGAACTGCTGGAGCGGGCCCCGCTGTTGCCCGGCGAGGACCCCGCGGGCGCGCGGCTCGTCGTCCTGGAGGGGCAGCGGCCGGACGCCTGGTGGCTGCCCGGGGCGGCCCCGCAGCTCGTGGTCACGACGGCGGCGCTGGGCCGGCTCAAGGGGAGCCAGCTCGATGCGGTGCTCGCGCACGAACAGGGGCACGCGGCGGCCCGCCACGACTGGCTGCTGCACTGCTCGCGGGCGCTGGCCGGCGGGTTTCCGCAGGTACCCGTCTTCGCGGCCTTCGAGGCGGAGATGCACCGCCTCGTCGAGCTGGCCGCCGACGACGTGGCCTCGCGGCGGTACGGGCGCCTCACCGTCGCCCTGGCCCTGGTCGGACTGAACGAGGACCGCGGGGTGTTCGGGCCCTCCGCCGCTCCGCAGGCACATGTGCAGGAGCGGGTGGCGCGGCTGCTGTCGGCCGCGCCCCGGCTGTCCGCGATGAACAGGCTGCGGCTGACGGCGCTGGCGACGCTGGTCCCGGCGGTGCCGCTGCTGGTGGCCCTCGTACCGGGGCTGAGCGCCCTGGCGTAGCGCCTGCCCGTCGCCGGTACGCCCTCCGGTACGCCCTCCGGTGGCAGGATCCCCGTATGCGGAACGATCACGTGCGTTGGGCGGGCATCGGCTGCGCGCTGCTCGCGGCCGTACTGACGGTGTTGGTGGTGGCGGGGTGGCAGCCGCTCCTGTCGTACGACGACCGGGTCGCCCGGGATCTGCACGGCCATGCCGTCGCCCATCCCGGGGTGACCCACACGATGCGGATCCTCACCGACTGGGTGTGGGATCCGTGGACCATGCGGGCCCTGGCCACCGTCGCCTGCGTGACGCTGTGGTGGCGCGGTGACCGGGAGCGGGCGCTGCGGGTGGCACTGGCGACGCTGGTGGCCGTAGTGGTGCAGCAAGGTATGAAGGGGCTGGTGGGACGGGGGCGCCCGGTGTGGCCGGACCCGGTGGATTCGGCCCACTTCTCGGCCTACCCGTCCGGCCACGCGATGACGGCGACGGTGGTGGTCGGGCTACTGCTCTGGCTGCTCCCCCGGCCGGCTCCCGCACGGTGGGCGGCCACCGCCTGGACGGTGGCCGTCGTCTCCGTGGTCGGAGTCGGGTTCACCCGTCTCTACCTGGGGGTCCACTGGGTGACGGACGTCGTGGCGGGCTGGCTGCTGGGCGTGGCCCTGGTGGCATTCGTGACGGCCGGCTCCGTCTGCCGGCCGGGACCCGGCCGCGCCGGACCGTGAGGTGTGCCGCGCCTGGGGGGTGTGCCTGCCCTGGGGGGTGTGCCTGCCCTGGGCGATCCCCCGTTTCACCCAGAGCAGGCGAACCCGCGCGCTGAGTATATTGGCTCTGAGCCAGTCAACGCAGGAGTAAGCATGTCCCCGCGCAGCGCATCGGTCAATGAAGAATTGCGCAGACGTTCCCGCGAGCGGCTGCTCCAGGCGACGGTCGAACTCGTCGCCGAGCGGGGCTACGAGGCCACCACGCTCGGCGACATCGCCGACCGGGCGGGCGCCGCGCGCGGCCTGGTCTCGTACTACTTCCCGGGCAAGCGGCAGTTGCTGCAGTCGGCGGTGCACCGGCTGATGCACCTCACCTTGCAGGCGGCGCTGGAGCGCGAGCCCCTGCCCACCGGCGAGGACGAAGGGCGCGAGCGGCTGGCCCGGGCCATCGACGCGATCCTCGGGCTGGCCCGGGACGCGCCGAGGCTGATGCGCACGCACATGGCCGGCATCCTCCAGGCCGAGGGCTTCGTCCAGTGCGCCGAGCAGCAGCGGCTCGCCGAACTGCTGCGGGACACCGTCACCCGGTACGGATCGACGGACGTGGACGTGGACTATCCGCTCCTGCGGGCGCTGCTGATGGGCGCCGTGGTGGCGGTCCTGCTGCCGGGCGCGCCGATGCCTGCGGCCCGGCTGCGGGCCGAGCTGTTCCAGCGCTACGGGCTGGACTGGGAGCTCGGTGTCCCGCCGGACGGCGGGCCGCCCGGCGGAACGTTCCCGTCACACCCCTAGCACCTGGGTGTCAAGGGCGTCAGTGATACTCGGGCTGGCTCTGCACGTTGAGCCGGTCCAGCCACACCCATTTCGCGCTCGCGGTGCGCCAGTCGTCCAGCCGCAGCACGTCGAGGCCCTTGGCGATGTCGTTCGAGTAGATGTGCCCGTTGTAGTAGTACGCCGACCAGGACCCGCCGAGTCCGAGCTTGTCCGTGGTCAGCGGGCCGCGTTCGAAGTACCCGATCTCCTTGGGCTGCGCGGAGTCGGTGAACTCCCACACCGAGACACCGCCCTGGTACCAGGCCTGCACCATGATGTCGCGGCCGCCGCCGACCGGGATCAGCGAGCCGTTGTGGGCCACGCAGTTCTCGGTGTCGGCCTGGTGCCGCGGGATCTTGAAGTAGCTGCGGAAGGCGAGTTTGCGCTGGTCCCCGCTGCCGGTGATGTCGTAGATCCCGTCTGCGCCCCGGTTGGGACCGGTGGCCTCGTTGCAGGTGGGTCCGCCACCGCCGCCGAGTTCGTCGGTGAACACCACCTTGTTCGCCCGCTCGTTGAAGGTGGCGGAGTGCCAGAACGCGAAGTTCACGTTGTCCTGCACCCGGTCGATGACCCGCGGCTGTTCGGGCTTGCTGATGTCGAAGAGGATGCCGTCGCCCATGCAGGCGCCGGCGGCCAGGTTCTTCGACGGCAGCACGGTGATGTCGTGGCAGCCGGTGGTCTTGGAGACCCCGGGGTTGGCGGGCCCGCCCGGGTTGCCGCCGTCCGGGAACAGGATCGGGAAGGCGACGACCGCGGCCTGCGTCGGCGCCTTCTTCGGGACCTTCACCACCGAGATGCCGTCGTGCGGCGGCTGGCAGTCGGGGAAGGCCTCGTTCGGGGAGTACGAGGCGACGTAGAGGTAGATGTCACGGCCGCCGGGCACCAGGGTGTGGGTGTGGGAGCCGCAGTTGGTCTCGACGGACTTGATGTACTTGGGGTTCTTCTTGTCCTTGATGTCGAAGATCTTGATGCCCTCCCACGAGGACTTCTCCGTCGCGGGCTGCGAGACGCTGTTGCAGGAGTCGTCGCTGCGCGAGGAGTCGGTGGAGAGGAAGAGCAGGTCCCCGTAGACGGAGACGTCGTTCTGTCCGCCGGGGCACAGCACCTGGGTGACGGTCTTCGGTGCCTTCGGGTTGGCGATGTCGTAGATCGTGAAGCCGTTGTAGTTGCCCGCGTAGGCGTACCTGCCCTGGAAGGCCAGGTCGGAGTTGATGACCGTGGGGTCGGCGCTGGGGATGTTGGCCAGGGGCTTGATGTTGGCGCTGTGCACGATCTCGTCCTGGCCGGGGATCTCGCCGGGGGCGAGCTCCCTGCCGTCGACGAGGGCCGCGCCCTGCTGGTTGCCGTTCCCGGGCGATAAGTCACCCGGGTCGGGGGTGGCGGCCGCCGGTCCGGCGGTCAGAAGCGCGGTGAGGAGCCCGGCCGCAGCGACGGCCGCTCCCACCCTTGCGCTGCGCGCTCTCGTGGTGTGGAACGAGCTCAACGTGCCCTCCCAAGGGAGTCCGATCGGTTCCGGTCGTCAGGGGAACGGAACCAGGACCCCGGCAGTATCTTCCTTTCCATGGACATGGCAAAAGACCCCTGGGGCCGCAAGGCCTTACCGCCGCGGCTCGGGCGGCTCGCCGGAGCGGCCGCGGCCGCCGGTCTCGTGCTGACACTCGCCGGCTGCCAGGGAGACGACCGGGCGGAGGGCTCCGAGGACGGACGCGCCGTGGTCGTCGCGCCGGGCAAGCCGGGCGAGAAGGCCCGCACGCTCACCCCCGAACAGGCCGCGAAGGAGAAGCCCGACGACAGCCCGAACGCCGCCGACCACGCGTACGCCCAGAACATGATCGAACACCACAGGCAGGCCCTGACGATGAGCGCGCTGGCGCCGGACCGGGCCTCGGCGGACGGCGTCAGGCGGCTGGCGGAACGGATCACCGCCGCGCAGCGGCCCGAGATCGCGGCGATGGAGAAGTGGCTGGCCCTCCATCCGGCACCATCGGCGACCGCTGGCGGACACGCGCACGACCACGGCGCGATGCCGGGCATGGCGACCGAACAGCAGCTGAAGGAACTGTCCGACGCCCGGGGAGCCGACTTCGACCGGCTCTTCCTGAAGCTGATGACCGCCCACCACGAGGGTGCCCTGAAGATGGCCGGCGAGGCGCTGACCGGCGGCAACAACGTCGCGGTCGAGGAGATGGCCACCGAGGTGGTGGCCACGCAGAGCGCCGAGATCCACCGGATGCGCGCGATGGGCTGACTGTCGGGGAAGCCGGTGTCATGCTGGGACCACCTGCGGGAGGAGCTCCGCCGTGCTTCGTGTCGCCGTCGTCGGATCGGGCCCCAGCGGGGTCTACGCGGCCCAGACGCTGGTCCAGCAGCGAGAGGTGCCCGGGGTGCGGGTCGACGTGCTCGACCGGCTGCCCGCTCCGTACGGGCTCGTCCGGTACGGGGTCGCGCCGGACCACGAGAAGATCAAGTCGCTGCAGGGCAGCCTGCGCACCGTGCTGGAGGACGAGCGGATCCGCTTCCTCGGGAACGTCGAGGTCGGCGGTGAGCTGCTGCCCACGCAGCGGCTGTTGGAGCTCTACCACGCGGTGGTGTACTGCGTGGGCGCGGCCCGGGACCGGCTGCTGGGGATCCCCGGCGAGGAGCTGGCCGGGGTGCATTCCGCGACGGCCTTCGTGTCCTGGTACAGCGGGCACCCCGATGCCGCCGCCGAGGTCTTCGACCTGGCCGGGGTGGACTCGGCGGTCGTGGTCGGCGCGGGCAACGTCGCGGTGGACGTGACGCGGATCCTGGCCCGGGGAGAGGCAGAGCTGGCGCCGACGGACATGCCGCAGCCCGCCCTCGGCGCGTTCGCGGACAGCGGCGTGCGCCGGGTGGCGATGGTGGCCCGGCGCGGCCCCTCGCAGGGCAAGTTCACCACCAAGGAGCTGCGGGAGCTGGGCACGCTGCCGGGAGTGGACGCCGTGGTGGACCCCGTCGAGGCGGCCCTGGACCCGGTGTACGGGGATCCGGAGGCGGCCGCGGCGCTGCCCGCGGTGGCGCGGCGCAACCTGGAGGTACTGCGCGGCTGGGCACAGGCCGGCCCGGGCGACGGGCCGCGCCGCATCGCCCTGCGGTTCTACCTGCGGCCGGTGGAGGTGCTGGGCGGGCCCGACGGCCGGGTGACCGGCGTGCGCTTCGAGCGGACCGCCCCGGACGGCACCGGCGGGGTGACCGGGACCGGCGTGTACGAGGACATCGAGGCGCAGCTGGTCCTGCGCTCGGTGGGGTACAAGGGCGTCCCGCTGGCCGGGCTGCCCTTCGACCCGGCGAAGGGCACGGTCCCGCACGCGGCGGGCCGGGTCGTGCGCGCGGGCCGGGCCTCGGTCGGCGAGTACGTGGCGGGCTGGATCAAGCGCGGCCCGACGGGGGTGATCGGCACGAACCGGCCTTGCGCCAAGGAGACGGCGTCCTCGCTGCTCCAGGACGCGGGAGCGCTGGCCCGGCGCGGGGTGCCCGACGAGGACCCGCTGGACGCGATGCGGGCGGCGGGCCTGCGACCGGTGGAATGGCCGGGCTGGCAGGCCATCGAAGCGGCCGAGTCCGAGCTCGGCCGGTCCCTGGGCCGCCGCTCGGTCAAGATCCCCGACTGGCACGGCCTGCTGGACGCCGCCGGACTCAGTTGAGGATCAGGGCCGATCGCGCTTCCTCGGCGGCAGCCGCCGTGAGGACGCTGTCGAGGAGGCCCGGGAAGAGGTCCTCCAGCTCCGCGCGGCGCAGGGCGTTGAGCTTGGTGGTGCCCCGGTAGGTCTGGCGCACGAGGCCGCTCTCCCGCAGGACGCGGAAGTGGTGGGTGGTCGTCGACTTGGTGACCGGCAGGTCGAAGTACGAGCAGGCCAGTTCCCTGGCCGAGCCCGCCAGGTCCCGGACGATGGAGAGCCGGAGCGGGTCGGAGAGCGCGTGCAGGACGCCCTCCAGCCGGATCGCGGCCGCCTCGGGGTGGTCGAGGGCGCGGGCCGTGTCACGTTCCGTCATGTCCCTGCTCCGCTCGCTCGGCTTGCCCCGGCCCCCATCGTACGAGAGTCGTCGTAGGAACAGGGCGGGGTACGGCTCCGGCATGGGGGCGCCGGAGCCGCACCGGCTTCACCAGGACCGGTGGTACTGGTCGGGCGTACGGAGCTCCGCGCCGAGCTCGACGGCCGCGCGGCGGGCCCAGTACGGGTCGCGCAGCAGTTCGCGGCCCAGCAGGACGGCGTCGGCCTCGCCGTTGGCCAGGATCTTCTCGGCCTGCGCCGGTTCGGTGATCAGGCCGACGGCGGCCACGGGGAGGGTGGTCTCCGCCTTGACCCGCGCGGCGAACGGCACCTGGTAGCCCGGGCCGACGGGGATCTGCACCCCGGGGGCCAGGCCTCCGGTGGAGACGTCGAGGAGGTCCACGCCGTGCTCCTGGAGCAGCCCGGCCAGCCGGACGGTCTCGTCGGCGGTCCAGCCTTCCTCCTCCAGCCAGTCGGTGGCGGAGATCCGGAAGAACAACGGGAGCTCCTCGGGCCACACCGCCCGTACGGCGTCGACGACTTCGAGGGCGAGGCGGGTGCGGTTCTCGAACGAGCCGCCGTACGCGTCGGTGCGCTTGTTGCTGAACGGGGAGAGGAACTCGCCGATGAGGTAGCCGTGGGCGCCGTGGATCTCGATGATCTCGTAGCCCGCGGCCAGCGCGCGTTCGGCGGCGGCCGCGAACTGGCCGACGATCTCCGCGATCTCATCGGCCGTCAGCTCGTGCGGCGCCGGGCGGTCCCCGTCGAACGGCACGGCGCTCGGGGCCACCGGCAGCCAGCCGTGGGCCTCGGGCCCGACCGGGCCGCCGCCCTTCCAGGTCCGGTCGGTGGAGGCCTTGCGTCCGGCGTGCGCGATCTGGATGCCGGGGACGGTGCCCTGGGCCTTGAGGAAGGAGGTGATCCGGCGCAGCGCCTCGACCTGGGTGTCGTTCCAGATGCCGAGGTCGTAGGGAGAGATCCGGCCTTCCGGGGAGACGGCGGTGGCCTCCTGGATGATCAGGCCGGTGCCGCCGACGGCGCGGGCGGCGTAGTGCGCGAAGTGCCAGTCGTGCGCAACGCCCGCGCCGGGGCCGAAGGCTTCGGCGCTGTACTGGCACATCGCCGCCATCCACACGCGGTTCGGGATGGTGACCGAGCGAAGGGTGTAGGGAGCGAACAGGGCGGCGAAAGCAGCGGGGGCAGCACTCATCAGGGCTCTCCAGGACGTCACCGGGCGCGCCGGGGTCGGCGGCTAAGTACGAGACTCACCGTACTACGAATTCCTTCGTACTACGAGACCTCTCGTACAAGCGCGTCGAGCTCCGCACGCAGCGCCTCGGCCAGGGCGGGCAGATCCGGGACTGCCGCCGCGTCTGCCACGAGGCCGTAATGGACCGTTCCCTTGTACGTGGAGACCGCGACGGCCAGGGCCTGCCCGCGGGCCAGCGGGGCGAGCGGGTAGACCTCGCCCACCCGGCTCCCCCCGAGCGAGAAGTTCAGGCCGGGCAGCGGGACGCTGGTGACCAGGATGTCGAAGAGCAGCCGGGCGGCCTGGGCGACGAGCGGTCCGCCGAGGCGGTGGCCGAGCGGGTGGACGTGGTCGGCGAGCAGGGCGACGGCGCCGGCGCCGCGGGCGGGGCCGGCGTCCTTGTTGCGGTCCATGGCCGCCCGGACTCGGTCCAGGCGCAGCAGCGGGTCGCGCTCGGCGAGCGGGAGCCTCAGCAGGTAGCCGGAGAGCCGGTTGCCGCCGCCGGTCCCGGGCCTGCCCCGGCGGGACACGGGGATCAGGGCGCGGGGGCCCGGTCCGCTGGGCGCGGGGTCGCCGCGGCCCTCCATCCAGCGCCGCAGGGCGCCGGCGACCACGGAGATGAGCACGTCGTTGACGGTGCCTCCGGCGGCCTTGCGGACCAGGTTGACCTCGTCCAGGTCCAGGGCGAGGCCCGCGACCGTACGGGATCCCGCGCCGGCGACGCCCGCGGTGAGGACCGCGGGGACCCCGACCGGCAGCCCGGCGCGGGCCACCGCGGCGCCGATCTCCAGGGCCTGGCCGACGTCCTGGGCCCGGGCCGCGAGGATTTCGGAGAGC
This sequence comes from Streptomyces sp. NPDC006463, assembly GCF_042870715.1. Taxonomy (NCBI): domain Bacteria; kingdom Bacillati; phylum Actinomycetota; class Actinomycetes; order Kitasatosporales; family Streptomycetaceae; genus Streptomyces; species Streptomyces sp. NPDC006463. The sequence goes on along the minus strand of NZ_JBIAHP010000003.1, from coordinate 265,676 downwards.
CGTCGCAGGGACGGGGCGGCCTGTCGTCCGGGGGCCGGGCGGGCGGACGGACGCGGAGCGGGGCGCGGGGGCGGACGCAGGGAAGCACCCTCGTCGAACAGTGCCGCGGCCAGGGCGAGCGCGCCGAGCCCGTCGGCGAGGGCGTGGTGGAACTTGAACAGCACCGCGAAGGAGTCCGGGTCTGGCCCGGCGAGTACGTGCGCCTCCCAGGGCGGCAGGCTCCGGTCCAGCGGCCGGGCCATCAGCGGTCCCGCGGCCTCGTGCGGCGAGACCCGCGTGGCGACGAGGAACACGTGCCGCGCCGGATCGAAGCCCGGGTCGGGCGACCAGGCGGCGGCGCCGACCGGCAGCAGGACGTCCCGGATCCGGCGGCGCAGGCCGGGCACGCCGACGCAGCGGGCGGTGAGCAGTTCCGCGGCGTGCTCTGCGGCCCCGGGCCCGACGGCCCTGAAGACCGCCAGGGCACCGAGGTGCATGGGGTGGGCGGCGGATTCGATCCGCCAGAAGGCGAGGTCGAGCGGGGACAAGTGCTCCGTGGCCACGTACGTCCTCTCGCGTGCGGCAGCAGTGGCCTGAAGTCAATCTATTCGGAACATCTCCATGCAAGCAGCGATCGTTTCCTGCGGGTAAATGATCGGTATTAATCCGCCTCTCAGGCCCCCGCGCCGCCCGCCGGGCCGCTGTCGGTGGGCGGGTGCAGACTGACCGGAAAGAGACGACAGCTCGCAAGACACGGACCACCCGAAAGACATGGACGACGAAGTCCGGAGGTGCCGGCCATGGCCGACGTACTGCTGCTCGTGGGTACCCGCAAGGGGCTCTTCATCGGCCGCCGCCGGGGCGAGGGGGCCTGGGAGTTCGGCGGGCCCCATTTCAACGCCCAGGCGGTCTACGCGGTCGCCGTCGACCGGCGGGGAGCGGCGCCCCGGCTGCTGGTCGCCGGGGACAGCTCGCACTGGGGGCCGTCCGTCTTCAGCTCTGACGACCTCGGGGAGACCTGGAACGAGCCCGCCGAGGCCGCCGTGAAGTTCCCCAAGGACACCGGCGCCTCACTGGAGCGCGTCTGGCAGCTCCAGCCGGCCGGGCCCGAGGCTCCGGACGTGGTCTACGCGGGGACGGAGCCGGCCGCGCTGTTCCGCTCGACGGACCGCGGCGAGTCCTTCGAGCTGGTCCGCCCGCTGTGGGAGCACCCCAGCCGGGGCAGCTGGCAGCCGGGCGGCGGCGGCGAAGGGCTGCACACGGTGATCACCGATCCGCACGACGCGGACGCCGTGACGGTGGCCGTCTCCACCGCCGGGGTGTTCCGGACGAAGGACGGCGGGTCTAGCTGGGAGCCGTCCAACGACGGGGTGTCGGCGGTCTTCCTGCCCGATCCGCACCCCGAGTTCGGCCAGTGCGTGCACAAGATCGCCCAGGACGCCGGGAGCACCGACCGGCTGTACCTGCAGAACCACTGGGGCGTCTACCGAAGCGACGACGCCGGGTCCCGGTGGACCGACATCGGCGGCGGGCTGCCCTCCGACTTCGGCTTCGCGGTGGCCGCCCACCCGCACCGGCCGGACACCGCCTACGTCTTCCCGCTCAACGCCGACTCCGACCGGGTCCCGGCCGGGCACCGGTGCCGGGTCTTCCGCACGCGGGACGCGGGCGCCACCTGGGAGCCCCTGTCGCACGGCCTGCCCGCCGGCGACCACTACGGCACGGTGCTGCGCGACGCCTTGTGCACGGACGACGCGGACCCGGCGGGCGTCTACTTCGGCAACCGCAACGGCGAGCTCTACGCCAGCCACGACGACGGCGAGAGCTGGCGGCTGCTGGCGGAGCACCTGCCCGACGTGCTGTGTGTGCGGGCGGCGACGATCGGCCAGTAGAGTGATCCACCGTGGCAGCACGACCGTTGAACGAGATCGTCGAGCCGGGCTGGGCCCGGGCTCTGGAGCCGGTGGCGGGCCAGATCGCCGCGATGGGCGACTTCCTGCGCACCGAGATCGCGGCGGGGAGGACCTACGTCCCGGCCGGGGCGAACGTCCTGCGCGCCTTCCAGCAGCCCTTCGATGAGGTCAAGGTGCTGATCGTGGGCCAGGACCCGTACCCCACGCCGGGGCACGCGGTGGGCCTGTCCTTCTCGGTCGCGCCCGAGGTGCGGCCGGTGCCGCCGAGTCTCGACAACATCTTCCTGGAACTGCACCGGGACCTCGGTACCGGCCGTCCCGCGAACGGCGACCTCACCCCGTGGACCCGGCAGGGCGTGCTGCTGCTCAACCGATCGCTCACCACCGCGCCCCGCAGGTCCAACGCCCACCAGGGCAAGGGCTGGGAGGCCGTGACCGACCAGGCCATCCGGGCCCTCGCCGCGCGCGGCAAGCCGCTGGTGTCCATCCTCTGGGGCCGGGCGGCCCGCAATCTGCGGCCGCTGCTCGGCGAGCTGCCGGTGGTGGAGTCCTCCCACCCCTCCCCCAAGTCCGCCGATTACGGATTCTTCGGATCCAGGCCGTTCAGCAGGACGAACGAGCTGCTGGTGGGCCAAGGTTCACAGCCCGTGGACTGGCGCTTGCCGTCCGTCAGTTGATGGTATCTGCAATTCACCGGATAAATACGGACAGATGCCCCAGGAGAAGGCCCTGCCCGAACACCCGGTTCCGATAAGCCAGTAGCATGCGGCGCCATGAGCTCCCCCACTGGGCCCGCAAATGGCCTGCCCGTACGAATGCCGCGACCCCGCCAGACCGGACGGCACCGCCGGCCCGAGCCCGCGGCGGCGCCCGAGGGCGCGCCCGCGCTGGTGCTCGCCGTGCCCGGTGCCCCCTCGGCCGCCTCGCGGGGGCTGGCGGAAGAGATCATCAGCATCGGCCGTTCCGAGCTGCCGGGCCTCGACGCCCGGATCGGCTTCCTCGACGGTGACGACGCCACCGATTTCCCGTCCCTGTCCGGTGTGCTGACCGCCGTCGCGACCGAGCGCGTCGCGCGCGCGGAGTTCGCCCGCGCCGCCGGCCACGAGGTGCCCGCGCCGACCGGCCCGGACGCCGTGGTGGTCCCGCTCCTGCCCGGTCCCGACGGTGATCTGCTCCGCCGGATCCGCCAGGCGCTGATGGACTCCTCCGCCGCCGCCGAGCTGGCCGACGTACTCGGCCCGCACCCGCTGCTCGCCGAGGGCCTGCACGTGCGGCTGTCCGAGGCCGGTCTGGCCCGCGCCGACCGCGCCCGGCTCTTCACCGTGACCACCGCCGCCGACGGCATCGTCCTGGCCACCACCGGTGGCGAGGAGGCCGTGCAGGCCGCCGGGATCACCGGGATGCTGCTCGCGGCCCGGCTCGCCGTGCCCGTCATGGCCGCCGCGCTCGACGAGGAGGGCTCGGTGGCCGCGGTCGCCGACCAGCTGCGCCGAGAGGGCTCCACGCAGGTCGCGCTCGCCCCGTACCTGATCGGCCCGGAGGCCGCCGACGGGCTGCTGGACAGCGCCTGCAAGGACGCCGACTGCAGCGCCGCCGAGGTGCTCGGCGCCTACCCGGCGCTCGGCAAGCTCGCCGTCGCGCAGTACGCCGCGGCTCTCGGGATCACCCAGGGCGCGGCCACGCACTGACCGCCCGCCACGACGTCAAGGGCCCCGCCGTTCGGCGGGGCCCTTGGCGTCTGGGGACCTCAGACGGACCGGCCGAAGACCACGCAGGTGGCGGCGGGCACGGCCACCGAGCCGGCCTCGCGCGGCTGCCCGGTCACGGGGTCGACGTCGAACCAGGTGACGTCTCCCGAGTGCTCGTTGGCCGCGTACAGGCGGCGCCCCGAAGGGTCGGCGGCGAGATCGCGCGGCCAGCTGCCACCACAGCCCACGACGCCGGTGAGCTGCGGCTCCTCGGCGCCTGCGGCGAGGGAGAGGGTGGCGATGGCGTCGGTGCCGCGGATCGCGGCCCAGACGAATCGCCCGTCGGCCGAGGCGACGACCGCCGAGGGATAGGCCCGTACGGCCCCTGAGGGACCCTCGGAGGCGATCGGAACCTCTCCGACCGGTTCCAGTCGCCCGGAGGCCGCGTTCCACCGGCAGACGGTCAGCTGCGGCTCCAGCTCGTGCAGCACGTAGGCCACCTCGCCGTGCGGGTGGAAGGCGAGGTGGCGGGGTCCGGTCCCGGCCCGCAGGGCGGTCTCGGTGTGCAGCCGCGGTTCCCCGGTGGCCGGGTCGAGCGCGCAGACCCGTACGGAGTCGGTGCCGAGGTCGACGCTGAGCACCCAGCGGCCGCTCGGGTCGGGCAGCACCTGGTGGGCGTGCGGCCGCTCCTGGCGGTCGGCGTCGATGCCGCAGCCGTGGTGCGCGAGGACGGCGGCGGGTCCCTCCGGGCGGCCGTCGGCGGCGAGCGGGAGGCTGCTGACGCTGCCGGAGGTGTAGTTGGCGGTGAGCAGCCGGCGCCCGGCCAGGCTGAGGTGGGTGGGCCCGGAGCCGCCCACGCCGACGGGCGCGCCGAGGGGTGCCAGGCCGGCGGCGGTGGGCGTGAAGGCTGCCACCGCTCCCTGTCCGGTCTCGCTCACCGCGTAGAGCACGCCGGTGTCCACGGCGAGCGTGAGGTACGAGGGGTCCGCCACGGCGGCGCCCGTGACCGCGATCGGCGTCAGGGCTCCCGTGGCCGGATCCACGGCCGCGGTGGTGACGCCGCGACCACCGCCGGAGGTGAACGAGCCGATGTAGGCCCGGTGTCCGCCGTTCTGGTCCGTGCTGTCCGCGCCGCCCACGGGAGGCCCCTCTCCGCTCTCGGATCCGTCCGGAGGCGACGGTAACAGAAGGGTCTAGACCAAGTCCCGCCCCTGGGCCCGCTCCTGAGCGCCGGGATGGTGGACGTACGCGGTACTGCTGCGGCGGTCCTCGTAGGTGCGGTGGAAGACCGGGGTCGCGGCGCCGGAGATCGGCGGCACTATCCAGGACCAGTCCGCCCCCACGTCGCGGCCCTTGCGTTCCTCCCGCGCAAGGTGGGACAGGAAGCGCCGGGACTCGGAGTGGTGGTCGGCGATGGTGACCCCGGCGCGGTCGAAGGAGTGCAGGACCGCCCGGTTGAGCTCGACGAGCGCGCGGTCCTTCCACAGCGAGCGGTCGCTGGAGGTGTCCAGGCCCAGGCGGCGGGCGACGGCGGGCAGGAGGTTGTACCGGTCGGTGTCGGCGAGGTTGCGGGCGCCTATCTCGGTGCCCATGTACCAGCCGTTGAACGGGGCGGCCGGGTAGTGGATGCCGCCGATCTCCAGGCACATGTTGGAGATGGCGGGTACGGCGTGCCAGCGCAGTCCCCAGTCCGCGCCCCAGCCCTCGTCCTCGGGGTGGGCGATCGGGACCTCCAGGACGGCGTCCGAGGGGGTTTCGAACCAGCGGGGCTTGTCGTCGACGCCCTGGACCACCAGCGGCAGCAGGTCGAAGGGGGTGCCCGCGCCGCCGTTCCAGCCGAGCCGGAGCAGGGCCTCGGTGAGCGGGGCGTTGCGCGCGTCGCCGACGGTGACGGAGTGGTGGTCCCCGTACCCGGCGTACCGGACGAGCTGCTCGCTCCAGATCAGCGGTCCCGGCCGGTCCGGGGCGTCCGGGGCGAAGACCGTGATCGTGGGCCGGATCCGGCCGCCGTTGGTCGCCTCGCGCAGGTGCCCGAAGCATTCGGCGGCGATCTCGTCGCCCTCCGTGAGCTCCCGGCGGTCACGGACCCGCAGGGAGTTCCAGTAGAGCCTGCCTATGCAGCGGTTGCTGTTGCGCCAGGCCACGCGGGCCCCGTGGACCAGCTCTTCGAGGGTGTGCCGGTAGGTGCCGGTCTCCGCGAGCTCGGCCCGCACGGCGGCGAGCCGGGCACGCGGATCACCGGCGCCCCGGTCCTCCCGGTGGAAGAGTCGGATGAACTCCTCGGCCGCTTCCCACACCTGGGCGGTGGTGGAGCGCTGTTGAAGTATTTCCATTCCGGGCGGTTACCCCCTGTCCGACCAGATCCACCCTGTACATGCCGGATGAATGTGCAATAAACCATCACCCGTTGTACATGCCGCAGGTCAGGGGCGCGCGCCAGGCACGTATGGAACACCCGTCCGAGTGGTCTTCGGGGATCGGACTGCGGGCGGGCCGCAGGACGGCGTACGATCCGCCGCCATCCGGGAGTTGACCACCGTGCGGCTCGTCAGCGGCAGGGCCGGCTCATGAACAGCGCCTGCTCGCCCGCGGCGGGCGTGCCGCCGTAGAGGGTGGTGTCGAGGCCGCAGAGGGTGAATCCCATGCGCCGATAGGCGTGCACGGCCGGGGCGTTGACCGAGCTGACCTCCAACCACAGGTGTTCGGCGCCGCGTTCGCGCGCGAATCCGTCCGCGCACTCCATCAGGGCGCGGCCGATGCCCCGGCCGCGGTGGCCGGGCGCGACCTCGATGTCCTCGATCGTCAGCCGCCGGTTCCACGCGGCGTAGCCGACGGCGGCGAAGCCGCACACCCGGCCGCCGTCGAGGGCGACGTAGGTCCGGGCGTCCCCGGTGGTGTCCGGCCCGCCGCCGAGCCCCTGTTCGTCGTGCTCCTCGGGCGGGAACTCCTTGTACAGCGGCGGGTCGGCGGGGATCTCACGGAGCAGGAATCCGAAACCGGTGCCGGAGGCGGCCACCTCGAAGACGGTGTCGGTGGTGAAGGAGCCGTCCAGGGCCTCGATGGCTCCCGCATCATCGGGGCGGGCGAGGCGGTAGACGATGCCGTCGGTGGAGCCGCGTGCGGTGGTCATGGAATCCACGGTACGCAAAAAATCCCCCGGCGGAATTGACTACCGAGGGATGATGGAACGTATATTCATGGGTTCATGCCTTCGCTGAAACCGAAGACACGAAGAAGTTTACGAGGACACAGTATCGCGGCAGGAGTGCAATTGTCAACCGAGGAATTCCGGAAAGAACAGCAATTCGTCGACGGTCTCTACGCGCGCCTCGACCATCTGCGTGACCAGGCCGAACGTGCCGTCGAGAAGGCATTGCGCGATGTCGGGACCGGGCTTCAGGCACGCCTGGACCGTGATGTCCTGGTCGCGGAGCAGTCCGGTGTGCTATCCGCACTGAATGCCGGCGAGAACGGTCTGTGTTTCGGCCGTCTGGAGTTCTCCGACGGCCGCGACCACCACATCGGCCGCATCGGAATCCGCGCGGACGACGCCGACCGCACACCGCTGGTCCTGGACTGGCGCGCCGACGTGGCCCGCCCGTTCTACCTCGCCACCGGTCACACCCCCATGGGGCTGCGGCGCCGCCGCCACATCAGCAGCCGGGACCGGGTGGTCACCGCCCTGCACGACGAGATCCTCGACCTGACCGACGCGGAGCGCACCGGGTACGAGGGCGCCGACGCGGACGCCGTACTGCTCGCCGCGCTCGACGCGGCCCGGACCGGCCGGATGCACGACATCGTGCGCACCATCCAGGCCGAACAGGACCGGGTCATCCGCTCCACGCACCGCGGGGTGCTGGTCGTCGAGGGCGGTCCCGGCACCGGTAAGACGGCGGTGGCGCTGCACCGGGCCGCGTACCTGCTGTACGCGCACCGGGAGCTGCTCGCCAAGCGCGGGGTCCTGATCGTCGGCCCCGGCCCGGCCTTCCTGGGCTACATCGGCGGGGTGCTGCCCGCGCTCGGCGAGACGGGCGTCCTGCTCGCCACCCCCGGCGAGCTCTTCCCCGGCGTCCACGCGACGGGCACCGACCGCCCCGGGGCGGCCGCGGTGAAGGGCCGGGCCGCGATGGCGGAGGTGCTGGCCAGGGTCGTCGCCGACCGGCAGTGCCTGCCGCAGACGGTGCCGGCGGACACCGGCGAGGAGTTCGACACGGTCCCCGAGCCCGCGCTGGAGATCGACCACGACGACTACGGGACGCTGCTGCTGGACCGCACGATGGCGTACGAGGCGCGGGACCGGGCCCGGGCCACCGGACTGCCGCACAACCAGGCGCGTCCCTCCTTCGCCTTCCCGATCATCGACGCGCTCACGGCGCAGCTCGCCGACCGGCTCGGGGCGGACCCGTACGGCGGCCCGAACCTGCTGGGCTCGGACGACGTGGCGCAGCTGGGCAAGGAGATCGCGATGAGCCCGGCCGTACACGCCGCGATCGACTCGCTGTGGCCCTCCCTCACCCCGGAACAGCTCGTCGGCGACTTCCTGGCGGAGCCCACGCACCTGCCCGCGCACGAGGCGGAGCTGATCCGGCGCGAGCCGTCGGCCCGGCCGCGGTGGACCCCGGCCGACGTACCGCTGCTGGACGAGGCGGCCGAACTGCTCGGGGAGGACGACAGCGCCCGGCGCGCGGCCGAGGAGCGCGAGCGGCAGCGGCGCATCGCGTACGCGCAGGGCGTGCTGGACCTGTCGCAGGGTTCCGAGACGTACGAGTTCGAGGACGAGGAGAGCGAGTTCCTCGCGGCGCACGACATCATCGACGCCGAGCGGATGGCCGAACGCCACGAGGAGGCCGACCACCGCAGCACGGCCGAGCGGGCCGCGGCGGACCGCACCTGGGCCTTCGGGCACGTCATCGTGGACGAGGCGCAGGAGCTGTCGGAGATGGCGTGGCGGCTGCTGATGCGGCGCTGCCCGACCCGCTCCATGACGCTGGTCGGCGATCCGGCCCAGACCGCCGACGAGGCGGGCTGCGGTTCGTGGGAGCGCATCCTGGGCCCGTACGTGGGCGAGCGCTGGGAGCTGGTCCGGCTGGCGGTCAACTACCGCACGCCCGCCGAGATCATGGAGGTGGCGGCGTCGGTGCTGCGGGCCCGCCATCCCGGCTTCGAGCCGCCGAGCTCGGTGCGGACCACCGGGGTCCGGCCGTGGGCGCGGGCGGCCGGGAACCTGGCGGAGGCGGTCGGGGACGCGGTCCGGCGGGAGCTGCCGGAGGAGGGGCGGCTCGCGGTGATCGCGCCGCGGGCGCTGCACTCCTCGCTCGCCGCCGGGCTGCCGGGGGTACGCGCCGGGGCCGAGCCGGACCTGACCCAGGACGTGGTTCTCCTCGATCCGCGCCAGGCCAAGGGGCTGGAGTTCGACACGGTGATCGTGGTGGAGCCTGCCGACCTCGAACCGAGCGACCTGTACGTGGCACTGACCCGGGCCACCCAGGCCCTCGGTGTGGTGCACACCGAGGGCCGGCTGCCGGCGGGGCTGGGCCCGGAGGGGCTGATCAGGAGCTGATCAGGCGCTGATGACCAGCGGCGCCCGCGGGTCGGTGCGCAGCGGGGTGGCGAGCGCGACGAGGGCGTGTTCGAGGCCGTGCAGGTGGGCCAGGGCCGGCTCGGCGGGGGCGGGCCGGGCCGGCGTCACCGGCGCGGGCTCGGGGGCGCCCTGGGGCGCCGTCAGCGCCTCGACGGCCGCCTCGACGCGCCAGCAGGCGGCGGCCAGCCGGGCGTCGTGCGAGGCCTGCGGGTCGGCGGCGACGGCGACCAGGCCGCGCACCTCCCGGGCGCAGTCGTCGAGCAGTGCCAGCACCTGCCTGGCGCGGGCCTTGCGGGCGCGCAGCGGGCTCAACGGGTGGACGAGGGGCGCGAGCGCCATCCGTACGCGGCCCAGAAGGAGCTCCAGCTCGGCGGCGTGCGGGGCCGGGTCGGCCGCGGGGTCCCCGGCGAGGCGGTCCAGGGAGGCCGCGGTGGAGGCGCGTACGCAGTGCAGGGCGCGCTGGATCCAGGCGTCGTTCGCGGCGTGGGTGGTCACCGGGAGGATGATCACGACGGCGAGGGCGGCGCCGAGCGCGCCGATCGCGGTCTCCTGGAAGCGCAGGAGCAGCAGCCCGGGGTGCAGGACGCCGAGGAGCCCGTAGAGCAGCCCGGCCATGACGGTGACGAAGAACATCATCCAGGAGTACGACGGGGCCGCGGTGTAGAAGATCCCGAAGACGCACACGGCGACGAGCGCGGCGGTCGGCGCGGGCGCGCCGTGCAGCGGTACGGCGATCAGCAGCCCGGCCGCGATGCCGGTGACGGTGCCGACGACCCGGCGGAAGCCGCGGACGAGGGTCTCGCCCCGTGAGGCGGTGTTGACGAAGATCCACCAGGCGGTGCCGACGGCCCAGTACCAGCGGTCCTCGGAGAGCGCCTGGCCGATGCCGAGGGCGAAGGCGCAGGCGGCGGTGGCCTGGAAGGCCTGGCGGGTGGTGGGCCGTGCGAGCCCGGAGCCCGGCAGCCCGGGCGGCGCCGCGGCGGGCGGGGTGCGCCGCTCGATGGGCCACAGCGCGAAGCGCACGGCTCCGGCGGCGAGGAGCGCCAGCCCGACGGCCGCGTACAGCTCGGGCAGCTGCCCGGGCCGGGCGTGCAGGAACTGGGTGACGAAGAACATCATGAAGCCGAAGATCCCGAGGGCGTGTCCGCGCGGGCCGAAGCGCCGGGCGTAGACCCCGGCGAACACGACGGCGAGGAAGGCGGCGTCACGGGCGAGGGGCACCCCGTGGAGGGTGGTGGCCAGCGCGAGGACGGGGAATCCGGCGACGGGCAGCAGGGCGGTGGTGGCGCGCTGGGCGCGGACATCGGCGTCGAGCACGGTGAAGAGGGCGAGCAGGGCCGCCAGTCCCCCGGTGATGGAAGCGGTCAGTGAGAGACCGCACAGCTCGGCGAAGGCCACGGCGGCGCCGACGCCGATCACGGCGCGAGCCGAGTTCCTGAGCCTCATACGCCCCGGATCCGGAGCCACGAACATCCTCTTCACGGCGGTGTGCCGCCCCCTCGCGATGGTGCGCGCCGGCCCGGCGGCCGCCCGGGGGTGGTGGGCGGCGTACGGGCACGGCGAAGGCGCCACGGTCCGGAGCGGCGTCGTTGCCGTCCGGCGCTGCGCGGCGCCCGAAAGTACATGGATACGACACAGATAAGCATCTGCGGGCCCGGTGGCTCAACCGGGTCTCGGCTCACTGGGCCATTGGCACAGCGCGGACCTGTGTTCTTCGGCCAGGAGGGGGCCAACGGCCCGGCGCGGTGCCCACGACGGCGTTCCGCTTCCCGGACGGCGGGGTCGGGACATAGAGCCGGCGGTGCCGTGCCCCCGGCCCGGTCGGGGCCCCTCGGCCGGCGTCGGAAACCAGCCGAATCGGGCGGGGCGCCGCGTCGGTGCGCGCGGCCCCGCCCTCGGGCGCCGGGCAGGGGCCCACCAGGCCCTGACTGCACGGACGACGGTCGCGGACCACCGGGGCGGCCGTTCGGGCGCACGGTCCGTTTCAGGTCAGGTCTCCCCGCCGCCAACAACCGTTGCCCGTCCGCATCATGACCTGTTGTCAAGGGGCCGTTCGTAGAGCAGATAAGATCCCGGGCTGTTGTCCAATGATCTTTCGCTTTCGATCGTTTGAGGGTTCTGATGGTTCGAGAGGGATCGTCGCCCGGCAGTCCAGGGCCCACCTCACCCGTCGTATGGGCGCTGCCCGCCCTGCTGACCGCCGCGCTGTCGGCGGTGGCCGTCGCACTGGTGTCAGCACCTGCCCGCACCCCCGTGGCCTGGATCGGCGCCGCGGCCTTCGTCGCCGTCGCGCTCTCCTGTGGTGAGGCCGCCCGGCGCGGCAAGGCCGTGACGGCGCTGCGGGCCAGGGTGGCCGCGCAGGACGAGGCTCTGTGGCGGCAGCAGGCCGAGACCGTACGGCTGGCCGAGACGCTGCTGCCCGATGTCGTGGCGCGCCTGCGCAAGGGTGAGTTCCCCGAGGACGTGCTCACGTCCCTGGAGGACCCCGGTATCTACCAGCCCGGGCTGACGCCCGAGTTCAGGGCCGCCCACCACGCGGTGCTGCGCTCGGTGCTCGATGCAGTGGTAGCCGAGGAGGACCTGCGCGACTCCGCGCAACGGGCCTTCGTGAACATCGCCCGCCGCGTCCAGGCGATCGTGCACCAACAGGCGCAGGAACTCCGGGAGATGGAGGACCGGCACGGCCAGACCCCGGCCGTCTTCGGCGATCTGCTGCGGCTGGACCACGGCACCGCGCTCATCGGCCGGCTCGCCGACTCCATCGCCGTGCTCGGCGGTGCGCGGCCCGGCCGCCAGTGGAGCAAGGCCGTCCCGCTGTACAGCGTGCTGCGCGGCGCCATGTCGCGGATCATCGACTACCAGCGGGTGGAGCTCCACTCCGTGTCCCAGGTCGCCGTCGTCGGCCCCGCGGTCGAGCCGCTCATCCACGCACTGGCCGAGCTGCTCGACAACGCGACCCGCTACTCCCCGCCGCAGACCAAGGTCCATCTGACCGCCGTCGACGTGAACTCGGGCATCGCCATCGAGATCGAGGACGGCGGCCTGAGCATGAGCGAGGAGGCCCGCAAGCGGGCCGAGCGCATGCTGCGCCAGGCGCAGGAGGGCATCGACCTCACCGACCTGGGCGAGACGCCCCGGCTGGGCCTCGCCGTGGTCGGCCGGCTCTCGCAGGCGTACGACTTCCGGGTGTCGCTGCGCTCCTCGGCGTACGGCGGCGTACGCGCCGTCCTGGTCATCCCGCAGGAACTGATCACCACCGTCTCGACCGCGACCGGCGTCGCCCATGGCATCGGTACCTCCTCGGGTCCCCGTGCCGCCCTGGAGACCTCCGCCGCACCGCCGCAGCCGTCTCAGCCCGCGCAGCCGCCGCGCCCGGCCACGGGCCCGCGGCACCCGGTGAACATGGACGAGGTGCCCATCGTGACCGAGCGGGCACCGAACGGACTGCCGCAGCGGCGCCGCAAGAGCCGGGCGACGGCGCCGGCCGAGCCCGCGGCGGCCGAGCGGACCACTGCGGCCGCCCCGGACCAGACCGAAGCGCAGCCCGGCATGTGGCTGGCCGCCTTCCAGAGCGGCCTGTCCGGGGACAGCCAGGCCGGCGCAAGCCAGAACACAGACGTCTCGCCGGCCTCGGCGAGCAAGGGGGAACAGCCATGAGTCAGCAGCAGACCAATATGGACTGGATGCTCAAGGACCTGGCCGAGAGCGTTCCGCAGACCCGGCACGTCATCGTGCTCTCCGCCGACGGCCTGCGGATGGCCCAGTACGGCGCGGAGACCGACACGGCCGACCGGCTCGCCGCCGCATGTGCCGGACTCCAGAGCCTCGCCGGCGCGGTCGCCTCCGAACTCCCGAACAGCAACGGCCGCATGCGTCTGGTCGTGATCGAGATGGACGGCGGGTTCTTCTACCTGATGGCGGCCGGCGCCGGCGCCTATCTCGCGGTGCTGGCGAACGAGGGCGTCGACGCCGGGCTGATGGGCCAGCGCATGCGTGACCTCGTGGCGCGGATCGGAGAGCACCTCAGCAGCCCGCCGCGCAGCGACAGGCAGACCGCGTGAGTGACCCGGGCAACGGCTGGGAAGACGGCAGTCCCGAGCGGCTGTACGTCATCACGGGCGGTCGCAGTGGACCGTTAGTTCCCACCCGCCTCGACCTGGTCACGCTCATCGTCGCCAGGTCGGGGCCCAGGCCCGGCATGCAGCCGGAACACGCGGCCATCATCCGGCTGTGTCAGGCGCCCCTCTCGGTGGCCGAGATCTCCGCGTATCTCGGCCTGCCGGTGAGCGTGGTCACCGTACTGGTCGACGATCTGATCACCGCGGGTCAGGTGCTCTCCCGCGCACCCGTCGCCCGCGCCCAACTCCCCGACCTGGCATTGATTGAGGCAGTCATCGATGGACTTCGAAAGCTCTGAGCGGCCCGCCGGGCCGCGGCGCGAGGACGTACTGCCGGCCACGGCCGCCGCCGCGGTCAAGGTGGTGATCGTGGGCGGCTTCGGGGTCGGCAAGACGACCCTGGTCGGCTCGGTGAGCGAGATCCGGCCCCTGACGACCGAGGAGACGATGACCCAGGCGGGGGTCGGCGTCGACGACACGGCGGGCGTGGAGCGCAAGAGCTCCACCACCGTGGCCATGGACTTCGGCCGGATCAGCATCAACGAGGAACTGGTGCTGTACCTCTTCGGCACCCCCGGCCAGCAGCGTTTCTGGTTCCTCTGGAACGGCCTGTTCGAGGGCGCGCTGGGCGCGGTGGTCCTGGTCGACACCCGCCGCCTGGAGGTCAGCTTCGACGTGATCGGCCGGCTGGAGGAGCGCGGGGTGCCGTTCGTGGTCGCCGTGAATTCCTTCCCCGACGCGCCCGAGCACCCTGTCGAGGACCTGCGCAGCGCCCTCGACCTGCCCGCTTCGGTACCGCTGGTGCTCTGCGACGCCCGGCGGCGCGAGTCCAGCCGTGACGTCCTGATGACGCTGATGCGCTATCTGCACTCCCTCGCCGTGACCCCGGAGGCATCGTGAGCACCACCCCGTACCCCGCAGCTTCCACTCCGCCGCCGGGCTGCCCCGCACACCGGCTCTACGGCCCCGAGGCCGAGGCCGATCCGATGGGGCTGTACGAGAAGCTGCGTGCCGAGCACGGCGCGGTGGCCCCCGTCCTCGTACAGGGCGACCTGCCGGCCTGGCTGGTGCTGGGTCACCGCGAGAACCTGGACGTGGCGCGTACGCCGTCCCGGTTCTCCCGGGACCCCCGGCGCTGGCGGGACATGCAGGAGGGCAACGTTCCTGCGAACCATCCGCTGACCCCGATGACCGCGTGGCAGCCGGTGTGCCACTTCGTCGACGGCGCCGAGCACGAGCGGTTGCGCGGGGCGCTCACCGAGTCGCTGGAGCGCTTCGACCGGCGCGGCGTGCGCCGGTACGTCAAGCGCTTCGCCGACCAGCTGATCGACGGTATCGCCGAGTCCGGGCGGGGCGATCTCGTCGCCGACTTCGCCGAACCGCTGCCGATGCTCGTCATGACCCAGTTGGTCGGGGCGCCGGACTCGTACGGACCGCGGCTCGTCGAGGCCGCCCGAGACATGATCCGGGGCACCGAGACGGCCGTCGCCAGCAACGAGTACGTCACGGCCACCCTGCGGGAACTCGTCGCGGGCAAGCGGGTGGTGCCCGGCCGGGACTTCACCACCTGGATGCTGGAGCACCCGACGGCGCTGACCGACGAAGAGATCGTGGAGCACCTGCGGCTGGTGATGATCGCGGCGTTCGAGTCGACCGCCAACCTCGTGGCGAACACGCTGCGCCTGGTCCTCACCGACCAGCGCTTCCGCGCGAACCTCTCCGGCGGTCACATGACCCTGCCCGACGCGCTCGAACAGGTCCTCTGGGACGAGCCCCCGTTCACGACGATCCTGGGCCGCTGGGCCACCGGCGACACCGAGCTCGCCGGGGTGCACATCAGCGCCGGGGACATGCTGCTGCTGGGCCTCGCGCCCGGGAACGTCGATCCTCAGATACGTCCGGACCTGTCGGTGCCCGTCCACGGCAACCGCTCCCACCTGGCCTTCAGCAGCGGCCCCCACGAGTGCCCCGGCCAGGACATCGGCCGGGCGATCGCGGACACCGGTATCGACACCCTGCTGACGCGGCTGCCCGATCTGGAACTGGCCGTACCCGAGGACGGCCTGCGCTGGACCTCGTCGCTCATGTCCCGCCATCTGGTCGCGCTTCCGGTGAGGTTCACACCGCGCGGTACCTCGGTCACGGCGGCCACGCGCGCGCCCGTCCCGCCGGCCGCCGCGCCGGCGGCCGCGCCCCGGTCCGAGGAGCGGCCGGCGGTGCGGCCCTCGTGGTGGGCCCGGCTGCTGGGCCGCCGCTGACGACTGGTCAGGCGTCGAGCTGCTGCCACCACCAGGCGAGAGCCGGGACCGGCGGCGGCTCGACGCTCGCGTCGCTGGGCGTGTCGCTCCGGACGATGTCGAACCGGGCGCCGTCCACGGGCAGTGCGTTGCGGTTGCGCGGGCTCGCGTAACGCGGCGCCCTGCTGTGGTATTCGAGGTCGCCCGCGATCCAGTGTTCCAACGAGCGCAGATAGCGGCCCAGTTGTTCGCCGGCTTCCCTGCCGAGCTGCTCGCGGAGCCGGACGAACAGGGTCACCGTCCGGTCCCGCAGGGCGTAGGCGGCGGGAAGCGCCTCGGCCGGAGTGCAGTCGTGCAGCCGGGCCAGGACGTTGATCAGGTTCTGCTCCCAGGGGACCATGTGGTCGTCCTTGTTGTACGAGAACAGGTCGTTGTCGCAGCTGACGATGAACCCGGCGGCGTCGGTCAGGGCCTGGACGGGGGCCGAGTACAGCTCGTCGCCCGGTACGTCGATCCCGTTCGCCACGTCGCACCACGTGAGGGTGAACCGGGTGCCGTTGCTGGAGATCCGCTTCGCCACGAAGTCGTTGAGGCTCGGCATGATCTCGCGCTCGGCGTTGGCGGTCTGCCAGGTGGCGCCGAACACCCAGTCCCGGATGCCCTCGGTGAAGCGGCGCAGCTGAATGGGGGTGAGCATGTCCCGGGTCCGGGCCGCGAGGTCCTCCAGCGCGGCGGTGTGCGGCCCCGGCGGCAGCAGGCCGGAGCCGGGTGCCTCGACGGTTCGGATCAGCCGGGCGCCGTGGTCCGCGACGGCCGCCGTGCCCGCCGAGCCGGTGTTGGAGTCCTGCCAGTCGTCGGTGGCGAAGGCCCAGTAGTTCCACTGGGCGAACAGCACCATCGGTTCGACGTCGCCGTGGGGGATGATCCGGCTGGTGAAGTCGGCGCTGTGGGTGGCCAGCCCCCACGCGCGCTCGGTGGCGTCCGGGTAGAGCCCGAACCTGTCGATCCAGGCGATGGCCCGCTTCTCGATCTCGTCCACTGCGGGGTGGATAAGGCCCTGCTCGAACGGGCAGTAGAACGGCGGCAGTTCCCATCCGATGCGGGAGGGGTGCGTGGCCTCCTCGTAGACGGTCGCCATGATCAGTTCCCCCCGCCGAGCCGGAAGAGCAGCAGCCGGGTCTCCAGCGCGTGGTCGCGCCAGATCCGGAACAGCTTGCCGTGCGTGATCGTCGACTCCTGGAGCCGCTCCCGGCACCAGGCGGTCGGCGAGGCGACGGCGCCCGGCTGCTCGATCCGGTCCAGTTCGGCGGTGTTCCAGGCCATGGACTGCACCCAGAACTCCGCGACGCGGTCGGTGACGTCCTCGTCCTGTTCCAGCTCGAACCCCGCGGCCTCGGCGGCGGTGATGTACTCGGTGAGGGTGCCCAGGCGCGTCTTGTAATAGCCGTCGATGAAATCGGTCCACTCGGGACGGCAGATGAAGTGCTCCTGTATCCCGAACCAGCCGCCCGGCTTCAGCGCCTTGGCGACGACCTGGAAGAGCCGCTCGCGGTCCATGTAGCCGGAGCTCTCGTTGGCGTAGGCCGCATCGAATCTTCGGTCGGCGGTGAAGTCGTGGACGTCGGCGAGGAGCGGGGTGACCCGGTCGCCCACCCCGGCCTGACGCGCGAACTGCTCGATGACCGGGACGTGTTCCGCGGCGACGGTGAGGCCGGTGACGGACGCGCCGTGCTCCTGTGCCCAGTAGAGCGAGCCGCCGCCGACCCCGCAGCCGATGTCGAGCAGGCGCGCGGGCGGGGTGGCGTACGCGCCCCACGTCCGGGCGGCGTGCTCGACTATCGCCTCCTGCGACTCGACTATGCGGCGCTTGAGCACCCGCTGGGACACCGTGGTGTTGGGTGTCGATCCTGGAGCGAAGAGGCCCATGTGGAAGTGGACACGCGGTCCCGGCCCGTACTTGTGGAGGATGTCCGCCGTCTTGCGGCTGTAGTAGAGGGGCACTTGCCTCTCGTCGAAAGCCCGGCCACCAGTGTGGGGCTGGATGACGAGGTTGCTGTCCATCGGTTCTCCGGTCATGCGGTCACGTGGGGGTGTTTCTCGGCCGCCCCACTCTGCCCAAGAGTGATCAATAAAACGCCTCAATCACTTAGGTCTTGAGCATAGTCACACCTGAAATAGCCACATTCCCGGCACAGTTGGTCTATAGTGTCCGCCTCACACTGTCGCACCGCCCTCCGTCGGTACGCACAACACCGGTACCGGGGACAGGTGGAGGAGTTTGTGGGGGGTGGAGCCCAGCAGGGCGCCGCGAATCGGGCTGTCGCCCCAGGTGCCGACGATGATGACGCGGGCGCCGTGGCGACGGGCCGCGTCGAGCAGCGCCTGCGCGGGCTTGTCGTCGACCAGCTCCACCGTCGACGGCACGCCCGCTCCGTCGGCCGCCTCGACCGCGTGCGCGAGGGCGCTGCGGCCCGCCTGGCGGACGGCTTCCCGGTGGGCGCGGGACTCCTCGCCGGTACTGCCCGGAGCGGCCGCTCCGTAGACGAGGACGAGCGGCTCGCCGAAGGCCGTGGCCACCTCCAGCGCCACCTGCAGCGCGCGCGCCGCGCCGGGCGACTCGTCGTATCCGAGGACCACGGACATCGGGACTCCTCAGCGCTTCCCGGCGTGGACGAGGGCCGGGTCGACCACCCCTCGCCGTTCCTGCCAGAACCTGCCGTCCCGTACCCGCCAGAAGCACATGACGAGCACGCCGACGACGGCGATGCCGATCCCGATGACCAGCGGCGGACCGAGCCCGAACCAGGAGACGCCGCTGGCCGAGTTCTCCGGGTCGGACATGTCACCGATCGACTCCACCAGCAGCCAGATCAGCAGGAAGGCGCCGACCACCGGGCCCGCCCCGATGAGCAGGAAGTTGTGCGGGCTCTCCATCAGGTGGCGGCGGTAGTAGACGGCGCAGGCCAGACCGGTGAGCGCGTAGTAGAAGGCGATGAGCAGGGACAGCGCGGTGAGCGAGTCCAGGAGCGCGTTCTCGCTGATCTGGTTGACGACGAGGTACCAGCCGATGGCGATGCCCGCCACCCACCACGTGCTCACGTCCGGCGTCCGGAACCGCTGGTGGATGTGCGCGAGCGGCGGTGGCAGCGCGTGCCGGCGGGCCATGGACAGGGCCGTGCGGGAGGCGGGGATGATCGTGGTCTGCGTGGACGCGAGCGCGGAGGTGCAGACGGCGAGGAGCACCACCCAGTCCCAGCCGCCCATGACCTCGTGGGCGAGCACGGCGAAGATGGCCTCCTCCTCGGCCGCGTTCTCGGCGAGGAAGGCCGTGCCGGCGTATCCGACGACCGCGAAACCCACGGACAGGTAGGTCACCAGGAGGATCACGGTCGACCAGATACCGGCCTTGCCGGGCGCCGTGGCGGAGTTCTCGACCTCCTCGGTCAGGTTGACCGCGGACTCCCAGCCCCAGTACATGAACACGCCGAGCAGCAGTCCGCCGGTGAGGGCGGCGCCACCGGCGCCGAAGGGGTTGAGCCAGCTGATGGACGGCTCGATCTCCTCGAGGGTGCTGGTGCCGGCGTAGATGCGGTAGATGGCGACCACCGCGAAGGTCAGCAGGAAGAAGACCTGGGCGAGGATGAGGATGTCCTGGAGGTGGGCCGACAGCTCGGTGCCGATGACGCAGATCGCTGTCATGGCCAGGATGACCGCGACGGTGAGGCCCTGCCGGATCCAGGCGTTGGCGGCCCAGTCGTCGAGGCCGAAGGCGAGCAGCCCGAAGTTGACGGCGACGTCCGCCAGCGAGCCGATGACGAGCACGCCCGTCATGGCGATCGCCCAGCCCCCGAGCCAGCCGGCCCAGGGTCCCATGGCCCGGGCGACCCAGGAGAAGGTCGTCCCGCAGTCCTGGTCGACCTTGTTGAGGTAGTAGAAGGCGGCGGCGATCAGCAGCATGGGCACGAAGGAGGCCAGCATCACGCCCGGCGCGTAGATCCCGACGAGCGCCACGATCGGCCCGAGCACGGCGGCGAGGGAATAGGCGGGCGAGGTGGAGTTCAGGCCGATGACGAGCGCGTCGAGGAAACCGATCGCGTTGGCCTTGAGCCCCGCATCGGTCGTGAGCCCCGCGCTGTCCGCAGGCCCGCTCCGCGGTCCGCCGCCACCGCCCGTACCACCCGTGTCGCCGGTGCTGTCCACACCGCCCGCACCGTCGTCGGCCATGTACGCATCCTCGCCCGCGCCCGGCCGCCGCGCGAGGCGGGATGCCCCCTATGGGCGGATGTTCCAGCCCGCGATCACCGGAAGCCCGTGTTCCGTGGAGAGGACGCTGACCGTGCCGGTGCGCAGCAGGAACAGCCTGCCGTCCGCGGGGTCCAGGCCCAGATAGCGGGCGGTGAGCACGCGCAGGAAGTGGCCGTGGGCGACGAGTACCGCGTTGCCGCCGTCGGCGCGGAGCACCGGGGCGACGCGGGCCAGGGCGCGGTCCGCGCGGGCGCCCACCTGCGCGGCGCTCTCCCCGGGGTGCGTCGCGTCGCCGGGCGGGACGCCATCGGTCCACAGGGACCAGCCGGGCGTGCTCCGCTGGATCTCCGCGGTGGTGACGCCCTCGTAGCCGCCGTAGTCCCACTCGTAGAGATCGGGGTCGGTGACCGCGCCGGTGAGCCCCGCGAGTTCGGCCGTGGCGACGGCCCGGCGCAGCGGGCTGGTGAGCACCAGCGCTGGGTGCCGGTCCAGGAAGAAGGGAGCGAGGGAGACGGCCTGCTCGACCCCGCTCGCGTTCAGCGGGACGTCGGTCCGCCCGGTGTGCCGCCCGCCGGCGCTCCACGCCGTCTCTCCGTGTCTCACCAGCAGCAGGTCGCTCATCCTCCGGACCCTAAGCCCTCCGGCATGTCGGTGCCGGAGCACCGGGGCGGGCGTGTCACTGTCGGGCCTCATGAACGTGGGTGCGCACCCGGTGCGTCCTTCCCTGGCCGGGTTGATGATCGTCCTGACCGGGGTCACGGGGCTGGTCGAGGCGGTGAGCCTGCTCGCCCTCGGGCCGGTGTTCACCGCGATGCAGACCGGCAATGTGCTCTTCCTGGCGTTCGGGCTCGCGCGGCAGGGCAACCTGCCCGCGCTGTCGGCCGCGGCCTCGGTGACGGCGTTCGCCGCCGGGGCGGTGTGCGGGGCACGGATGGAGTCGGCCGCGGACGCCCGGGGATGGCGCTGGGCCGAGCTCGGCCTGTACGTGGAGGCCGCGCTGATCCTGGCCGGTGCGGCGACCGGATGGGGTGTGGAGCCGCGTTTCGGGCACCCGAGCGCCGAGCATCTGGCGGTGACCGGGATGCTGGCGGCGGCGATGGGCATCCGGACGGTGACGAGCATGCGGGTGAACGTGCCCGGCGTGCCGACGACCCTGATCACCCGGTCCCTCACCGCGCTGATCGGCAGCTCGGCCCTGGGACGGGACAGCGCCTTCGGGTACGGGACGGGAGCCTGGGTGCGCCGGGCCGGGGCGGTGCTGGCGATGTTCGTGGGCGGGCTGACCGGGGCCCTGCTGATCGGCGCCGGGTGGAAGGTGGGCGCACTGCTGGTGCCCGCCGCGGCGCTGGTCCTCGCGGTGGGCCTGAGCCACCGCGTCCTGCCGCAGCCGCACGGTGCTTAGTTGTGTTCCTTCCACGCTGAATATCGATGCGGAAACGATGCGACTTTGACGGCCCCGCCGCGGCGACGAGTCTCGGGCCATGGACGACGAGGGGCCCGAAAGGCTCGACGAACGCGTCGCGGACGGTTTCGTGGCCGGCGCGGACGACTGTGTGGAGACGGTCTACCGGCACTGGCGGCCGCTGGTCCACGCCCTGGCCCGGCGTGCGCTGGGCGACGAGCGGGAGGCCGAGGACGTGACCCAGCAGGTCTTCCTCGCCGCCTGGCGCGGACGTCACGGCTACCGGCCGGGACCCGGCGGGCTGGGTGCCTGGCTCACCGGGATCACCCGGCACAAGGTGGCCGACGCGCTGCGGGCGCGTAGCCGTCGGGCCGAGGCGGCCGCCGCCGCGCGGGCCTGCCACGACCTGGCGTCGTACCCCGGCACGGCGGCCCGGCCGGAGCCGGAGCCCGAGCGGGTGGTGGACCGGGTGCTGGTCCTCGGGGAACTGGCCCGGCTGCCATCGGCCCAGCAGCGGGTGATGCGCCTCGCCTTCTACGGGGACCTGACGCAGTCGCAGATCGCGGACCGCACCGGACTGCCGCTGGGCACCGTCAAGAGCCATATGCGGCGGGCCCTGCACGGCCTGCGCCGGTCACTGGAGCCGCGTCCGCCACCGGCGCGGCGATGACCTCCAGGCCCGAGCGCAGTCCGAACAGCCGCTCGGTGCGCGGGGCCTGGGTTCCCGCGCCCCAGCCGGGTCCCGCGAGTAGCACCGTCGGGTGGCCCCGGGCGCCCCGCGGGCCCCACTCGATGCCGGCGGCCGAACGCGCCAGCGCCGCGTCCGCGGTGGTCCGGGACTGGGACCACAGCACGACGGCCCGCGGTCCGGTCCGGCGTACGGCGTCACGCAGGGCGCCCGGGGGCAGGTCGGCTCCGAACATCCTCACCGGCAGGCCCCGTTCGCCGAGGGCCGCGGCCAGCGCCTCGATCGGCAGGCTGTGCTGCTCCCCCGGCACGCACGCGAGGAGCACCGGTGGGACGTCCGGGTACGACGGCATCCGGACCGGCCGGATCCGGCGCAGGGCCGAGGAGACGTACCAGGAGAGCAAGTGCTCCACCTCCACGTAACGCTCCCCCGCCGTGGCCCATTTGCGGCCCACCGCGTGCAGGGTCGGCGCGATGACCTCCTCCCACGCGGTGACCAGGCCGTGTTCCGCGAGGGCGGCGTCCAGCAGATCCTCCACGGCCGGCGCGTCCAGCCGTACGGCGGCCCGTGCGAGCCCTCTGCGCTGCTGTCGGACCTCCCCGGGGGGAAGCGATCCGGGCCCGCCCGGGTCCGGCCCCGCCGTACGGGCAACGGGGCGCGCGGCTGTGGCTTCGTCCCGCGCGGCCCGGGCCGCCTCGGCCGGGGGCACGCCCCCTGCGGTGAGCCGGCACATCAGTTCCAGCCGGGCGACGTCCTGCGGGGTCCAGCGGCGGTGGCGCCCGTCCTCTCGGTGGGCCGGGCCGATCGCGTACCGGCGCTCCCAGGAGCGCAGCGTGGTCGGCGAGACCCCGAGGCGCCGGGCGACGGCTCCGGTGCTCAGCGCGGCGGCCGGAAGGTCCTGCGGTGGTTCGGGCTGCGGCACGGACGGCACCCGCCCACGATACGACGGGTGGCCTGCGCGCGAGGGCTCAGCCGGTCCCGCGCCCCCGCCGGAAGCGGTCGAGGCCGTCGGCGAGCTCCACCACCGGGTCCGGGTAGTCGTACCGCGCCCGTTCCAGGCCCTCCAGCCGCCACGGCTCGTGCACCTGCGGGGCGGGCAGCCCGGCGAGCTCCGGCACCCAGCGGTGGACGTAACGGCCCTGCGGGTCGTACCGCAGGCCCTGCCGGACGGGGTTGAGCACCCGGTTGGGGCGGGTGTCGGTGCCCGTTCCGGCGACCCACTGCCAGTTGAGCTGGTTGTTGGCGAGGTCCCCGTCGACCAGGAGGTCCAGGAAGTGGCGCGCCCCGGTCCGCCAGTCGACGTACAGCGTCTTGGTGAGGAAGCTCGCGGCGAGGAGGCGGCCGCGGCCCGGCATCCAGCCCTCGTGACGCAGCTGGCGCATCGCGGCGTCCACCACCGGGTAGCCGGTCTTGCCCTCCTTCCAGGCCTCCGTCTCCTCCTCGGCGGCTGCGCCGGTGCGCCACCGGTCCTGCCTGGCGCGGTAGTCCTCGGCGGCGGCCTCCGGGCGGGCGGCGAGGACCTGGTGGTGGAAGTCGCGCCAGCACAGCTGCCGGACGAAGGCGTCGGCGCCGGGCCCGCCCGCGGCGCGGGCCCGGTGGACCGCCTCGGCAGCCGAGAGGGTGCCGAAGTGCAGGTGCGGGGAGAGCCGGGAGGTGGCGTCGCCGGCCAGGTCGTCGTGGGTGTCCTCGTAGCGGGTGATGCCGGAGCGCAGCCAGTTCGCCAGAAGCCGGCGGGCCTCGGTCTCGCCGCCGCGGGCGAGGCCCGGGGAGACGCCGGTGAGGGCGCCGCGCACGGGCAGCGGCTCGGAGCCGACGCCTTCGGGGAGCCGGACCGTACGAGGTGCCGCGGCAACGGCCCGCGGCGGCAGTTCGGCCCAGCGGCGGAAGTACGGCGTGAAGACGGCGAAGTGGTCGGAGCCGGCGGGCAGGACGGCCCCGGGGGCGACGGCCGTGACCACCGTGTCGTGCACGTGGAGCCGGCGGCCCTCGGCTTCGAGGGCGGCGCGCAGCCGCTCCTCGCGGGCGTGGGCGTAGCCGCTGACCCCGGCGGCCATGTGCACCTCGTCGGCGTCGGTCTCCCGGACGAGTGCGCAGACCTCCCGGACGGTGTCCCCGGAGCGGATCACGAGGCGTCCGCCGCGCTCGCGCAGTCCGGCGTCCAGGTCGGCGAGGCAGTCGGCGAGGAAGGCCTGTCGGTTGGGCGGGGCGAATCCGGCGGCCGCGAGGGCGCGGTCGCGGACGAAGAGCGGGACCACCCGGTCGCAGGAGGAGAGGGCCGCGCGCAGCGGCGGATGGTCGTGCAGGCGCAGGTCGGAGGTGTACAGGACCACCGCGACGTTCATGACTCTCGCTCCTCGTCGGGCTGGGGAGGACGGCTGTCGTGCGGTACTTCGGCCACGGGGGCCTTGCCGGATGCAGCAGATGCAGCAGATGCAGGAGATGCGGGGACATCGGCCGCGCCCTGGCGTTCGGCGGCGCGGGCGATGTTGCGGGCCATTCCGCCGAAG
Organism: Streptomyces sp. NPDC006463; assembly: GCF_042870715.1. Classification (NCBI taxonomy): domain Bacteria; kingdom Bacillati; phylum Actinomycetota; class Actinomycetes; order Kitasatosporales; family Streptomycetaceae; genus Streptomyces; species Streptomyces sp. NPDC006463. The sequence goes on along the minus strand of NZ_JBIAHP010000003.1, from coordinate 241,315 downwards.
ACCAAGGCGTGGAAGGGGGACACGCTCCACCAGTACACGTGGCCGAGCAGTCCGTGCGGGTGGAACAGCGCCCGCTGCCGGTAGCGCGCGCGACCGCTCTCGGGGCAGGGGTCCACGTACATCTCCAGCCAGGCCAGGCCGGGCAGCCGCATCTCGGCGCGCAGGCGCAGCAGCCGCCCCGGCTCGATCTCCTCCACCCGCCAGAAGTCGAGGGAATCGCCCACTCGCAGCCGGGTCGCGTCGCGGCGGCCGCGGCGGATGCCGACCCCGCCGACGAGCCGGTCGAGCCAGCCCCGTACGGACCAGGCCAGCGGGAAGGAGTACCAGCCGTTCTCCCCGCCGATGCCCTCCACCACCCGCCACAGCGCGCCGGGCGAGGCCTCGACGGCCGTCTGCCTCCGGTCGGTGTAGAGGCTGCCGCCCGCCCAGTCGGGGTCCGTGGGCAGCGGGTCGCTGGGCGCGCCCGGCACGGAGGCGGAGGACCAGCGGGTGGTGACCTCGGCTTCCCGCACCCGCCGCAGGGCCAGCGACAGCGCCCGGTCGAACCCGATCGGCGTGCCGGGCGGGTCGGGGACGTGGTGCGCGATGTCGTGCTCCGCGCAGACCACCTCGTGGCGCAGTGATTCGGCGAGCGGCCGGGCCAGCGCCCGCGGTACGGGGGTGACCAGGCCGATCCACCGGCTGGAGAGGCCGGGGGTGAGCATGGGTACGCGCAGGATGAGCCGGTTGGGCAGCTCGGCGACGGTGGCGTAGCGGCGCATCATCTCCTCGTACGTGACCACGTCAGGGCCGCCGATGTCGAAGGCCCGGTTCACCTCGGGCGGCATGGTGGCGCTGCCGACGAGGTAGCGCAGGACGTCGCGCACGGCGATGGGCTGGCAGCGGGTGCCGACCCAGCTGGGGGTCACCATGACGGGCAGCCGTTCGGTGAGGTAGCGCAGCATCTCGAAGGAGGCCGACCCGGAACCGATGATGACGGCGGCACGCAGGACGGTGGCCGGTACGGGACCGGCGAGGAGGATCTCGCCGACCTCCGCCCGGGATCGCAGGTGCGGGGAGAGCTCGTGGACAGGGATGCCCGTGGGGGTGAGCCCGCCGAGGTAGACGACGCGGCGGACGCTGGCGCTGTGGGCCTGCTCGGCGAAGATGCGGGCGGCGGCGCGGTCGCGCTCCTCGAATCCGGAGCCGCCGCCGAGGGCGTGCACGAGGTAATAGGCCACCTCGATGCCTTCCAGGGCCTCGGCCACGGACCGCGGGTCGGTGGCGTCGCCGCGGACGGTCTCGGCCTGTCCGGCCCAGGGGTGGTCGCGGAGTTTCTCCGGGGACCGGGCCAGGCAGCGGACGCGGTGTCCGGCATCGAGGAGCTCAGGCACGAGCCGGCCTCCGATGTAGCCGGTGGCACCGGTGACCAGGCAGTTCAGACCTGACATGGCTCGCTCCGCTCGTGGATCCGCTACGAATGCCGACCAGAACACCGTCGCCCCTCGCATCCGGGAGTGCCATGCGACCCGCCCCGCGGTCCACCCGCCTCTGCAAGATCCGGGTGAACCGGGCCATTGGTACAGTCACGGCATGGCGGTGGACGAGCTCGACACCAGAATCCTGCGCCTGCTGATCGAGCAGCCGCGGACAAGCGTCCGCGAGTACGCCCGGATCCTCGGGGTCGCGCGCGGCACGCTCCAGGCCCGTCTGGACCGGCTGGAGCGCACCGGGGTGATCACCGGGACGGGGCCCGTCCTCTCCCCCGCCGCTCTGGGACATCCGGTGCTGGCCTTCGTGCACATCGAGGTGACCCAGGGGCACCTGGACGACGTGGGTGACGCGCTGGCCGCCGTGCCCGAGATCATCGAGGCGTTCTCGATCACCGGTGGCGGGGACCTGCTGACGCGGGTGGCGGCCCGGGACAACGCGCATCTGGAGGACGTGATCCAGCGGCTGATCCAGCTCCCGGGCGTAGTCCGCACGCGCACGGAGGTGGCCCTGCGCGAGCGGGTTCCGCACCGGCTGCTGCCGCTGGTCGAGTCCGTGGGACGGGCCGCCCGCAAAAGCTGACAGCATGACCGGACAGGACAGGACACGACCGGCAGGACGGGCACAGCGGATGATTTCCGTCATATTCGATCTCGACGGCACCCTCGTGGACAGCGAGCCGAACTACTACGAGTCGGGGCGCCGCACCCTTGGGCAGCACGGGGTTCCCGATTTCACGTGGGAGGAGCACGCCCGGTTCATCGGCATCGGCACCCTGGAGACGCTGGGGATCCTGAAGGACCGGTACGGCATCCGCGCGCCGGTCGAGCAGCTGCTCGCCGAGCAGAACGCCGCCTACCTGGAACTGGCCCGCGCCGGGTGCGAGGTCTTCCCCGAGATGCGGAAGTTCGTGGAGCGGCTGCATTCCGAGGGTGTGGCGATGGCGGTGGCCTCCGGCTCCTCGCGCGAGGCGATCGACGCGGTGCTGGCCGGCACCGGGCTGGACGCCCTGCTGAGGACGGTCGTCTCGGCCGAGGAGGTCGCGCACGGCAAGCCGGCCCCGGACGTGTTCCTGGAGGCGGCCCGCCGGCTGGGCGCCGACCCCGCCGACTGCGTGGTCGTCGAGGACGCGGCCCCGGGCGCGCTGGCCGCCCTCGCCGCGGGCATGGGCTGCATGGCGGTCCCGTACGTGACGGACACCGCGCACGACCCGGCCTTCGCGACCGCCGGGCTGCTCTTCGCGGGCGGGCAGCGGGAGTTCACCGCGGCCGCGGCGTACGACTGGCTCGCCGCGCGCGTGGCTGCCTGACCCCGTCGCGGCCCCGCCGGGGATCGGTGAACCGGCGGCGCGACGCTCTGGCGCCCGGTCACGACGGCTGCCACCATGCCTGCGTGACCGCCACCACGCTGCCCCGGGGGGCAGGGCACGGGCCGCGCCCATGGCCCCTGCTCGGGAATCTGCCCGCCTTCGCCCGTGATCCGCTGGCCTTCTTCGAGTCCCTGCGCGACGAGTACGGCGACTGGGTGCCGTGGTCGCTGGGCCGGCAGCGCAATGTGCTGGTCTCGCGGCCCGAGCACGCCCGTGAGCTGCTCGGCGCCGTGGAGGGCACCTTCAAGCCGATGGAACTGGGCTGGGCCTTCCACCAGTTGCTCGGCGACGGCGTCGTCGTCGCCACCGGCGACGACTGGCGGCGCAAGCGGGCACTGGTCCAGCCGGCCGTTCGGCCGCGCCAGGTCCGCTCGTACGCCGCCACGATGGTGGAATGCGCGGACGCGCTGGCCTGCGGCTGGACCGAGGGCGAACGGATCGACGTACACCGGGAGATGGCCGGGCTCACCCAACGGATCGCGGTGCGCACGCTGTTCGGGAGCGACGCCGCCGGCCGGGAGGCCCCCATCAGCGCGGCCATGGCCACGGCGCAGCGGGAGCTGGGAGTCGAGTTCCGGGGGCTCACGCTGTTCCTGCCGCCGTGGGTACGCACGCCCGGGCGGCGCCGGATGCGGGAGGCGGTGGCGGTCCTCGACCGCGAGATCGCGCACGTCATAGGCGAGCACGAGGCGGCGACGGCGGCCGGGGCCGAGCGGGACGACCTGCTGAGCAGGCTGCTCGCAGCTCGCGACGAGCACGGCGCACCGCTCTCCCGCAAGGAGCTCCGGGACGAGTCGATCACCCTCTACATCGGCGGCCACGAGACCACCTCGACCACCCTGACCCGGGCCTGGCAGCTGCTGTCAGGGGCGCCCGAGGCGCGGGCCCGGCTGACCGAGGAGCTGGACCGGGTGCTCGGCGGACGGCTGCCGATGTATGACGACTACGACCGGTTGCCCTGGACCCGGCAGGTGGTCAAGGAGGCGCTGCGGATCTATCCGCCGATCTGGCTGATCTCCGCGGTGGCCGTGGAGGGCGCGAGCATCGGTGGGCGGCCGGTTCCCGCGGGGACGGCGGTGTGGACCAGCCCGTGGTCGATGCACCGGGACGAACGCTGGTTCCCGGATCCGGAGGACTTCCGCCCCGAGAGGTGGGACGCGGACGCCCCGCATCCGGTGCCGGAACACGCCTGGTTCCCGTTCGGCGGCGGCCCGCGGGCCTGCCTGGGGGCGCGGTTCGCCCTGGTGGAGGCCGCGCTCCTGCTGGCGGTGCTGGGGCAGCGGTTCCACCTGGACAGCGGGAGCGGGCGGGCCGCGGTGTTCCCGGGGCTCACCCTCCAGCCGACCGGGCCGGTCCTGGCGACGCTGCGCCCTCCGGGCCGGCCCGGGGGCGGCCGTAGCCGCTGACGCCCTGAGCCGGCGGACGGCCGCGGGAAGATCCCGCGGTCGTCGCGAGTTGGTAGAACCGTGAACAATGTGACGCGGAACGTGGACGTGGCGGTCATCGGCGCCGGACAGGCCGGCCTGTCCAGCGCGTACCACCTGGCGCGGGCGGGGATCGACCACGTGGTCCTGGACCACGCGCCCCGACCGGGCGGAGCCTGGCAGTTCCGCTGGCCCTCGCTCACCTACGGCAGGGTCCACGGGATGCACGCCCTGCCCGGCATGGAGCTGACGGGCGCCGACCCGCTGCGCCCGTCGTCCCAGGTGATCGGGGAGTACTTCGCCGCCTACGAGGAACGCTTCGGCCTGCGCGTACGGCGCCCCGTGGACGTGTCGGCCGTACGCGAGGGGGACGGCGGACGGCTGCTCGTGGAGACCTCGGCCGGCGACTGGTCGGCCCGGGCCCTGATCAACGCCACCGGGACCTGGGACCGGCCGTTCTGGCCGCGCTACCCCGGCCAGGAGACCTTCCGCGGCCACCAACTGCACACGGCGGACTACCCGGGGCCCGTCGAGTTCGCCGGGGCCCGGGTGATCGTGGTGGGCGGCGGCACCTCGGCGGTGCAGCACCTGCTGGAGATCTCCGAGGCGGCCGCGGAGACCACGTGGGTGACACGGCGGCCCCCGGTCTTCCGCGACGGGAGCTTCGGCGAGGCCGAGGGCCGGGCGGCGGTGGCCCTGGTGGACGAGCGGGTCCGCCGGGGACTGCCGCCGCAGAGCGTGGTGAGCGTGACCGGGCTCCCGCTGAACGAGGCCGTCCGGGCCGGGCTGGACTCGGGCGTGCTCGACCGCCGACCCATGTTCGACCGGATCACCGCCACCGGTGCGGCCTGGGCGGACGGCAGCCACGTGGACGCGGACGTCATCCTGTGGGCGACCGGGTTCCGCGCGGCCGTCGACCACCTGGCCCCGCTGCGCCTGCGCGAGCCGGGCGGCGGCATCCGGATCGACGGGACCCGGGCGGTGCGCGACGAGCGGGTCCACCTGGTCGGCTACGGCCCGTCGGCATCGACGATCGGCGCCAACCGGGCGGGCGGGGCCGCGGTCCGCGAGATCCACCGCCTCCTGGCCCGCGAGCGGGCGGGCGAGCCGGTCGGAGCCCCCGTGGGCTGAGCCCGCTGCGGGGCCCTCAGCCGGCCTCCTGTTCGTCGACAGGGTCGTCGATGGGGAAGATCCGGTCCGGGGTGCCGCCGGCGGCACGGTCCTCCCGGGTCGGGTACACCCAGCCCATCCCGTCCCGCACGGCCAGAACGGGATCGGTCCAGTTCTCGGTGTCCTCCGGGACGAGGATGCGCGTGGTGCCCCGCTCCGCGTCGTGGATCAGGAGCGAGACGATGTTGTAGAGCTGGGCGCCCATGTGGCCGAGTCCCTGCTCCGGGTGGTCCTTCGGGCCCTCGATCCGGATGGTGAAGAAGCGCTCGTCCACCCAGAAGCCGCCCTTGTCCAGCCACTCGCCCTCCCCCACGCGCACGCCGTCCACCCAGAGCCGGGCCTTGCCCGGGTGGTCGCGGAACAGGAGCACCGAACGGTGGCTGTCGCCGTCGGCGAAGGTCACGTCGATCTCGTGCTTGGACCAGCAGTCGATGAAGCTGCTGCACGCCCCGGGTATCCCCCCGTGCCGATAGCTCTCGAGCTTTTCGCCCGGCGGTACGACGGGGTCCTGACTGCAGATCTCGGCGAAGCGGCAGGCCCGGTCGACGCGCCGGGTGCAGCCGAGCCCCATCGCCGCGATGTCGCGCGCCGCGGCTTGCGAGAGCAGTTCCCCCAACCGTTCCACGTACCGTTCCTCGCCGACCAGGGCGGTCAGTTCGGCCTCGGCGAACCACCAGTGGATCAGGTCCACTCCGACGGGTGAACGCGCCAGCCAATCGCGCCATTCGACCACGCTGGGACCCCACCGTTCGACCATCCGCTGGTGCCCTTCCCGCTCGGCGGCCGCGGCGGCCTTCGCGTCCGCTTCCGTGCGCTGCTGAACCAGCTTTCTGATCGACTCCGCGTCGAACGCGAGGTCGTCCGTCGTTTCCGCCTTCGCTTCAGCCTTCGTTTTCGCTCTCCATGGCCATTTCACAGTCCGCCCCCTCGGTCCACGCACTCGGCAGGCCGCCGATCGTAGAACCGTCGCAGGGTCGACCGCGCCTCATTTCCCGGTGGCATCCCCGTGACCTGCACGGGAACCCGCACGGGCGCGGAGCCGGTTGAACTCGGCCACGTGCTTGCGGTGTTCGTCGTAGGTCGCCGAGAAGCGGGTGTCCCCTGGTTTGACGGTGACGAAGTAGAGCCATTTGCCGGGCGTCGGTGCGACCGCTGCCGCCATGGCGTCCAGGCCGGGGCTGTCGATGGGAGTGGGCGGGAGCCCCTGGCGTTCGTAGGTGTTGAAGGGGCTGTCGATCCGGGTGTCGCTCAGGGTGGTGTCCACGGTGTTGCGGCCCAGCGCGTAGTTGATGGTGGAGTCCATCTGGAGCGGCATCGACTTCCCCAGCCGGTTGTGCACCACCCGGGCGACCTTGCCCATGTCGGCCCGGCCGTCGGCTTCCGCTTCGATGATGCTGGCCAGGGTGGCCGTCTGGTACGGGGTCATCCCGTGGGCCTTGCCGCCGTCCGCGACGGCCGGGGTGGCGAGCTTCCGGTTCGTCGTCTGCACCATGTACGCGAGGAGCGCGCCCGGGGTGGTCTTCGAGGTCACCGGGTAGGTGGCCGGGAAGAGGTAGCCCTCGGGGTTCCCCTTCGCCTCGGCGGGCAGGGCCAGACCGGCGGTGGGCACGGCCGCCTTGGCCGAACCGGCCGGGAGCCCCAACGCGCGGTCGATCGCCGCGTACACCTGGGGTGCCCGCCAGCCCTCGGGGATCACCAACTGACGCGGCTTTTCCGGCTCTTCACCACCCCGCAGCAGCGGAACCAGAACTGCCGCCCCGATCGCGACCAGCGTGCCGAGGAAGAGCAGCGCCAGCCGGCCCCGGGGGGTGAGCCGGGAACGACGTTGTGGCGGCCGGTACTCATGACGCATGCGGGAACGCTAACCCGCACATCATCACATTTCTGACATCCGCTCGGCGTGCCGGTCATACGGTCACACATTCACCGGAGCAAGTTCGGTGTCCTGCAGCGATGCCGACGGCTGCGCCGCGTCCCGGTCGCGGCGGACCAGGGCCGCATACCGGCCGTCGGCCTTCAGTAGCTCCTCGTGGGTGCCGCGCTCGGCTATCCGGCCCGCGTCCAGGACCACGATCTGGTCGGCGTCGCGGACGGTGGAGAGGCGGTGCGCGATGGTGATGGTGGTACGACCCTGGGAGAGGTTGTCGATGGCCCGCTGGACGGCGTGCTCGGTGCGCGTGTCGAGAGCGCTGGTGGCCTCGTCGAGGATCAGCACCGGCGGGTCCCGCAGGATGGTGCGGGCGATCGCGAGGCGCTGCTTCTCGCCGCCGGAGAACCGGTATCCGCGCTCGCCGACCAGGGTCTGGTACCCGTCGGGCAGGGACTCGATGTGGTCGTGGATCTGGGCGGCGCGGGCCGCTTCGGTGATCTCCTCGTCCGTCGCGTCAGGCTTGGCGAAGCGCAGGTTGTCCGCGACCGAGGCGTGGAAGAGGTACGTCTCCTGGGAGACCACGCCTATGGAGCGGGCCAGCGAGTCGAAGTCGAGGTCACGCACGTCCACCCCGTCGAGGGCGACCCGTCCGCCGGTGACGTCGTAGAGCCGGGGCACCAGGTAACTGAGCGTGCTCTTGCCGGAGCCGGTCGGGCCGACCACGGCGAGGGAGCCGCCGGCCGGGACGGTGATGTCGATGCCCGTGAGGGTCGGGCCGCTCCCGGCGTCGTACGCGAAGTGCACGTCCTCCAGGCGGATCTCGCCCTTGGCCCGCTCCAGGCGCACCGGGTCCTCGCGCTCGGTGATGTCCACCGGCAGGTCGAGGTACTCGAAGATGCGGGCGAAGAGGGCGAGCGAGGTCTGGATCTGCACACCGGTCGACAGCAGGCTCACGGCGGGCCGGAACAGGCCCTGCTGGAGCGTGACGAAGGCGACGAGGGTGCCGACGGAGAGCGAGGGGGCGCCCGTCTGGAGGGCTATGCCCGCGGCCCAGTAGATGAGCGCGGGCATGGCCGCCATGACGATGCCGATGGTGGACATCCGCCAGCGTCCGGCCATGCTGGAGCGCACCTCAAGGCCGACGAGCTTCTCGGACTCCTCCGAGAACGCGGACGTGAGGGACCCGGAGCGGCCCATCGTGCGGCCCAGCAGGATGCCGCTCACCGACAGCGACTCGGTCACGGTCGCGGCCATGGCGGCCATCTGCTTCTGCCGCTGCGTGGTGATCTTCTTGCGCTCGCGGCCGACCCGCCGGCTGATCCACACGAAGACGGGGAGCAGGAGCAGCGACACCAGGGTGAGCCGCCAGTCGAGCGCGAGCATGGCGACGACGGAGGCGATGACGGCCGTCAGATTGGAGACGAGCGAGGTCGCGGTGGAGGTGACGGTGGCCTGCATGCCGCCGATGTCGTTGGCTATGCGGGACTGCACCTCACCGGTGCGGGTCCGGGTGAAGAAGGCCAGCGGCATCCGCTGGAGCTGGGCGTAGACGGCGGTGCGCAGGTCGTGCATGACGCGCTGGCCGACCGTGGTGGAGATCAGGGTCTGGAGCACGCCGAAGACGCTGGTGACGACGGCCGTGAGGATCATGCCGAGGGCGAGCAGGCTGAGCAGCCCGGTACGGCCCTCGGGGATCGCGACGTCCAGGATCTCCTTCAGCAGGAACGGCGAGGCGACGCCGACCAGCGAGGAGGCGGCGACCAGCAGGCCGACGACGGCGAGGCGGCCGCGGTAGGGCCGGAAGAGGCCCATGATGCGGCGCAGCTCGCGCGGCTGCTCCGCCGGGGCGGGCCGGTCGGGGTCGAGGGGGACTTTCGATGGGGTCCACTTCGGTTCGTCGCGCATGGGCGCCCTCTCGGGGTCGGAAGTCGAGGCCATTGGAGCATAGGTCATTGTTACCTATACTCACAATGAATGGGGTCCTGATATTGTTCCGGCATGAGCTCCGCCTCCGACACCGATCGCCTCCTCGCCGAACAGCTGCTGCGCCTGACGCGCAGGCTCCACCGGATCCAGAAGCGCCACATGGAACCGCTCGGGATCACTCCCGCCCAGGGTCGGCTGCTGCGCCTCGTCTCGCACTACGAGGACGACCAGGCACCCCGAATGGCGGATCTCGCCGCCCGCCTGGAGGTCGTCCCGCGCGCCGTGACCACCCTTGTGGACGGCCTGGAGGCGGCCGAGTGCGTGCGCCGCGCGCCCGACCCCGCGAACCGCCGCGTCATACGGATCGAGCTCACCGACACCGGCCGCGCCACGCTGCGCCGTCTGCGCAACGCGCGGACCGACGCGGCAGAGGAGATCCTGGCCCCATTGACCGCCGAACAGCGCGAGGTGCTCGGCGGACTGCTGAACGCCCTGTCGGACGCCCCGGCGGAGCGCCGCTGCTGACGGGGCCACGCGTGGGCCGCGATGAGGCGAGGGGTCCCACATGCCGCTGCTGGAACCGAGGCCCGGGGCGCTGCGCCCGCGCAGCATCAGCGGCCCCGCCCCCGACCGGGTGCCCGGGCACCGGGCCGCCGGCACCCCGGAACCGCTGCGCACCGAGCTGGCCGAGCTGCTCGGCCCCGAGAAGGTGCTGTGGAAGATCTCCGACCTGGTCCGCTACGCCTCCGACGCCTCCCCCTACCGCTTCGTCCCCCAGGTCGTGGTGATCGCCGAGGACATCGACGACATCTCCGCGGTCCTCTCGTACGCCCACGGCCGCCGGCGCGAGGTCGTCTTCCGTGCCGCGGGCACCTCGCTCAACGGCCAGGCCCAGGGCGAGGACATCCTCGTCGACGTACGCCGCCACTGGGCCGGCGTCGAGGTGCTGGACGCAGGCCGGCTGGCCCGGATCCAGCCCGGCACCACCGTATTCCGGGCCAATGCCGCCCTCGCCCGGCACGGCCGCGTACTCGGCCCCGACCCGGCCAGTGCCATCGCCTGCACCCTCGGCGGAGTCGTCGCCAACAATGCCTCGGGCATGACGGCGGGCACCATGAGGAACTCGTACCGCACGCTGTCCTCCCTCACCCTCGTGCTCCCGGGCGGCACCGTGGTGGACACGGCGGACCCGCTGGCCGACGAGGAGCTGGCGCGCGCCGAGCCGGCCCTGTGCCACGGGCTGATGGAGATCAAGGCGGAGATCGAGGCCGACGCCGCGCTGGTCGCCCGGATCCGCGCCAAGTACGAGATCAAGAACACCACGGGCTACCGGCTCGACGCCTATCTGGACGGCAACACCCCCGTGGAGATCCTGCGCGGGCTGACGGTCGGGTCGGAGGGCACCCTCGGCTTCATCGCCGAGGTCGTCTTCGACACCCTCCCGCTGGACCGCGAACTATGCTCCGCCCTGCTGTTCTTCCCCTCGCTGCCCGCCGCGGCCGCCGCCGTACCGCTCTTCAACGAGGCCGGCGCCATCGCCGTCGAGCTGATGGACGGCAACACCCTGCGGGCCTCCGTCAGCGTCGCGGGCGTCCCCGCCGACTGGGCGGACCTGCCCAAGGACACCACCGCCCTGCTGGTGGAGTTCCGCGCCCCGGACGAAGCCGGCCGGGACGCGTACGAGCGCCGCGCGACGCGGCTGCTCACCGGACTCGACCTCGTCGCCCCGGTCGCCTCGGTCACCAACGCCTTCACCCGGGACCCCAGGACCATCGGCGGCTACTGGACGGCCCGCAGGGCCTTCGTCACCGCCGTCGGCGGAGCTCGCGCCCCCGGCACCACGCTGATCACCGAGGACTTCGCGGTGCCGCCGTCCCGGCTGGCCGAAGCTTGCGAGGCGCTCCTCGAACTCCAGGCGGAGCACGGCTTCGACGCGGCCGTCGCCGGTCACGCCGCCCACGGCAACCTGCACTTCCTGCTCGCCTTCGACGCCGCCGACCCGGCGGACGTCGAGCGGTACGCGGCCTTCATGGACGCCTTCTGCCGGCTCACCGTGGAACGGTTCGACGGCTCGCTGAAGGCCGAGCACTCCACCGGACGCAACATGGCGCCCTTCCTGGAACTGGAGTGGGGGGCCGAGGCCACCGAACTGATGTGGCGCACCAAACGAGTCGTCGACCCGGAGGGGGTGCTCGCCCCGCGGATCCTCCTCGACCGCGACCCGCAGGCACACCTGCGCGGACTGAAGACCATCCCGCGGGTGGAGGCGGTGGCCGACCCGTGCATCGAGTGCGGATTCTGCGAACCGACCTGCCCCAGCGAGGACCTGACGACCACTCCGCGCCAGCGGATCGTACTGCGCCGCGAGATGACGCGGCAGCAGCCCGGCTCCACGGTGCTGGACGGGCTGCTCGACGCCTACGGCTACGACGCCGTCGACACCTGCGCGGCCGACTCCACCTGCAAGCTCGCCTGCCCAGTCGGCATCGACACCGGCGCGCTGATGAGGGATTTCCGCCACCGCCGGCACAGCGCCCGCGAGGAGCGGGCCGCGGAGCTGGCCGCGCGGCGGTTCCGTGCCGTCGAGGCCGCCGCCCGGCTCGCCGTGGCCACCGCCGATCAGCTGAGGAACCGGTTCGGGGACCGCCTGCTGAAGGCCGTCACGGGGGCCGCGCGCAAGGCCGTACGACCGGACCTGGTGCCGCGGTGGCTGCCGCAGATCCCCGGAGCCGCGGCGCGCAGACTGCCCGCCTCCCGGCGGGTGGGCGCCTCGGCGGTGTACTACCCGTCCTGCGTGAACCGGATCTTCGGCGGCCCCGGCGGCCGGCCCGGGCCCTCGCTGCCAGAGGCCGTGGTGGCCGTGTCGGAGCGGGCCGGGAAGCCCGTGTGGATCCCCCGTGACGTGACCGGCACCTGCTGCGCGACGATCTGGCACTCCAAGGGCTACGACGCCGGGAACCGGGTGATGGCCAACCGCATCGTCGAGGCGGCCTGGGGCTGGACCGCCGGCGGACGGTTGCCGTTGGTCGTCGACGCCTCCTCCTGCACGCTGGGCATCGCCCACGAGGTCGTCCCCTACCTGACCGAGGGGAACCGGTCCCTGCACGCGCAGTTGCGCATCGTCGACTCGGTGGTCTGGGCGGCCGAGGAACTGCTGCCGCACCTGGAGATCCGTCGAACGGCCGGCTCGGCGGTCCTCCATCCCACCTGTTCGATGCGGCACTTGGGTGACGAGGGACAGCTGCGGGCCGTCGCCGAGGCGTGCGCCGACGAGGTGGTGGTCCCGGACGACGCGGGGTGCTGCGCCTTCGCGGGTGACCGGGGCATGCTGCACCCCGAGCTGACGGACTCGGCGACGGCACGCGAGGCCGCCGAGGTGACGGCGCGGCCGTTCGACGCGCACCTGTCGGCGAACCGGATGTGCGAGGTGGGCATGGAGCGGGCGACCGGGCGCGGCTATTACTCGGTCCTGCTCGAACTGGAGCGCGCCACCCACCCCTGAGTCGCCTTTCTGACCTCGCGCCACGTCGTACGACGGGACCGTAAACCTCCCCGCGGCGAGGCGTGGAGGACGGAAAATCGATTGCCCGGCTCCGGTCAGAAAGGCGAACCTTGCACGGTTTGGACCACTCGACCAGTCATGGGGCGTCATGCAGATCAGCGATCTTCCGTATCCGGACCCCGGGGTACCCGACGCCCGTTCCGGGCCCCGGTTCCTGATGTGGCTGGGCCGGGGTCAGCTCGGCGGACAGCTCAAGAGCCTGTGCTGGGGACTGGTGCACTTCGGCGGCATCGCCGGACTGCCGTACGCCGTGGGCACGGGCATCGACGCGGTCGTCGACCGCGACTCCACCCGGCTGCTCCTCGTCGGCGGGCTGCTCGTGCTGCTCGGCGCCGCCATCTCGCTCGGCGACTCCATGCTGCACCGGACGGCCGTCACCAACTGGATCACGGCCGCCGCTCGCGTGCAGCAGCTGCTGGCGCGCAAGACCGCCGAGCTGGGCTCCGCCCTGACCCGCCGGGTCGCCGCGGGCGAGGTGGTCGCGGTCTCCACCGGCGATGTGGAGAAGATCGGCTGGTTCGTCGAGGCGGTCTCCCGCTTCCTCGCCGCCGCGTTCACCGTCGTGCTCGTCTGCGTCGGTCTGCTGTTCTACGCGCCCGAGCTGGGCGTGGTCGTGGCGATCGGCGTGCCGCTGGTCGCCCTGGCGGCGTTGCCGTTGCTGCCCCGCGCCACCCGACGCGCCGACATCCAGCGGGAGAAGGCGGGCAAGGCCACCGAGCTGGCCTCCGACACCGTCGCGGGTCTGCGGGTACTGCGCGGCATCGGCGGCGAGGAACTCTTCCTCGGCCGCTACCGCGAGGCTTCGCAGGAGGTCCGCAAGGCGGCTGTGCGCAGTGCCCGGATGTGGGCGCTGATCTCGGCGATCCAGGTGCTCCTGCCGGGCACGCTGCTGATCACGGTGGTCTGGTACGGCGCCGCGCTCGTATCGGACGGGCGCATCGCGGTGGGTGAACTCGTCGCGGTGTTCAGCGCGGTGGCCACGCTGCTGTACCCGCTGCGCCACTTCGAGGAAATCGCAATGGCGTACTCGTTCTCGCGGCCCTCGGCCAAGCGGGCTGCCCGGGTGCTGTCGCTGACCCGTACCGACGCCGCCGAGCGGTCGCCGGCCGCCGAGCCGCCGAAGGCTCCGTCCCCGGGCGGGGACCTGTACGACCCGCAGACCGGACTGCTGGCTCCCGCAGGCCGGTTCACCGCCGTCGTGTGCGGCGACCCGGACCTGGCGGGCCGGCTCGCGGAGCGTCTCGGCGGCCACCCCATGGACACGGACGCCGACGCCGCCGCCGGACCCTCGGCGCTCCTCGGCGGGGTCGCGCTGGACGAGCTCGCGCTGGACACCGCGCGCACGCTGGTCCTCGTACAGGACAAGGATCCGGTCCTGCTGTCCGGGACCCTGCGCGAACTGTTCGACGTACCGTCCTCGGGGGCGGTCCAGTCCGGTGCGGCCCTGGCGGCGGCCCAGTGCGCGGACGTCCTGGACGCGCTGCTGCAGTCGGCGCCGGACGGGGTCGACGATCCGATGGACGCGCGGATCACCGAGCGCGGCCGGTCGCTGTCCGGCGGGCAGCGCCAGCGGCTCGCGCTGGCGCGCTCCCTGGTGACCGACCCCGAGGTGCTGGTACTGGACGAGCCGACCTCGGCGGTCGATTCGCACACCGAGGCACGGATCGCGGACGGGGTCGCGTCCCTGCGCGCCGGGCGCACCACCGTGGTCCTGGCGTCCTCGCCGCTGCTCCTGGACCGCGCCGACCGGGTCGTCCTCATCCACGAGGGCACGGTCGCGGCGGTCGGTACGCACCGCGAACTGCTGCACGGCGAACCGCTCTACCGGGCGGTCGTCACGCGCGAGACGGAAGAGGAGCAGCGGGTCACGCCCCTCGGGCTGACGGAGCTGGAAGAAGCACTCACAGAGATCGAGGAATCCGCATGATCGGCGTGGCACCGCCGGAGTACGATCCGGCGGCCCCCGAGTCGGCCGCGACCCTGCCCGTGGGCACGTCGGCGACCGTACGGGGCTATGTGCGCGGCCTGTTCCGGCGACACCGGCGGGCCTTCGCGGTGCTGGTGGGCGTCAACGCCGTCGCGGTGATCGCCTCCATGGTCGGCCCGTACCTGCTGGGCCGGGTCGTGGACGATCTCGCGGCGGGGGCGCGGGAGCTCCATCTGGAGCGCGTGGCGCTGCTGTTCGCGGTGGCGCTCGCCGTCCAGGCGCTCTTCGTCCGGCTGGTCCGGCTGCGCGGGGCGATGCTCGGCGAGGAGATGCTCGCCGATCTGCGCGAGGACTTCCTGGTGCGGTCCGTGGGGCTGCCGCCCGGTGTACTGGAGCGCGCGGGCACCGGTGACCTGCTGTCGCGGATCACCACCGACATCGACCGGCTCGCCAACGCCATGCGCGAGGCCGTGCCGCAGCTGGCCATCGGCGTGGTGTGGGCGGGGCTGCTCTACGGCGCGCTCGCGGTGACGGCGCCGCAGCTCGCGCTGGCCGCGCTGGTGGCGCTTCCGGTGCTGGTGATCGGCTGCCGCTGGTACTTCCGGCGGGCGCCGTCGGCGTACCGCTCGGAGGCGGCCGGCTACGCGGCGGTCGCGGCCGCGCTCACCGAGACGGTGGACGCGGGCCGCACGGTCGAGGCGCACCGTCTCGGGGAGGACCGGATCGCACTGTCGGAGCGCCGGATCAAGCAGTGGACGGCGTGGGAGCGGTACACCCTGTTCCTGCGGACGGTCCTCTTCCCGGTCGTCAACGTCACGTACGTGACGATCCTCGGCTCCGTGCTGATGATCGGCGGGTACTGCGTGCTGCGGGGCTGGATGTCGGTGGGGCAGCTGACCACGGGTGCGCTGCTGGCGCAGATGATGGTCGATCCGATCGGCCTGATCCTGCGCTGGTACGACGAACTGCAGATCGCCCAGGTCTCGCTGGCCCGGCTGGTGGGCGTCCGGGAGATCGAGTCGGACGCCGGGGATCCGGAGGTCGGGCCGGAGGGCCGGGACGTCCGGGCGGACGAGGTGCGCTTCGGCTACCGGGAGGGCGTGGACGTACTGCACGAGGTGTCGATGTCCGTGCCGCCGGGCACCCGGATGGCGCTCGTCGGCCCCTCGGGTGCGGGCAAGTCCACGCTGGGCCGGCTGCTCGCGGGCATCTACGCGCCGCGGACCGGCGAGATCACCCTCGGCGGGGCACGGCTGTCGCGGATGCAGGCGGAGCGGGTGCGCGAGCACGTGGCACTCGTCAACCAGGAGCACCACGTGTTCGTGGGCTCGCTGCGGGACAACCTGCGCCTGGCCAGGACGGGTGCCGGGGACACGGAGCTGTGGGCGGCGCTGGGTGCGGTGGACGCGGACGGCTGGGCACGGGCCCTGGAGGCCGGCCTGGACACCGAGGTCGGCTCCGGGGGCACGGCGCTGACCCCGGCTCAGGCGCAGCAGGTCGCGCTGGCCCGGCTGGTGCTGGCGGACCCGCACACGCTGGTGCTGGACGAGGCGACGTCACTGCTGGACCCGCGTGCGGCACGGCACCTGGAGCGTTCCCTGGCCCGGGTGCTGGACGGCCGTACGGTCATCGCGATCGCCCACCGGCTGCACACCGCGCACGACGCGGATGTGATCGCGGTGGTCGAGGGCGGCAGGATCAGCGAACTCGGGTCGCACGACGAGCTGGTCGCCGCCGACGGCGCGTACGCGGCGCTGTGGCGGTCCTGGCACGGGTGACCCCGGTGCGCGGGGCGACCGAGGGGCGGCCGGACCACAGGGGGTCCGGCCGCCCCTCGGCGTTCGGTCAACCGTCGGGCCTTGACCGGGTGGGTGCCGCCTGAGGCGTCCTGCGCGGCCCCGCCGACCGGGTCGTCGTCGGTGACCGTGTAGACGGTGGTGAAGGCGCCCTGGGCGAGCCTGCGGTCAGTAGCGGTCGTCGCGGGGCTGGAGCCGACGACGTGTCCCCGGTCGCGGTCTCCCCCGCCGGGCAGCAGGGTGACGGCGCGTGCCGCGGGCCGGTAGCTGAAGGCCTCGGGCCTGGTGGCGGTGGCGGTGGCGGTCGTCAGCGTTCCTGCCGTAGGGATCCGATCCCGGGAGCGCCTTCAGCGCCCGGATGAACGGCTTGCAGCCCACCGGCGCCCGGCGATCCGTCGGCTTCCCCGAGGCCGCCTGCCCAGGCAGGACGACGGTGAGCGCGGCGGGCACCGCCCCCGCCGGGCTCAATCGGATGCCTCGTCGGGCGTCCGGGCCCGGTCCTAGATGAACCCGAGGGCCGAGGCGCCGCCGAAGCCGCCGAGCAGCAGGAAAACCGGCATGAGGACCTTGAGCTCCACCCAGCTGCCGGCCCGGAAGCGCATCATCTTCGGCGGGCCGATCGGGTACCAGCGCTTGCCGGCGATCGGGAGCGGCCACAGGACCGGGCAGCCGGAGACGGTCAGGGCGTCACCGATGTCGTGGACCAGGGCTCCGAGCAGGATCGGCAGGCCGAGCCAGAGGTACTCCTGCCCCGGCGCGGTGAACAGCCAGCCCGCGCCGTTGCCGGGCTGGTCGAGCACACCGGCCAGGATCCACGCGCTGGTCGCGCCGAGCAGCCAGACGAGGATGTCGCTGGACATCCGGGCGGCCCGCCACAGCAGGCCTTCGACCGCGAGCACCAGGTGGACGAAGAGCAGCGCGAGCACGCCCCAGCGGTCGGCGGTCACGGCGAGCGTGGAGGCACCTGCGCCTATCAGGACGGCCCAGAGCCAGGTGTGCGTCAGGGTGCGGTGGCCCCCGCTGCGGCGGGCGTCCTTCGGCGAGCGCGTGGCCTTGTAGACGGCGTAGGAGATCTTGTCGACCACCTCGCACAGTCCGCGGGAGAGCGGGCCGAACGCGCGCGAGATCGTCGCCGACTTGTGGTCGAGGTCGGGGGCGAGGGCTGCTCCGGCGCAGATCAGCGCCCCGACGACCAGGACCGGCCACGGCATGGGGTGCCCGGCGGCCGCGGTGGCCGCGCCCACCCCCAGCCAGGCGGCTGCCCCGGAGAGTGAATGCGCCGGACCCATCATGGTCGTTCCCCGCCCCGGTGGTGTGCTGGTCGGGCCCGGTCGACTGTTTCATTCGGGCCGCATCGACGGCACAGCGTACCGGCGGTGATCTTCCCTCCGTCGGCCGGTTCCCTGATCCGGGGGGAAGCCAGGCAAGATGGGGGGTGTGACCCTCATTGATCAGCTCCCGCCGAACGCCGACCCCGACGCCCTCTTCGAGGCTTTCTCCTCGTGGGCGGAGGACCAGGGCATCACCCTGTACCCGGCTCAGGAGGAGGCGCTGATCGAGGTCGTCTCCGGGGCGAACGTGATCCTCTCCACCCCGACCGGCTCCGGCAAGAGCCTCGTCGCCGCGGGCGCGCACTTCACCGCCCTGGCCCAGGACAAGGTCACCTTCTACACCGCCCCGATCAAGGCACTGGTGTCGGAGAAGTTCTTCGACCTGTGCAAGCTCTTCGGCACGGAGAACGTCGGCATGCTGACCGGCGACGCCTCGGTGAACGCGGACGCCCCGGTGATCTGCTGCACCGCCGAGGTGCTGGCCTCCATCGCCCTGCGCGACGGCAAGCACGCCGACATCGGCCAGGTCGTGATGGACGAGTTCCACTTCTACGCCGAGCCGGACCGCGGTTGGGCCTGGCAGATCCCGCTGCTGGAGCTGCCGCAGGCGCAGTTCATCCTGATGTCCGCGACCCTCGGCGACATGAAGCGGTTCGAGGAGGACCTGACCCGGCGCACCGGCCGGCCCACCTCGGTGGTCCGGTCCGCGACCCGGCCCGTCCCGCTCTCCTACGAGTACGTCACCACGCCGATCACCGACACGATCACCGAGCTGCTGGAGACCCGGCAGGCCCCCGTATACATCGTGCACTTCACCCAGGCCCAGGCGGTCGAGCGGGCGCAGTCGCTCATGAGCATCAACATGTGCACCCGCGAGGAGAAGGACAAGATCGCCGACCTGATCGGCAACTTCCGCTTCACCACCAAGTTCGGCCAGAACCTGTCCCGCTACGTCCGGCACGGCATCGGCGTGCACCACGCCGGCATGCTGCCCAAGTACCGGCGCCTGGTCGAGAAGCTGGCCCAGGCCGGTCTGCTGAAGGTCATCTGCGGTACCGACACCCTCGGCGTCGGCGTCAACGTCCCGATCCGCACGGTGCTGTTCACCGCGCTCACCAAGTACGACGGCAACCGGGTCCGCACCCTGCGCGCTCGCGAGTTCCACCAGATCGCCGGCCGCGCGGGCCGGGCCGGCTTCGACACGGCGGGCTACGTGGTCGCCCAGGCACCCGAGCACGTCATCGAGAACGAGAAGGCCCTCGCCAAGGCGGGCGACGACCCGAAGAAGCGCCGCAAGGTGGTTCGCAAGAAGGCTCCCGAGGGTTTCGTCGCGTGGTCGGACACCACCTTCGAGAAGCTCATCGCCGCCGATCCGGAGGCGCTGACCTCGCGCTTCAAGGTCACCAACATCATGCTGCTGTCGGTCATCGCCCGGCCGGGCGACGCCTTCCAGGCGATGCGCCACCTCCTGGAGGACAACCACGAGCCGCGCAAGGCCCAGCTGCGGCACATCCGCCGGGCCATCGCGATCTACCGCTCGCTGCTGGACGGCGGTGTCGTCGAGAAGCTCGACACCCCGGACGCGGAGGGCCGCACCATCCGGCTCACCGTCGACCTCCAGCAGGACTTCGCGCTCAATCAGCCGCTCTCCACCTTCGCGCTCGCCTCCTTCGACCTGCTGGACCCGGAGTCCCCTTCCTACGCGCTGGACATGGTGTCCGTCGTGGAGTCCACGCTGGACGACCCGCGCCAGATCCTGGCCGCCCAGCAGAACAAGGAGCGCGGCATCGCGGTCGGCCAGATGAAGGCCGACGGGATCGAGTACGAGGAGCGGATGGAGAGGCTCCAGGACGTCACCTATCCCAAGCCGCTCGAAGAGCTGCTCTTCCACGCCTACGACGTGTACGCCAAGAGCCACCCTTGGGTCCGCGACCACCCCGTCTCCCCGAAGTCGATCATCCGCGACATGTACGAACGCGCGATGACCTTCACCGAGTTCACCTCCTTCTACGAACTGGCCCGCACCGAGGGCATCGTGCTGCGCTACCTGGCCAGCGCGTTCAAGGCGCTGGACCACACCATCCCCGACGACCTCAAGTCCGAGGACCTCCAGGACCTGATCGCCTGGCTCGGCGAGCTGGTCCGCCAGGTGGACTCCAGCCTGCTCGACGAGTGGGAGCAGCTGGCGAACCCGGAGGTGGAGACGGCGGAGCAGGCCCAGGAGAAGGCCGACCAGGTCAAGCCGGTCACCGCGAACGGGCGTGCCTTCCGCGTACTGGTCCGCAACGCGATGTTCCGCCGGGTGGAACTGGCCGCCCTCGACCACGTCAACGTGCTGGGCGAACTGGACGCCGAGTCCGGCTGGGACGCCGACGCCTGGGGCGAGGCGATGGACGGGTACTGGGACGAGTACGACGATCTGGGCACCGGTCCCGACGCACGCGGTCCCAAGCTGCTGCAGATCGAGGAGGACCCGGCGCACGGCCTGTGGCGCGTCCGCCAGACCTTCGCCGACCCCAACGGGGACCATGGCTGGGGCATCAGCGCCGAGGTCGACCTCGCGGCCTCCGACGAGGAGGGCCGGGCTGTCATCCGGGTCACCTCGGTCGGCGAGCTCGGCGCGCTCTGACCGCCACCCGCGTCCCGCCGTCCACACCACCGACAGTGGAGATCCTCTGATGACGAACCCCGCCGAGAGACTGGTCGACCTGCTCGATCTGGAGCAGATCGAGGTCAACATCTTCCGCGGCGCCAGCCCGCAGGAGTCCCTCCAGCGCGTCTTCGGCGGCCAGGTCGCCGGCCAGGCGCTGGTTGCCGCCGGCCGCACCATGGAGAGCGACCGCCCGGTCCACTCGCTGCACGCGTACTTCCTGCGCCCCGGCCTCCCCGGGGTGCCGATCGTGTACCAGGTGGAGCGGGTGCGCGACGGGCGGTCCTTCACCACGCGCCGCGTCACCGCGGTCCAGCAGGGCAAGACGATCTTCAATCTCACCGCCTCCTTCCATCATCCGGAGGAGGGCGGCATCGAGCACCAGCTGCCTCCTCACCACGTTCCTCATCCGGACACGCTCCCGAAGGTCGCGGACGAGATCCGCGAACACCTGGGCGCCCTGCCCGAGGCGCTGGAGCGGATGGCCCGCCGCCAGCCCTTCGACATCCGGTACGTGAACCGGCTCCGCTGGACTCCCGAGGAGCTCAAGGACGCCGATCCCCGCAGCGCGGTGTGGATGCGGGCGGTCGGCCCGCTGGGCGACGACCCGCTCGTGCACACCTGCGCCCTCACCTACGCCAGTGACATGACCCTCCTCGATGCCGTGCGCATCCCCGTGGAACCCCTGTGGGGGATGCGCGGGTTCGACATGGCGAGCCTGGATCACGCCATGTGGTTCCACCGCCCGTTCCGGGCGGACGAGTGGTTCCTGTACGACCAGGAGTCCCCCATCGCGCACGGCGGCCGGGGCCTCGCCCGGGGCCGTATCTACGACCTGGAGGGCAGGCTGCTGGTCTCCGTGGTCCAGGAAGGCCTCTTCCGCCCGTACCCCGCCGGGCCGCCCCGGCCCGCCGGGTCGGCCCCGCCGGCCCCGTAGTCCAGACACCCCCCTGAGTCCCCGCCCTCCACGAGGAACCGAGCACACCCATGCCCACCCCGGCCCTCCCCTGCCCCTGCGGGCTCCCCGCCACCTACCCGGAGTGCTGCGGCCGCTTCCACTCCGGTGCTCAGCAGGCGCCCACCGCCGAGAAGCTGATGCGCTCCCGGTTCAGCGCCTTCGCCGTCGGTGACACCGCCTACCTGCTGCGCTCCTGGCACCCCTCCACCCGGCCGGCCAGGCTCGACCTGGATCCGGGGCAGCGCTGGGAGCGGCTGGAGATCCTCGCCACCGAGCGCGGCGGGATGTTCGAGACGGAGGGTTCGGTGGAGTTCCGGGCGCACTACCGCGAGGGCGGGCACACGGGTTCACTGCACGAGCACAGCGCCTTCTCGCGCGAAGACGGGGCCTGGGTCTACGTCGGCCCCCTGTCCCCCGTCGACTTCGACTGACCGCGGGCCCCGGTCAGCGCGAAGTCCAGGCTGGTGCGGTACCAGTGGATCTCCTCCGGCGGCTCGGCCTTCAGCAACCGCAGGGCCGCGGCCGCGGCCGCCGGGACCTGCGGATGCCCGTACGGCGGGGGCGGGGCGAGGGCGGCCAGTACGACCCGCTCCGCCGGGTCGGGCACGGCCTGCCGCAGCTCTTCCTCCGGGAGTACGGACGCCAGTACGGCGGCGCGCTCCCAGGGGTCGGCGGTCCGTCTCAGCAGCAGCCCGACATGCCGCCCCCGCCACTTCCGCGGACGCAAGTCCGCCTTGGCCGCCATCAGCTCCCGGTCCGCCTCAGGTGCCGTCCCGCGCAGCATCGCCGGCTCCCGCGCCGCGAACTCCCGTAGCTCCGCGGCCAGGTAGAGCCACACCACCGCCCGGTAGCGGTTGACGCGGTAGCCGACCGGCGCGACGTGCCCGCAGCGCGCGAGCCGCGTGAACCGGCTCGGGCCGACTCCCAGCACGCCCGCAGCCGCCTCCGCCCCGGCCACGGTGGCCACCCGTTCGCGCAGCGCGTCCGGCCACTCCGTGCCCGGCCGACCCTCGGCCGACCGGACCCGGTCCAGCTCGGCCAGCGTGTAGCGCGCGGCCCCGCCGGGCGCGGGCGGCCCGGCCGCCCGCACGACCCCCAGCTGAACGGCCCTGGCGAACTCGCCCCGGCTCAGCCCCAGTTCCCCAGCGGCCCGCACGCCGCCCACCAAGGTCTCGGCAGGCGCGTCCACACGGGCATCCTCGCCCCCGTCCCGGTTCCCGTCCGGCCCCGCGACCTGACGCCCACCCAGGCACTCACCCTCACGACCGTCACAAGTCGCCTCCGCCTGCACCTCGGCGGTCACGGCGTCCCGCACCACGGTCGTCCCCATCTGCATCATCACGGCCTCCCCCACGAGCATTGATTACTCTGCGTGAAGACCGTAACTCACTGCGACGAAACCCTGCGAGGCCTGTGGATAA
The DNA here is from genome assembly GCF_042870715.1 of Streptomyces sp. NPDC006463. NCBI lineage: Bacteria > Bacillati > Actinomycetota > Actinomycetes > Kitasatosporales > Streptomycetaceae > Streptomyces > Streptomyces sp. NPDC006463. The sequence continues at coordinate 218,441 of NZ_JBIAHP010000003.1, read as the reverse complement.
CTCAGCCGCCCGTGATGCGCCGCTCCGCGACGCCCAGGTGCTCACCCACCCGGTTGACCAGCAACGTCATCTCGTACGCGACCTGCCCGATGTCCGCCTCGGAGGCGCTCAGCACGCACAGGCAACTGCCCGCGCCCGCCGCCATGACGAAGAGGACCCCTTCGTCGTACTCGACCATCGTCTGCCGGACCTCCCCGGCCCTGAAGTGCCGCCCCGACCCCTTCGCCAGGCTCTGCAGCCCGGCGGCGACGGCCGCCAGGTGCTCCGCGTCCTCCCGCGCCAGCCCCGCACTCGCGCCCGTCACCAGGCCGTCGTTGGACAGCACCACCGCATGCCGCACCTGCTGGACCCTGCGCGTCAGGTCGTCCAGCAGCCAGTCGAGCTGCTTGTCCAGTGCCATTGCGAACCCCTCCCCGTCGACGCGGCCGGCATGGCCGCGCCCCACCCCGCGTAGTCGTGCCGCAAGCCTTCCCCACCAGCCCCTTTCCGGCAAGGAGGATGTCCCCATGGCGAAGAAGATGACTCAAGGGGAATGGCGGGCTTTCGTCTCCCACTCCAGTCGCACCGGGAAGCTCTCCACCGTCCGTGAGGACGGCAGTCCCCATATCGCTCCCATCTGGTTCGTGCTCGACGGCGACTCCTTCGTGTTCAGCACCGGCAAGGACACGGTGAAGGGACGGAACCTGGCCCGTGACGGCCGGGTCGCGCTGTGCGTGGACGACGACCGCCCGCCGTTCTCCTACGTCGTCCTCCAGGGCCGCGCCCAGATCAGCGAGTACGCCGGGAACGAGGACGAAATGCTCGCCTGGGCGACCACGATCGCCGCCCGCTACATGGGCGAGGAGCGCGCGGAGGCCTTCGGCCGCCGTAACGCCGTCGCGACCGAACTCCTCGTCAGGGTCCCCATCAACAAGGTGATCACCGTCGGCGGGGTGGCGGACTGACAGGGGCCGCCCACCGGCGCCCCACCTCCGCGGGCCGGTCCGGTTCACACCGAATCGGCCTGCGGCTCCACCGAGTCCAGCAGCCGGGCGGTATGCACCCGCCCGGCGTACTCGACCAGCCTGATCAGCACTTCCTTCCCCGAGTCCTTGTCCCGCGCGTCACACAGCACCACCGGCGTCCCCTGATCCAGGTCCAGCGCGCGCGACACGTCGTGCGCCCCGTACCGCAGCGCGTCCGTGAAGCAGTTCACGGCGACCACGAACGGGATGCGCCGGTGCTCGAAATAGTCCACCGCCGGGAAGCAGTCCTCCAGCCGACGCGTGTCCGCGAGCACCACCGCGCCCAGCGCCCCCTGCGACAGTTCGTCCCACAGGAACCAGAACCGGTCCTGACCCGGCGTGCCGAAGAGGTACAGGGAGAGCCCGGACCGGATGGTGATCCGGCCGAAGTCCATGGCCACGGTCGTGGTGGTCTTGTGGTCCACCCCACCGGTGTCGTCGACCAGTTCGCCCGCCTCGCTCAGGGTTTCCTCCGTCCGCAGCGGCCTGATCTCGCTCACCGCGCCCACCAGCGTGGTCTTGCCGACCCCGAAGCCGCCCGCCACCAGGATCTTCAGCGAGAGCGCGGCCAGTTCGGTGTCCTCGCCGGGGTCCGCGGCCGGGGCGGTTCCGTTGTCGTGTTGTCCCATCACAGTGCTCGCAATCCCTCGATGACTTCCCGCAGAATCCGCTCGTCCGGCAGCTGTGCGGGCGGTACCGGCCTGCTGACCTTGACGTGCCCGCCCTCCAGCAGGTCGCCGAGGAGCACCCGCACCACCCCCACGGGCAGGTCCGCGTCGGCGGCGAGCTCCGCCACCGACTGCGTCTCGGACCGGCAGAGTCCGAGCAGTGCCCGGTGTTCGGGGCCGAGCAGCGACTCCGCCGCCTCGTCGGTACCCTGCGGATCCACGACGACCAGCGCGATCAGGTCGAAGCGGACCCCGTGGGGTCCGGGTTTCGTCCGCCCGCCGGTCATGGCGTACGGACGGACGAGCGGGCCCGCGTCGGCGTCGTACCACTGGCCGTTCATGTGCCGGACCGCCGCCCTCAGCCGGCGGCCGGCGGCCGCGCCGCGAACCGGGGCGGGGTGTAGAGGTGTTCGCCGACCCGCTTCACCAGCCGGGCCATCTCGTAGGCGATCAGCCCGATGTCCGCGCCGGCACCGCTCAGCACGGCCAGACAGGAGCCGTCCCCGGCGGCCGCGACGAAGAGGAAGCCCTCGTCCATCTCGACCATCGTCTGGCGCACGCCCCCGGCGTGGAAGTGCCGGCCCGCGCCCTTGGCCAGGCTGTGGAAGCCGGAAGCCACGGCAGCCAGGTGCTCCGCGTCCTCCCGGCTCAGCGCACTCGAAGCACCGACCGGCAGCCCGTCGTTGGAGAGGACCACGGTGTGCCGGACCTCCCGGACCCGGACCACCAGGTCGTCCAGCAGCCAGTCCAGTTCGCCGGACCTTCGGACGCCGCCCCGGTCGATCCTCTGGTGTTCGATCATCACAGTTCTCCTTCGCTGCCTGCGTGAGGGGAGTTCTCCTGGGCGCCGCGGACCCAACCGGCCCGGTAGGCCGCCATCCGGTCCCGGGCCTGCTCCGGGCTGCGGCCCGGCGGGTCCTCGGGGAGGCCTGCGTCGGCCGGCGGCTTGGGGGCGGGGGTCTCGCGCAGCTGCGGGACGAGGCTGGCCTGACGTACCCGGCGCGGCAGTTCCGTCACCGAGGCGGCGGGGGCCGCCGGGGGCGGCGACACCTGTGTACGGGTCAGCGCGCCGCCGGGAACGCGCGGCCGCAGCGCCGCCACCGGTGCGGGACGCGGCTCCCCGGCTGCCGGGGTGCGGTCCGGGTCCCGTTCCGGGAGACCGCGGGGGTCCTCCCGTACGACGGTCATGGCGGGTGGCTGCTCCACCCCCGCGGCCCGCTGCGCTCCCTGCGCCGCCGCCCGCTCCGGGGCCCCGTCCGCTGCCGCAACCGAGGCCGCTGCCGGGACCGATGGCTCGGCGGCTCCGGCCGTGATCGCGCTCTGGAGCATGGAGTTCGGCAGCAGCACCACGGCGGTGGTGCCTCCGTAGGGTGACGTGCGCAGGTGCACCTTCACGCCGTGGCGGGCCGAGAGGCGGCTGACCACGAACAGCCCGAGCCGGTCGCTGTCGAAGAGGTCGAGCGCCTCGGACTGCTCGATGCGCCGGTTGGCGTCGCTCAGGGTCTCGCGGCCCATGCCGAGTCCCCGGTCCTCGACCTCCAGTACGTAGCCGGCGCCGACCGGCTCGCCGCTGACCCGGACCTTGGTGTGGGGCGGGGAGAACTGGGCGGCGTTCTCGATGAGTTCGGCCAGCAGATGGGTGAGGTCGGCGACGGCTCCCCCGACCACGGCGGCCTCCGCGAGCTGGCGGACCTCCACCCGCGGGTAGTCCTCGATCTCGGATACGGCCGCCCGTACGACGTTCGTGAGGGGGACCGGCATCCGCCAGGCCCGGCCCGGGGCCGCGCCCGAGAGGATGATCAGACTCTCGGCGTGCCGGCGCATCCGGGTGGTCAGGTGGTCGAGGCGGAAGAGGTCGCCCAGCTCGTTCGGGTCGTCCGCGCGGCGCTCCATCGAGTCGAGGAGCGTCAGCTGCTTGTGCACGAGGACCTGGCTGCGGCGGGCGAGGTTGACGAACACACCGGAGACCCCGCTGGCCAGTTCCGCCCGCTCGACGGCGGCGGTGAGAGCGGCCCGGTGGACGGTGGCGAGTGCCTCGCCGACCTGGGTGATCTCGTCGTCGGCCGGCGGCCCGGACGGGGTCTCGGCTGCGACGTCGATCTCTTGGCCCGCGCGGAGCCGCTCCATCGCGTGCGGGAGCTTGCGGCGGGCGATCTCCAGGGCGGTGTTGCGCAGCGAGACCAGCTCCACGACCAGGACGCGGCCGATGCGCACGGAGATGACCAGCGAGGCCGCGACCGCGGCCAGGCCCAGCAGCACGGCGCCGCCGGCCGGGCTGAGCGCCCCTTCGGCGACCGGGTCGGCCCGGTCGGCGGCCGCGGCGTGTGCGGCTCCCTCGATCTCGCGCATCGAGGCGCTGATGGAGGTGTAGGCCGCCTCCCATCCGGCGGGCACCCCGCGGGCCTCCTTGGCCGTGCCGGCGGCCAGCGCCCGGTCCTCGGCGGCGGTGAGGTCGGCGTAGGCGGAGCTCTTGGCGACGGACTGCCAGGCGTCCTGCTGGGCGGTGGGGAGGTCGTCGGCCGAGGCGGTGGTGAGGGCGCGCCGGGTCTCGATGGCTCCGGTCAGCTGACGAAGCGATTCAGCGGTGCGCTGGCCCGGTACGGCGAGCAGTGCGTCCTCCCGGGAGAGGAGTTCCCCGGCCCGGGCGAATTCGAGCAGGACGCGGGATTCCGGGCCGAGTTCGGCGTCTTCCCCGCCGGTCAGGGCGCCGCCCACGGCGAGGGCCGAATCGACCACGCGGGTGTAGATCTCGTACGCGGCCTCGGGTGTGGCCCGGCGGCCGGTGACGTCCTTGCGGGCCGACCCGAGCGCCTCGGCGTCGGCGACGAAGGCGCCCAGGCGGACAACGATATCGGAGCCGTAGTCGCCGGAGTCGGCGACGGTGTTGCGGTCCCCGAGGCGGAGCCGCGCGACGGCGGTGTCGGTGCGGCGGGCCTGCTGGTCCAGGGCGGCCGGGTCGGCGGCGGGGTCGGCGAGGAGACGGACGGCGGCGCGCCGCTCGGCCTGGAGCTCGGTGACGGCGGCGGTGACGGGGGTGCGTATCTCGGTGTCGGCCTGCTGGACGCGGCTGAGCCGGGCGATGTCCTGGGCGGTGCTGACGGTGGCGAAGGCCCAGAGTGCGAGCAGCGAGACGACCGGAACCATCAGCAGCGAGACGATCTTCGCGCGGACGGTGGCGGGGCGCAGCCGCAGCCGGGGGCCTCGGACGTGGGGGGCGGTGGGGGCGGCCGGGGCGGGCTGGTGGACCACCTGCTCCGCGGGTTCGTCGGCCGGCGGGCCGGCGTGGGCCCGGCGGCCTGTTGGCGTGGCGCGGCCGTCCGCAGGCGCGGGCAGCCGCGGCGCCGCTGCGTCCGGTCTTCTGCGGGGTGTGCGCATGGGCTCCTCGTTCCGGGGCGGTACCGACAGGTGCGGTCGTACGGTCGTGCGGTGCGTCTGCGTCTGCGTCTGCGTCTGCGTACGTGAGTACGCGCGTCCGGCGGCGGGACGGGCGTGTTCAGTGGGCCGCCGCGGCGTGCTCCCCCAGGTGCCGGGCGGAGGCGGACGCGGCCCGCTCGTCGGCGGTCGGGGAGAGGGCGACGAACGCGGCGGTGATGAACAGGTAGGAGCCCAGCCCGACGGCGAGCGGGAAGATGAACTGCATGGCCGTGGCGCCGGGCAGGTCGGTGTCCGAGGGGCTGACGCCGACGGCGACGGCCATCATCCCGGTGTAGTGCATGCTGCTCACGGCGGCGCCCATGACCAGGGAGGCGACGGCCACGGCGACCGGTGACTTGATGTTGAGCGCGGCCCACAGGGCGGCGGTGGCGGCGACCACGGCGATGGCGACGGAGAGTCCGACGGTGAGCAGGTCGTAGGAGACGTCCCCGTGCAGGCGCAGGGCCGCCATGCCCAGGTAGTGCATGCTGGCGACGCCGAGGCCGGTGGTGAGGCCGCCCAGGACGAGCGCCCGGCCGCGCTGCCTGCCGTAGCCGACGGCGAAGACGCCGGCGCCGACGACCAGCATGGCGACGAGCAGACTGAGGATGGTGAGCGGCACGTTGTAGTGGATCTCCGTGCCGGTGACGTCGAAGCCGAGCATCGCCACGAAGTGCATCGTCCAGATGCCGGTGCCGATCGCGGAGGCGGCGGTGAGGAGCCAGTTGCGCCGGGAGGGTCCGGTCGCGGCGAGCGCGCGGACGGTACAGCGCAGCCCGAGGGCTGCGCCGATCGATGCCATCAGGTACGACAGCGCGGGTGTCAGCCAGCCGTAGGCGGCGTGGTCCAGATGTCCCAGGTGTCCCATGGCCACCGGACGCTAGTCCGGGTGAGGGCGCGAACAAGGGGAGCATTTCGAAAGACGCTGGAACTGCTGGAATATGACAGAGCTACGTTCATCTTCGATCACGCCACGTGCCACCTTGCACACGGTCCGCAGGCCTGAACGGGGTGCGGCGGTGCGGGATCATGGGCGCATGAGCGAAGACCACACACACGTGCAGGAGTTCTTCGGAGCGCGCGCCGCCGACTGGGACCGGAAGTTCCCCGGGGACGCGCCCGCCTTCGCGACCGCCGTGGCCGAGTTCGGCCTGCGGCCCGGCGACCGCGTGCTCGACGCGGGCTGCGGCACCGGGCGGGCCCTGGCCCCGCTGCGCGCCGCGGTCGGGCCCACCGGCATCGTCCTCGGCGCGGACCTCACCCCCGGGATGCTGGCCGCGGCGCAGCGGGCCGGGCGGGCCGCGGAGGGCGCCCTGCTGCTCGCGGACGTGGCCCGGCTGCCGCTGCGTGACGGGGCGCTGGACGCGGTGTTCGCGGCCGGCCTCATCGCCCACCTGCCCGACCCGGAGGCGAACCTGCGCGAACTGGCGCGGGTGGTCCGTCCCGGCGGCCGTCTCGCGCTTTTTCACCCGATCGGGCGAGCCGCCCTCGCCGCCCGCCACGGCCGCGAGCTGACCCCGCAGGACCTGCGGGCCCAGTCCAACCTCGGTCCGTTGCTGGCCCGTTCGGGCTGGGAAATGACCTCGTACTCTGACGAGGACGCCCGCTTCCTGGCGCTGGCCGTACGTCACCTGTGACACGTCGAAACATGACACGCATGTACGTCGGCCCCGCGCCCGGAATGCGCGGAGGCCATCGGGATCACGCCGGAGGCTGGGCCTCGGCTCCGGCCGGCCGGCGGGGATGGGGGACGGGGCAGCCGCCTGCACCGGGCACAGGGAAGGTGCCGAGCTCGCCCACGTCGTAGCCTCCCTGGTAGTTCTTGATCTCCGGGTTCTGGCGGGCGTAGTGCGGGGCTCTGCGCGGGGGCAGCAGCCGTACCGCGCGCCCGCGCAGCCGCAGGGCGCCCTGGACCAGCCGCTGGACCGGGGGGCGCGGGCGCTCGTAGCGGAAGGCGCTCAGCAGCGGTTCGTCGAGGAGGGCGAGGCTCGCGCCGCGGACGGCGGGGGCGAGCGGCGCCGGGTACCAGGAGGCCATCAGGTCGAGGGTGGCGTCGGCGACCTTCCGGGCACCTTCGTCCCAGCCGAAATGGGCCACTTCATATGCGTTCAGGGTGGTCTCGAACTCCTCGAAGGAGCCCGGGATGTCCTTGATGCCCAGGTGACGGCCGAGGGTGGCGTAGTAGTTGGCGCAGGCACGGCGCTCGTGGTCGGTCAGCGGACGCCAGCCGTAGGCGTCCAGCCAGCGCGACGGAATCACCACGAAGGTGCACAGGACGTAGCGCATGTCCTCGTTGGTGATGTCGTAGCTGCGGTGCATCTGGTTGACGCGGCGGATCGCGGTGCGCGCGGTGTCGCTGTCGAAGCCGTGCTCCACGACCGCGTCCAGGAGCAGCGCGGTGTCGTCGTAGCGCTTCTGGGTACGGTCCGTGAACTCGGCGGTCTCGGCCAGCAGGCCGCCGATGGAGGGGACGGCGTAGGTCCGGAAGAGGGCGAGTTCCAGGGCGCGGGTGAAGTCCCACGGGAACTCGTAGGTGGCGGTGAGCCGGTAGATGGCGAGGAAATCCTTGTCGGGGTCGAGACGGAGGATCTCCCTCAGCCGGTCGTATCGCTGCACCGGGTGTCCCTTTCTGTGGCGGGTCCCCAACTCTACGTGCAGGCAGCGGCCATGGAAATCGTCGGCCGCAGGCTCTCGACGTGCGGGTTACCCGCTGGTTAAGGTGCGCCGACGAGAGAGCTACCAGGAGGCCAGGTGTCCGACGACGAGGGTGGCGGCTCGCTGTACGTGCTGACCGCCGTGCTGCTGACTCCCGCGCAGTTCCCGAGCATCCTGGGCGACGACTTCCCCGAGGCCTGCTCCCTGCTGGGCGTGGAGCCGGCCGGGGACGGGTACGGGCTGGTGCTCGGCCAGGACGAGGAGGGCGCGCGCTGGACGGTCGTCGTGGACGACGTCTCGCTCGTGGCCACGGCCATCGCCTCCTGGGACTGCGGGATGGAGTACGACCTGTCGCCCGACGAGCGGTCGATCGTGGTCTCGCTGGCCGGCTGGCCGCTGGAGTTGTCGGTGGCCGCGTCGGGGATCCCGGAGCCGCACGATCCGGAGCAGGGAGCGGACGGCACGGGGCGGGTGCCTCTGGCGCCGCCGTCGGCCGATGTGTGGGGTCCGGTGCAGCGGCGGATGGCCGCGGACCAGGTCGCGCGGCAGTGGGCCGACTGGCGTGAGCGCGTGGCGACGGACGGCGGCGCGGCGGCCGCCGCGCATCCCGGGCTGGCCCGGGCGCTGGAGGAGGCCCGGGGGTACACGCTCACCCCGCCGGTGCCCGGGCGGGTGCGGTCCTCCTTCGCGGGTGAGGGGGTCCGAACCCTGCGGGTGGACGGGCCGGGCTGGTCACTGGTGGCGCGTACCGGCGACGCCGCCTTCGTCCTGCTCGACGATGAGCCGAGCGAAGTGCTGTCTGTCCCCCGGGAGGGGGAGCATGATCTGCCGGAACTGCTGGCGGCTCTGGACCGCGTCGCGGTACGCCCGGCCTGACCGCGACCGAAGATTCCGAGGAGAGCTGTGACGGTGGAGTGCGAGCCGGTGGGCGTGGTGGTGGGCGGCCGCGCGGAGGTGGTCGACGACGACTGGGGGCGTGAGGCGGCGGTGATCCGCCTGGACGGCACCCGGTTCGGCCCGGAGGCGCTGTACGGGCTGGAGGACTTCTCGCACGTCGAGGTCGTCTACCACTTCGACCGTGTGCCGGTGGAGAAGGTCGAGACGGGTGCGCGGCGCCCGCGGGGCAACCCGGACTGGCCGCTGGTCGGCATCTTCGCCCAGCGCGGCAAGAACCGGCCGAACCGGCTGGGTGTCTCGCGGTGCCGGGTGGTGAAGGTGGACGGCCTGGACGTGCACGTGGAGGGCCTCGACGCGGTGGACGGCACGCCTGTGCTCGATCTGAAGCCGTACATGGCCGAGTTCGGTCCGCGCGGCGAGTTGCGGCAGCCCGAGTGGGCAACTGCGCTGATGCGCGACTACTACTGAGCGCGCCGCGTCGGCACACGCCGCCGGAATCCGCCCTCGCGCCGAGCCACGCCCCGGACCTGGCGAGCGGTCTCTTCCCGACCGGTACGCGTCCCACGACACCGACACGGCGGCACGCTCGGGAATCGCCGGCGTCGCCTGACCGCGCCGCCCGGGCAGGACCGGCCCGCGTCACCCGCCCTTCACGCGGGCCGGCCGGGCTCCGCACCGAAGGCAGCGCCCGGTCGGCCCTGCCGCCGTCAGCGGCCGATCTGTTTCCTGGATATACCCCGCAGTCGACGCCGCTGAGAGGAGTCCAGCAGGAGGTAGGCGGCCGCGGGCACGCCGATCAGCACCAGCAGCCCCGCCCAGAACCCGACCGTCCAGAACAACACGATGGCTGCCACTACACCGGCAACCGCGACCTTTCCGCTCGTGGACATCTGCGGACACCTCCTCCTGCCGTAGGCCACTACCCCCTCAACGCACCACCGCGACCGCGCGTTCCCGGGTGCGGTAACGCACGCGTCGCGGCAACGCCTCGGCCGCCCCACGACCCCCGGTGGCCAAGTGTGCGGAGCTCGTGCGCTCCGTGATCTCCGGCCGGGGCGGGGGCCGGGAGCGGACCCGCAGGCCCCGGCCACGCCCGCGGCGTTTCGGCGCGGACCGGCCTGCGCAGTGGCCGACGTACCGCTTGTCGGGGGCCGGTGCCGGGACGACGATGGGGGCGCTCCGGGTACCGCGGCACCACGGGAGGGTGACATGGACGATCCTTCGGTGGCGCTGCCGGGCGGCGCCGATCCCGCCGAGCGGACGCGGGAACTACGGCGGGCCCATGCCGCGTTCACCCTGGAGGGTCGGGTCGAGGCACCGGTCCGGGCGGTCATCGCGAAGTCCTGGCGGCGGTGCGCCCGGGCCCGGGTCAGCCCGGAGTGCGCCCCCCGGGTGGAGCTGGCGGAGGCGGAGCTGCGGCCGTACCGGGAGGAGCACCCCCTGGCCGGGGTGATGCCGCTGTTCCGGGACCTCGTGGGGGCCTTCGCCGCGCACGGGGCGCATCTGCTGGCGGTGTGCGACGCGCGGGGCAGTCTGCTGTGGGTGGAGGGCGAGCCGGGCACGCTGCGGCGGGCGGAGCGGCTCGGCTTCGTCCCGGGCGCGCTCTGGGCGGAGACCGCGATGGGAACAAACGCTCCCGGTACGGCGGTCGCGGTCGGTGAGCCCGTGCAGGTCTTCGGAGCGGAGCATTTCAGCCGCCGGGTCCATCCGTGGACCTGCGCGGCGGCCCCGGTCCGCGATCCCCGGACGGGCAGGGTGCTGGGCGCGGTGGACATCACCGGCGGCGACGGCCTCGCCCACCCGCACTCCCTCGCCTTCGTGCAAGCGGTGGCGCGGGCGGCGGAGGCCCAGCTGGCCCTCGCCGACCCCGGCCCGCCGGCCACCCGGGACGTCCTCGCCGCGCTCGGTCGGGACGAGGCGCTGCTGGTGACAGGGGGACGCAGGGTGCGGCTGGGGCGGCGGCACAGCGAGATCATGGCGCTGCTCGCTCAGCACCCGGAAGGGCTGTCGGGCGAGGAGCTCGCGATCGCGCTGTACGAGGACGAGTCGGTGTCACCGGTGACATTACGCGCCGAGATCTCGCGGCTGCGCGCGCTGCTGGGGCCCGTCGCCCCGCTCTCGCGGCCCTACCGCACGGCCGGTCCGCTCGACGCCGACTTCACCGCGCTGACCCGGCACCTGGCCGCCGGGGCGGTGTCCGCCGCCCTCCACCACTACCCGGGCCCCCTCCTGCCCGCCTCCGCCGCGCCGGGAATCGTCCGGCTGCGCCGTCGGATCGAGGACCAGGCACGGGCCGCCGTGATAGCCCGGGCGGACACCGGCCTGCTGACCGACTGGGTGTGCAGCCCGTGGGGCGCGGACGACCGGGAGGCGTGGCGTGCGCTGGCGGCTGCGCTGCCGCCCGAGGGCCGGCCGGCCGCGCTGGCCCGCGTACACGCCCTGGACCGGGAGCTCGGCGCGCGCGGGCCCGACGTACGCAAGCCCGCTCGGCCCGGCGGCCGGGGGCGTGCAACGTATCCGCAACCTGCCCGCTCCTAGCCTCCCGGCGAGCGCCGTCCGACGGTGGCCGGCGCCCGGCAAGGGAGGACACCATGGCCCGTTACGCTGCGCCCGGCACCGAGGGCGCGCTCATGTCGTACGCGTCCCGCTACGGCCACTTCATCGGCGGCGAGTACGTCGAACCCGCCCGCGGCCAGTACTTCGCGAACCCCTCCCCCGTCAATGGACAGACTTTCACCGAGGTCGCGCGCGGTACCGCGGAGGACGTGGAGCGGGCGCTGGACGCGGCGCACGCGGCCGCGCCCGCCTGGGGGCGGACCTCCGTGACGGAACGGTCCACGATCCTGCTGCGCATCGCGGACCGGATGGAGCAGAACCTGGAGGCGCTCGCGGTCGCGGAGACCTGGGAGAACGGCAAGCCGGTGCGGGAGACCCTGGCGGCCGACATGCCGCTGGCCATCGACCAGTTCCGCTATTTCGCGGGAGCCCTGCGCGCGCAGGAGGGCGCCCTGAGCCAGCTCGACGACGACACGGTGGCGTACCACTTCCACGAACCGCTGGGCGTGGTCGGCCAGATCATCCCGTGGAACTTCCCGATCCTGATGGCGGTGTGGAAGCTGGCTCCGGCGCTGGCCGCGGGCAACACGGTGGTACTCAAGCCGGCCGAGCAGACCCCCGCGTCCGTGCACTACTGGCTGAGCCTGGTGGCGGACCTGCTGCCGCCGGGCGTGGTGAACATCGTCAACGGCTTCGGTGAGGAGGCCGGGAAGCCGCTGGCCTCCAGCCCGCGCGTGGCGAAGATCGCCTTCACCGGGGAGACCGCCACCGGGCGGCTGATCATGCAGTACGCGGCCGAGCATCTGAAGCCGGTCACCCTGGAACTCGGCGGCAAGAGCCCGAACCTGTTCTTCGACGACATCTGGTCGACCGACGACGACCTGCGCGACAAGGCCCTGGAGGGGTTCACCATGTTCGCCCTCAACCAGGGCGAGGTGTGCACCAGCCCGTCGCGCGCCCTGATCGAGCGGGGACGGTACGGGGACTTCCTCGACGCGGCGGTCGCACGCACAGAGCTGATCGTGCCGGGCCACCCGCTGGACACGGACACGATGATCGGCGCGCAGGCCTCGGAGGAGCAGCTGAAGAAGGTCCTGTCGTACCTGGAGATCGGCCAGAAGGAGGGCGCGAAGATCCTCACCGGCGGTCTGCGCCAGGAACTCGACGGCGATCTGGCCGGCGGCTTCTACGTCCAGCCGACCATCTTCGAGGGCGACAACCGCATGCGGATCTTCCAGGAGGAGATCTTCGGGCCGGTGGTGTCGGTGACCTCGTTCCAGGACTTCGACGACGCGGTGCGGATCGCGAACGACACGGCGTACGGCCTGGGCGCCGGCGTGTGGACCCGTGACATCAACACCGCGTACCGCGCGGGCCGTGCGATCCAGGCGGGCCGCGTCTGGACGAACTGCTACCACGCGTACCCGGCGCACGCCGCCTTCGGCGGCTACAAGCAGTCTGGCATCGGCCGCGAGACTCACAAGATGATGCTGGAGCACTACCAGCAGACCAAGAACGTTTTAGTCAGTTACTCACCCAAGAAGCTTGGGTTCTTCTAGAGAACAGAAATCCGTTGCCTGGAGCGGGCATTGCCTCTCCAGGCAACATTGACTCCAAGCGCAGAAGGTAATCAAACGGCAGCCATACGTGACCGGACCACTTCGGAACCTTTCCCCCGGACCAGTCACGGACCAAGAAGTTGGAAATCGCTCAAGGCCGAGTGGGCGAACCTGGTCGGCGGCTGCTGGATGCGCCGGCGAAGCAGCTCACTGAACCACCGGTGCTCGCTGCCGACGTGCCGCGTGAGGTCCCCGAGAGTCCAGCCGGGGCAGGTCGGCAGCGGGGTGGAGGGTCGGCTCCCGTGACCGTGGCGAGGAATACGGCGGTCTCGGCTGCGAAGGCCGCTCCGTGCTGGGCGGGGTTCATGACTGCGCCCTTCCTCTGATGACGCGGCCCCAGGTGGCGATACTCAAGGCCTCTGCCGTCGTACTCGGCGCCGATGGTGGGCAGGGCTCCGTTGACGTCCCAGGACGAGGTGCGGAGCACTGTGCTGCCCTTGGCAGCCGTGACGCGATAGCCGTCGGAGTCACAGGCGAAGCCGTGACGGTTCGGGCAAGTCATCCCGGCCCTCGTTGTCGGCGGGTCGCGTGCGGTGCAGGTCGTCGAGCCTCCGGCCGGTGCCCAGGCCGCCCACAGCGCCCCGCTGCCTTGCTTGGGACACGAGTCGGCGGCATCCGCTGAACTGCAGCCGTACCTCTGGTCACGCGCTATCGGCCGACCCGTGGCCCGGCGGGTGCCGGTTCGGCGAGAGCGAGGCCGGTCCGGTCGAGCGGGCGCACTCGGTGGGAGTCTGACCATAGTGCTTCTTGAAGGCTCGGGTGAAGTGACTGCCGTCCGCGAACTGCCAGTGTGCGGCGAGTTCCGAAATGCTCAGGCGCCCTGACGGCGAGACAAGGGCGAGCCGGGCCTCATGCAGTCGCCGGTGGCGGATGTAGGTGCTCACCTGCTCTCCCACCGCGGCGAATGCCCGGTGCAGCGTGCGGACGGAGACGTTGAGTTCACGCGCAAGCATCGCCGGAGAAAGTTCGGGATCGGCGAGCCGACGGTCCGCGAGGTCCTTGGCTGCCTGGGTGAGCGCGGGAGCCAACCGGGGCTCTACGTCGTCGAACCGGCCCTTCACCACCGCCTTGGTCAGCTCGATCAGGGTACCTTGGGCAGCTGCCACACCGGCCGGGCCGAGGTCGGCCACGGTCATGTGGATCATGTCTGCAAGGGCCGTCAGCAAGCGCACCTCGGCCGAGTCCGCCGGCCCGGTGACGACCCGGTTCCCGAGCAGGGGTTTGAGCTCGCCGGGGGGCAGGACGAGGAACTTCGCCGTGAGGTGCGCCGTCGTCTCGAAGGCCGTCAGGCGCCCGAGGTGCCGGACGAGGAACTGCCCGGCCGACACGGTCTGGTCGCCGTAGCCGGACGGGCCGCCCAGAGTCCATGCGCCGCTCCGCACGACATACATGGCAACCAGATCCTGATCGCCGCCCGGGACGTCCGCGGTCCGGGTTGCCGACGCGGCGTGGAGATCGGCGATCGCCGCGCCATGCACCTTGGCAACCTTGCCCTTGACCCGGAAGTCACCGATCGTGTCCGGGCTGAAGGCCGGCAGTTGGAAGACATCGTCGCCGACCTGCGTCTGCCACCCGCGCCGGAAAACGTCGAGTCCCCGCGGTGCGGAATCCGGGGCGGTCGAGTCCACTGCGAACACCCCGCGCGCGCCGTCGACCTCCGCTCCAGTACCGTGCATCCCTCTGCGATCCTCTCGTCTTCATTGCTTCAACGCCGTCCTGTGGTGGTCGTGTTCCGCAGGACGCCGCCATGACCCATGTGGACACCGTGCCAATCTTCCTATGGACGGACCGCATTGCAGCGGCCGGGAGGCAGAGCTGATGTTTCTGATTCGGCGAGATGAACGACGCGACCCCTGACGATCAGGTCGCAGCCTGATCGTCAGGGGTCGCACTCGCGCTCGGTCCTCCCTCATGGGCTCGTGCCGGGGACGTCTTCGCCGCCTCGGTCGGACCTTTCGCCGGAGGTAACGGTTAGTGGCCGGCGCGCAGTTCGCCGTGTGGGCCGATGGCGTCGGCCACGCCCAGGCAGGTGCTGCCCCGGAGGCAACAAGTTCGTAGTGCACAGCCCCGGTGTCGACGGAACGGACCGTGAGCGCGACCTCGTAGTTGCCCGGGTAGGTCACTCACCGAGCCGCAGCCGAATCCGGGCGTCTTCCGGCTGCGGGCCATGCCGATCGGCCTGCCAAGCCGTGTCGGCCAAGATCATCCTGTCGTGGTCGTGTCCCACCGGGAACCCATCCGTGCCGGTGCCGGCTCCGGTCACCTGCAGGTTGCGCGGCTCGACGGTCAGCGGGCGATCGAGATCGCGAAGGGGGTGAATCCGATGGACCGGATGACGTGCGGTACGAACAGTATCGCGGCCTCCGTGGCGCGAGCGGTCTGGATCCCGCCGAGGTCGGTGATCCATTCCTTGCGCCAGCCGAGGTCGATGAGCAGTTCAAGGACGGTCCGCTTGGCCTCCGGTTCCTCGCCGGAGAGGAAGGCGGTTGGCGTCTGGGTGAGCGTGGCCGGGGCGGTCATCACCGGGAAGAGCATGGTGTTGAGCGTCTTGACGACGTGCGTTTCGGGGAGCGCTGCCTGGAGTTGCTCGGCGAGGCTTGAACCGGGGTAGATCAGGGCGGCGGGCAGTCCGTCCGGTCCGTCGACGGTGGCGTTGGAGACGTCCACGAGGATCTTGCCGTGCAGCTCTTCGCGCAGGGCGGCGAGACGTTCCAGGGAGCCGGCGCCCGGGGTGGCGTTGATGACGATCCGGGCCGCCCGGGCGGCATCGGCGGCGGCGCCCGGCGCGCGGTCCGCGACGGTCACCTCGTGCCCTGCCAGGGTGAGGGCTTTCGCCAGGTTGCCGCCGACGCGGCCGTTTCCGAGAACTGCGATCGTGGTCATGATGTTCTGGTCCTTGCGTTGGGTGCGGGTTGTGGTGTGCGGGGTCAGCGGGAGAGCGTGGCGACGGCTTCGGCGTGGACGCCGGGCGCGGCGGCCAGGAAGCTCTCGCTCTGCGGGGTCCAGGGGCGGCCCTCGGCGTCGGAGATCTGTCCGCCGGCCTCGGTGACGAGCAGCGCGCCGGGCAGCAGGTCCGCTCGGGCGCCGGCGAACTGCCAGAAGGCGTCGATGCGGCCGGCGGCCACGTTCGTGAGGTGCAGGGTCGCGGGCACGGCGGTGCGGACGACGAGCGCGTCGAAGAGCATCGCGGTGATCGAGGAGCCGACGCGCCGTACGACCCTCTCGTCCTCGTCCGGCCGGGCCTGGCTGGTGGCCACGATGCTCAGGCCGAGGTCCGCGGTCGGGGAGACGCGCAGCGGCCGGCCGTCGAGGTAGGCGCCGGCGCCGGTGAGCGCGGTGTAGGTCTCGCCGGTCAGCGGCAGGTGGACCGCGGTGAGCACCGGCTGGTTCTCACGCACGAGGGTCGCGGTCACCGCCCACTCCGGCAGCGCGTGCAGGTGGTTGACGTTGCCTTCGGCCGGGTCCACGACCCACCACTCGCCGGGCGGCAGCGCCCCGCCGTCCAGCTCGTCCTCCACCCAGCCGGCCGCCGGGCGCAGGCTCGTGAGGCAGGGGCGCAGGATGTCCAGGGCCGTGTCGTCGTTGACGGCGAGCGCACGCATCAGCTCGTCACGGGTCTCGTAACGGACCACATCGCCGAAACGCTCGCGCAGCGCCGCACCGGCGGCGCGCACGGCGGTCGCGGTGCGGTCGAGCAGGTCGGCGTCGGAGGTGACGACGTCAGTGGTCTGAAGCGTTTCGGACATGGTGGTGCTCCTGTCTGAGGAGGGGTGATGAGGCCGGTCGGGGTCGCGTTCGACGGACGACGGGGGGATGAAGCACGTTGTGGAAGCGCCGTGGGCGCGGAAGAAGGCTCAGTCGATCAGTTCGGCGGCCCGTTCGGCGATGGCGTAAACGGTCGCGTTGGTGTTGGCCGAGGGGATGGACGGCATCACCGAGGCATCGGCGACACGCAGTCCGGCGATCCCCTGTACGCGAAGGTTTGCAGGGTCGACGACGGCATCGGCGTCGGTTCCCATGCGGCAGGTGCCGGTGAAGTGGAAGTAGGGGCCGGTGGCCTTCCGGATGAACTCGTCCACGGACGCGCCGTTCGTCCCGGAGCCCGGCACCGCTTCCTGCTTGCGCCAGTCGGCGAACGCGTCGGCCTCGCCGATGCGGCGTGCCACTGCCAGGCCCTTGCACATGGCCTCCAGGTCACGTTCGTCGCTCAGGTAGCCCGGGTCGACGACGGGAACACTGGCGGGATGAGCGTCCGCCAGGCGCACGGTGCCGCTGCTGTGCGGAGCCATCGCGGAGAAGGCTATGGAGTAGCCGTTGGCCGGCGGCCGGCCCCATGCCGAAGGCAGCGGTGCGGCGACGATGTAGACCTGAAGGTCCGGCCGGGCCGCGGCGGGATCGCTGAACAGCAGGCCCATCATTTCGGCCGGCGGGTTGGCAGGAACGAACGGTACGGGCCGGCTGGCCTCGTACACCACTGCCGCCATCGGATGGTCCTGCAGATGGGATCCCACTCCCGGCAGGTCGGCGACGACGTCGATGCCGTGTTCGCCGAGGTGTCGTGCCGGGCCGATCCCCGACAGCATCAGGAGATGCGCGGAACCGATGGCACCCGCGGTCAGTACGACTTCGGCGCTCTCGACGGACACGTGCTCGCCACCCACGGTGTACTCGACGCCGGTGCAACGGCCCGCGGTGATGCGCAGCCGCTGCACGGTCGCGTCCGTGACGACGTCCAGGTTCGACCGGTCGAGAAACGGACGGATGTAGGCGTCGGCCGCGCTCTGGCGGGCGCCGCCGGGCAGATTCATGTCACTCCACCCGAACCCGGTCTCCAGCCCGCCGCCGATGTCACCGGCGCGTGTGAACCCAGCCTGCACCGCGGCGTCGACGCCCGCCGTGGCCAGGGGATGGGGCTCCGGAACCGGAGCGACCACGACCGGCCCATCCGTACCCCGCACGGAGGCATCCCGACGGCGAGTGCTCTCGCTGCGCCGGAAATAGGGAAGCAGATCGTCGAAACCCCAGCCCGGAGCACCGAGTCCGGGCCATTCGTCGTAACCGGAGCGGTGCCCCCGCAGGTGGTAGAGGCCGTTGATGCTCGACGATCCGCCGAGCGCCCTACCGCGCAGGACGTCAGCGGCCCTGCCCGTACCTGCCTGCACGGTCGAGGCGCCCAGCCAGAGCGACGACGGGTCGAACCCCAGAAACCCCCAGGCAGACGCCATCGCCTCGGTCGCGTCCCGGGCTCCCGCCTCCAGCAACAGCACCCGCACGCCGGGGCGTTCGGAAAGCCGGGAGGCGATCACGCACCCCGCTGTCCCCGCTCCCACAACGACATAGTCATAAGGACTCTGACCCATCATGTCTCCGCTTCCCACGGCAGCACTGTCCGCCCACCGGGTTTCAGGAAAAGGCTCCTCGACGATCAAAGAGCTGATTGCTTGCACGAACTAATGGGGCCGAGAAGTCCGAGCTCGGCGCGCAGAAGGCGTGGAACCGGCTGATCACCAGCGAGCGGGCTCCAGTGGAGCGGAGCTGTCCGCAGGCAGGCCGCGCGCGCTGCTGGTGCTGACGGACACCGAGGTGGCCCGGCGGCAAACGATCACCTTGATCCGACGGGCCTGGGAGCGCCCGGTCCGGCCATTGCCGATCACCCCGTTGGGGATGTCCATGCCGGCGCCGGTGCCTGCGATGACGGCCTTCCGGCTGGACTTCTCTTGTTTCACGCGTTTCTTGTCCTTGGTGTGTACCCGTCCTGGAACAGCCCGGGTTTCCCTTCTGCCGTCGAATCTTAGGAATACGGACACGGCGCGTACTTGAACCTCCGCGACGTTCGTTCGGAACCTCAGCGCCATACGTGTGGCGAGACAGTCGGCGTCACACAGCACTGGGTCAGGCTGCTCGTACACGCCGACCGACTTCTTGCCCTGCCACAGGTGGCCGCCCTTTCCCACCGACGGCCGCGTGAACCTGGGTCGGCAGCAAGGACGTTAGGCGCCCGCAGTTCCGGCCACGGCGGGCCCGTGGCATCGGGGATGGGTGCGGATCCTCACGTCCGTCCACCGGGAGATCGACCTCTGGCAGCAGGTCGACGCAAACCTCGGCCCGGAAGCCACCCTCCGCCTGCTCTCCTGCACGGCTCCCACACCGAGTCGATCGGCGAGTGGTGGGGCTCCGGCTGGTACGAGACGATGGTCCGCCGCGCGGTTGTCCGCGCGGCGGACGACGGAAGCCTCCCAGCAATCATTCCCAGAACTTCCCGGCCCACCCCACGCCAGGAGCGCCCGGGCAAAGATCCGGACCAGCTCCGGACCAGCCCAGACCAAGGGGGCGCATCAACTGACGTTTCCGCTGGTCAGCATGGGTGCCTCCCGTACCACCAGCAGACGAAGAACTTTTTAGTAAGTTATTCACCAAAGAAGATCGGCTTCTTCTAAGAGAATGATCGTCGGGGTCGGCATCGGGGCCTCGGTGTTCCAGCAGTTCGTCGGCATCAACGTGATCTTCTACTACTCGTCCTTCCTGTGGCCGTCGGTGGGCATCGACGAGAGCAACTCGCTGCTGATCAGCCTCTCCACCTCGATCGTCAACGTGGTCGGCACGGTGGTCGCGATGGCCCTGGTCGACCGTATCGGCCGCAAGCCGCTGGCACTGGCGGGCTCGGCCGGCATGACGCTCGCGCTCGGCACGGCCGCGTGGGCGTTCTCGTTCCGCCAGGGCACCAGAGACAACGTCGCCCTGGACGACACGTACGCGACGGTGGCACTGGTGGCCGCGCACGTCTTTGTCTTCTGCTTCGCCTTCTCCTGGGGCGTGGTGGTCTGGGTGCTGCTCGGCGAGATGTTCCCGAACGCGATCCGCGCACTCGCCCTGTCGGTGGCCGCCTCGGCCCAGTGGATCGCCAACTGGGCAATCACCGTCACCTTCCCGGACCTCGCCGACTGGAACCTGTCGGCGACCTACGTCATCTACGCCGTGTTCGCCTTGCTGTCCACCCCGTTCGTGGTGTTCTGCATCAAGGAGACCAAGGGCAAAACCCTGGAGGAAATGGGCTAACGCCCGCTCACCCGGCTGGCGGGGCTGGATCCGACCATGCTGGATGACCAGTTGATCGGCCAGCTGGCGGACCGGGCCAAGGCCGACGGGACCAACCTCACAGGCCAGGGCGGGCTGCGGGCCCTCGGGCCTGGGCATGGCCAACCGGCTCGTCAATCAGCCGGTCATCCACAGACCTCGACAGCGCCTGCTCAGTCGGCTCGGCAGACTCGTCCACGGTCACGTTCTTGCTGACCATCGATGCATCTTCCATGATCAGGAGTTACACCGACCTTTTACAGTCCCCCGGCAGCGGGAGGCACTCCATGGCCGGCGCGTGTTCACGTGACCTGCCGCGGACACTACGTCGGGCCTCCGGTCGGCTGGTGCCCCTCGTCCTCGCACCGGTCGACGAGGATGACCGCCACGTCGTCCGCGAGGCGGCTCTGGGCGTGGCGGAGCAACGCTTGGCGCAGGCCCTCCAGGAACGCCTGTCGGGTGTGGTCACGCATGGCCATCATGGCCTCGGGCAGGTCGAAGAAGGTGTCGTCCCAGTCGTGGGCCTCGATGACGCCGTCGGTGTACAGCTGCAGCCGGTCCCCCGGTGCGAACGGATAGCTGTCCGTCAACGCAGGAGGGCCGCTGATGGATTCCTCAAGCCCGAACGGCGGCAGGGGGACGGTGGGCATCAAGGGCCGGACCGTGCCGTTGCTCAGGAGCAGCGGCAGCGGGTGGGCCCGGTTGATCGTCTCGAAGTGCGGGCTGTCCGGGATCTGGGCCACGAGCGCTGGTTGATGACCTCCGCCAGGTCGTCCTCGTAGTAGACGACCTCCCGGAACGCACCCAGCACGACCGCGGCGGCCCGTACGGCGGGCAATGCCTTGCCCCGGACATCCCCGACGACCATCAGGACCCCGTACCGGGTCTGGATCACGTCGTACAGATCGCCGCCGATCTGCGCGCCCGTCTCGGCCGCCAGGTACATGCTGGACGCCCGTACGGGGCCCAGCTGGTCCGGCACGGGCCGTAGGAGGACCTCCTGGGCGGCCGTGGCGATCCGGCGGACCTGGTTGAGCTCGTTCTCCCTGCGCGTGCGCGCAGCGCTGCTCGTCATGAAGCTCGCGGCCGAGACCAGGAACAGGGCGAGGAAGTTCGTGTAGACCTGTTGGCTGCCCCAGGCCTGGTTGTAGGTGGCGGTGGCCAAGCTGACACCGACGGCCGCCCCCACCGCCGCGAGCGTGCCCTTCGGCCCCATCGTCACCGCCGCCAGAGCGGGTGTCGCCACCAGTAGCGGGACGGTGTACCCGACGTGCGCGGGCGTGAACTCGATGAGGAGCACCAGCAGGGCGATCGCGAAGGGCACGCACTCCGCAAGGGCGAAAACGACCTGGTGGTGGCCGCCGGCTCCCGGTCCCGGGGGCGAGCGCAAGGGCTGGGCCAAGGCCGTCTCAGGCCGAGGGTGGGGCGGCCCCGTCCAGCGTGCGTCCGCCTGTGCGGGCCTCACACCGGTGGCCACTGCGCTCACGGCCGCTGTCCGGTCCACCTGCGGGCCGTGTCACCGTTTGACCGCGTTGTGGATGTACTGCCTGACCGCACCGCCGAGACCTTCACGGCCTGGCTCACCGAGCACCCCGGCTCGGAACCCACCAGCGACATCACTTTCGCCGCAGGGAAGGCGCCGGGGTGCCGTCCTTCGAGCGCGGCAGTCGGATGTGCTCCGCGGCCAGCGCGGGCACACAGCACCGCTCGGCCAGCCGCACCAGCGGCTCCAGCCCGCCGTACGCGATCAGGTTCGGGTTGTCGAACGCGGATGGGACCGCCGCTGCGGCATGGGAAGACTTCATCTCGGAAGCGCCTTGCTGATCATGCCTGATGGGGTCCTAGAGAATCCCCCCTCATCGCAAGCCACAAGGAACTTCTTCGTTTCCGGAGGAACTATCCACAGGCATCGAGCCGGTGGATCCGGGCTCAGCAGTTCGATCAGAGGCAGATGCTGGGAGGGGCCGCGCTCGGGCCAATGTTGCGAACCCAGGTGTTGGCCGTGCCACCGGTGCCGGTGCCGGTGGTGTTGTCGCGGCAGTCGAGCATGCCGCTGCCGCGGGCGACGTTGAAGCTGATGGTGTTGCCCCCGTTGCCGCCGGCATCGATGCGGATGCCGTCGCCCGCGTTGCCGGTGGCGATGTTCCGGGAGATGACGGAGTTCGCGAGGGAGTTCGCTGCCACGCTGATGCCGTGGCCGACGGTGCTTGATTCGGAGTTTCTGATGGTGTTGCCGGTGATGGTGACGTTGGTGTTGGGCGAGAGGCCAAAGGCGTTGGCCCGCACGCCCAGGAAGCCCCTCTCAATGAGATTGGAGGTGATCCTCAAGTTCGTATTGCTGTCGCCGAAGAAGATCCCGGGGGCGCCAAAGTTGTCCCGGATGGTGTTGCTCCCTACGGCGACGTTGCTGGACTTGAAGATGAACGCAAAGGCCCTGTCCTCCAAGGATGTGTTTCTGTTTACTCTGACATTATCGACTCCTCCGGGTGCCAGTGCGTCCAGAAGGACACCAGAGTTCTCGTTACCGGAAAAGGTGTTATCTTCGATGTCCGCGTTCTTCAAGCCCGCATCCGAGTAGACTCCATTGCCGCTTGCGGAACCGGGTTCATTGTTCTGGCGGATACAGTTCTGTTCAACCTCGGAAAGGATTGCGCCGCTGGAGTTGAAATAGACTCCGAACACATTACCCTGGATCAAGTTCTGCCGCACTTGGTGGCCCGAGTGTGCCGCACTCATTACAATGCCATAACTGGAGGTATTGTTCTGAACGGTGAAGCGGGAGAACCTGATGCCGTTCTCCGCCAAGCGGACAGTGCCTGAACCGTCCGCCGACTGAATGATTGCCTGACTAGTCGGATCCGGAGCTCCGACCTGGCGGCACGCTGTCCCTCTGGGGGCGGCGGCCGGTCCGACCAACCGCAAGTTCGCCTTGTTCACGGTGACAACCTCATTGTATGTGCCGGCGCAGACCCTGATCTCGTCTCCCGGCGAGGCCGCGGTAATCGCTGCCTGGATCGTGGTGAAAGCTGCCCCCGGGCATTGCGCTCCGTTGTCATCCACAACGAGTACGACCTGAGCTGCCTGGCTGGGCACTACCGGGAAGGCTGTAGCCGCTGCCACGCACACCACGACAAGAATGGTCTTCTTCATGGTCTTCTCCTCGACTCTCGGCGCAGACCGCGATCCGGTAGTGCGGCAGTACAGTCGGCTAGTGCTGTGACCTGGCAGCCGGACTGGTGAATTAGCTTCCATTTGCCGGACTCCATCAGTTACGTAAACTGAACGAAGCCCGGGCAAGCACACGCTGATTGCGAAGCTAGGCGGGGTCACACTGGGTGTGCAAGCGGTAGTACTCCGTACGCGTCGCTGGGAGCTCCCAACACGATCACGGTTGGGCTCGCTTGAGGCGTCGCCCGTAGTTGAGGGCCGCAGGCGATGGAGACGAAGGCGTCGTAGCGTTCGGTGCGGCGTTCCCAGCGGACGGCGAGTCGTTTGAACTGGTGGAATAGGGCGAAGGTCTGCTCCACGACATAGCGGAGCTTGCCCATCTCCTTCGTGCTGGTCGTGGTCGCGCGGTACGGTCAGCCCGCGGCACGGCTCTCAGTGAATGGCGCCCGATCCTCCAACCGGGCGCCATTCACGTTTCGGCGCCACACCCGTCCGGCGCCACGAGGTGAAATCCCAGTCCGGGCGACCGGTGGAAGCCTGGACAAAGTCGCGCAGCTCCCTCAGGGTGCCGGCCGAGTAGATACCCTCCATGCGCTCCCGGATCACGTCCCGCCTGAAGCGCCCCGGCTGAACCGGGCTGCTCGGAGCGCGGCCCGGTTCAGCCGGAACACGGCGTGAGCGTCCCGCCACCTCGGCCACCATCAGCCGTTCCTGCCGGGCGCGGGGTGTCGCGCGTTCTGTGGGCGCCTGACGAGCTGGTTTACGACGCACTCGCGGGCACGGTCCTGCTGCCGGATCGGATCCGCACCCGGAGCCCAGGCCCGTAACCGGAGCGGGGCCCACCAGACAGAGGACCTGCCCCCCTTTTGCGACAGTGACGCGAGGTGCGACGGGGCATGCCCTTGCCCGCCCCGGAACGGGGCCCCGTAGTCGTCGAAATTCCTGAAGCGTGTGGCGATGTTGATCTCGTCGACCTCCACGTCCGCCAGGCCGGCCGCTCGCAGGAACTCGTCCAGCTCCCGACTGCCCTCGTCCAGGGAGACTGCGGTTCCCAGAAGTAGCGGATGAGTTCCATGCCTCCCTGGATGTAGTCCCAGAGGTACGCGGGGAGCGTGCCGCCGGGGCGCAGGATGCGGACCATCTCTGCAACGGCCGACTCAGGAGCAGGGACGAAGCTGAGGACGCCGCTGTTCGCCACCGACGCCCGCCGTCCGGGAACAGCAGCCTCATCGCATCGCCGCGTACGAACTGGGCCCGGGAATCCGTGACGTGCACCGCACAGCCCTCGACTCGAAAGACGCGGACATCGCCTTGCTCGTGGCCCGCTATAACGGCGGCCGCGAACTCGGGCCAGCGGGGCACGCTTGTCGCCAGGGCCATCGTGGAGGGCAGGACCCCAGCTCGCCTGACTGCGCCGGGCTCCCCGCTCCCAATCGCTACCAGAACTTCCCGCCCCACCCCATCCCCGCCGCCCCAGGACCGCAAGCACCGCGATCCGGACCATTTCCGGACCAGCCTCCTCCAAGGAGCCATACCAACTGCCGTTTGCCCTGGTCAGCGTGGGTGCAGCTGCTGTACCACCAGGAGACGAAGAACATCCTTTGTAGCTACTCGCCCAAGAAGCTGGGGTTCTTCTAGACACATGAAGTCCGCTGACTGGAGCGGGCGTTGTTCGCTCCAGTCAACGCTCACCCCAGAGGCAGACAGCAATCAACCGGCAAGTCACCGACCACAGCAAAGCGGGCGCTCACTTGTCCTGCGGCGCGAGTCCGCCGCGCCAGACCGTCACGTCGACCTTGGCGTGCACACTGGGGTCGTCCTGCGCCGACATACCCTTGAAGAGGATGAGGCCAACATTGCCCGACTTGGTCCGCATGCAGATCTCGGCGCCCTTGGACAGCGTCTCCACCTTGATCTGGGTGGTAAAGCGGGTCACCTCGCGGCAGGTCTTGAGGGAGCCCTTCTCGGCGGAGTCGAGCAGCACGAGCCTGGTGCCGTAGGAGCCGAAGGTACAGCCGATGGAGCTGCCGCCGCACGACAGATACAGGTCGTCGTAGTTCGAGTCGTGCGGCGTGAGCGGGTCGTCCCCCAGCTTGATGTGATACCCGGCGGGAAACTCGAAGCCGGGGTAGGAGGCTGGCGTCGGATCGGTGCTTGGCCTGGCGCTCGCGGCGCCGCCACCTCCTTGCGGCGCTGTGCTGCCGCTGCTCGCGCTGCGCCGGTCGTCATTGCCCTTGCCGATCACGTTGGCGAGCGCCGCGCAGCCTCCGAGCAGGAGCACCAGCGAGCCGAAGATGGCGCCGAGCACGATGGCGGAGCGGTTGCGCTTGGGCGGCGGCGGCGGGGTTGGGAAGTACGGGGCGGGCGTGGGTGCCCGGTACGCGCCCGTGGGCGGGTAGGGATTTTGGTACGGCGCGTTGAACGCGGGGCTCTGCGCCGGAACTGCCGGGACCCCGGGGGCCGAAGCGGCGTGGACGGCAGGGTGGGCAGGCGCCGTCGGCTGGTGGGCCACCCCCGCCTGGGTGGGCAGCCCGGCGGGCATGGGCGGCAGCTGATGCGCGGGCGCGGTGGGTACGGGCCCACCCGCTGCCGCAGGGGTCGGTACGGGCGCCCCCGGCGCCGCAACCGGACCCGGGACCACCCCCTGCCGCGAGGTGATACCTGCCGCCAGCCCACTCGGCAGCCAGTCCTCCTGCCGCCGCAGCTGCGTCTGGTCGGCGGCGGCCCGGCACAGCTCCAGGATCTCGGTCAGCGAGGCCCGTTCCGCCGGAACCTTGACAAGGCAACGCTCCACCAGGGGCCGCAGTTCCGCCGGCAGGCCCGAGAGGTCGGGCTCCTCGTGCACGATGCGGTAGAGCACCCCGTGCGAGGGGCCCTCCCCGTACGCGGGGGCACCCGAGGCGGCGTACACGGCCACCTGCCCCAGCGCGAACACATCGGTGGCGGCGCCGATCCTGCCCCCGGCCGCCTGCTCCGGCGCCATGAAGGACGGGGTGCCGATCGCAACTCCGCTCGCCGTGAGCGACGTGGCGTCGGCGGCCCGCGCGATGCCGAAGTCGATGACCCGCGGCCCGTCGGAGGCCAGCAGCACATTGGACGGCTTGAGGTCCCGGTGCACGATGCCCGCGCCGTGGATGACCTGGAGGGCCTCAGCGATCCCGGCGACCAGCATCAGGACCGTACGGGCGGGCAACGGCCCGTGTTCGGCGACGGCGGCCGCAACCGTGGGCCCGGGCACGTACGCGGTGGCGAGCCAGGGCACCGGCCCGTCCGCGTCGGCGTCGATCACGGGCGCGGTGAAAAGACCCTGCACCCGCTGCGCGGAGACCACCTCCTGCTTGAACCGGTGCCGGAACTCCGGGTCGTCGGCGAACTCTTGGCGAATCACCTTGATGGCGACCGGCCGACCGCCGGGGGTGTGCGAAAGGTAGACCTTGCCCATGCCTCCGGAGCCGAGCCTGGCCGCGATGCGGTAGCCGGCCACCATCTGCGGATCGTCCGCCCCAAGCGGCTGGAAGAATCCGGCTGCCGCCAACTCGCTACTCATCCCGCGCCCCTTCACAAACCTCTTTCGCACCACCCTAGTGGCTGCTCCCCGGCACCCCGCTCCCGCACCTGCACCTGCACCTGCACCTGCACCTGCACCTGCAAGGCAAGCAACTCCGGCGGGTACAGGGCCGGTCGGCCGTCGAGCGCGACCAGCTGACTGCGGCGGCTGCTGTCCACCAGCGGGCGAAGAACGTCCTGGTCGGCTACTCCCCCAGAAGCTCGGCTTCTTCCAGAGGACCGAAGTCTGCTGTCTGGAGAAGGGGTTGCCTGCTCCAGACAACACCCACTCCAGACGCGTAGGATAATCCGACAGGAGCCTTGAGTGAGACCTGGACTGCCGTGGGCACCGCTCCTGGACAAGTCAGGGAAAACGAGCACGTGACGTACGGCGTGCCCGAAGGAGCGTACGGGTTCGAGAACCGTGTGCGCGCTCGCCGGACCCGCCCCCGTCGCCGGCCACGGCGACCGCGACTCCCCCAGGCAGCCAAGTAGGCAGGCGTTGCTGCCCGAGGTCTTGCGCGCCTGATGTTCAAAGGCTGCCCCCTTCTCCCTCCGGGTCTCCTCGTCGAGGCGCCGAACCGACTCTCGCTCACGCTCCTCCATACCGCCGTCACCGTCGAGAATCACATGGCAGGGCACGCCCATCGCCGAGAGGATCACCTGGCTGAGCAGGAGGTTGTCCCTGCGGTCACGTCGACACGACGTACTTGGTGGTAGCCTGCGGGGTCGATGAAGACCGGGCTGTTCGTCGCGTACATCACCTGCGTACGCCCCTGGGGAGACGACGTCACCAGCTCGCGCAACACCTTCGCAAAGGTCCGCGCCTGCGGCGGATGCCGGAACAGCTCCGGCTCCTCGACCGCCAGGCACAGCGTCCGCGACCCGCTCAACGGCCGCCTGCGGTAGGCAGGTACTTCAGCGCCGCGACGATCGGTGCCCGCTGGATCCGTGCCCATGCCGGGACGCGGAGGGACGCCCGCCCCGTCCTTGGAGCGGCCGTGAGTACGGACGCTGCTGCCGGGCAGCCAGCCGGGCTCCGCGTCCGGGAGTGGTACCGGGTCAGGTTGAGGGGACGTCGCCGACGGCACGTCATCGGTGCCGCGCGACCGCGTCGTCCGGGCATTGCGGTGGCTTCCCGTTCCGAATCGGTGCCGGACGCGGTCTCCTCGGCCGCGTCTTCGACGGTTGCCGCCTCCGGGTCCCCGGCGGACTCCCCGACCACCTCTCCTGACGGGTTGTCCCGACCGGGCCGAGGCCGCTCTGCACGCCGTGATCGTCCTGGGAGACGCCATGTCCCTGCGAGGCTGACCGTTGAAGCCGCCTCGCCAGGGTCACTGACCGCCGTCACGTGCCGCGCGGCGGGGGCCAGTGATGGTCGTGCAGGCGGTACACCATCCCGTCCGGAGACGTGACCATTCGTGCCTCGCGCCGGGAGGCCCCCCTCTCAGAGTCACCGGGCTCCAGGAGGGGGCTCAGCGGACTCAGCTCAGGCCTCGCCATGGCCATACCGAAGACGAAACGCGCCCAGTCACGCCGCGCCGGGCTCCGTGCGGTTTGATGTATCCAGTCGATCAGCGTTCTCGGTAGCGTGCTCTACTGCATGGAGTGATCATGCGGCCGGCTGGTCTGTACGAGGGATTCCGGCGGAAAGTAGCGAGGCTGCGATGAGCGAACTGACGAAGCCCGAGATCGAACTTCCGGGGGGTGATGCTCCCCAGGAGCTGACGATCCGGGACCTCGTCGTCGGGGACGGGCCTGAGGCGAAGCCGGGCAGGGTCGTCCGAGTCCACTACGTCGGGGTCACCTTCGAGTCCGGAATGGAGTTCGATGCCTCCTGGGACCGCGGCCAGCCGTTCAAGTTCGCCGTGGGGGGTGGCAGGGTCATCAAGGGCTGGGACCGAGGACTCAGGGGGATGAAGGTCGGCGGTCGGCGCGAGATCATCGTTCCCCCGCGCCTCGGCTACGGCAACCAGTCCCCGTCGCCGTTGATCCCGGCGGGTTCCACGCTCGTCTTCGTGGTGGACCTGCTCTCAGTAGTCTGAGGAAGGCCTGCCCGTCGCGGTACGGAGCTGCTCACATCGCCCACATGTGCTTCCTCACCCCCTCCGCTCTGATCCTCAAGCCGATTCCTGGCATGCCCCGGCCGGAACTACAGCCGGGGGCACTCAGGCGTAGAGACACAGTCCGGGGTCAGAGGTGCCGCATGAACGGTGCGCTCATCCTGGACAGAGAGGGCTGGCCAAGGCCGTACGGCGCGACCGCGAGGCCCACGCGTGGCTCGCCGCCGCCCGTGCCCCCCGGTGATCGCCTCGGCCGCGGCGCTCGTCGAGGTGATCCACCCCAGGGTCAATGACGCCGCGCTCCCATGGACGCCGCCTCGGTCCGGGTCGGGCAGGTCATCCAAGTCCTCGCCTCGCCCCCGGCCACCCCTGCTGCGCAATGTGCCGGGCAAGCAGGCCGCTAAGGGCTGTCCCGTAATCCCCGGCGGGCGCACGGCGCCGGCTACGGCACCTCTCCGCGTTGTCGGAACGCCCGAACACGCCCAGTATGGGGGCGCCCCTCCGCCTTGCCATGCACCGCATCCGACGCCGTGCGCTGACCCACCGGGGATTACGGGACAGCCCTTAGCCGCTGGGGTGGCCGCCGGCTCCTGGGCTCGTACGCCGCGATATCCCGGTGGCGTGCCCGTCCCGATCCGGTATGCCTGTGCCGTGACCGCACCCGACACCGTCGACCTCGAAGCCCCCGCCACGTGGCACACCGGCTTCGGCCTCGGATGAACGTGAAGCGGACGTCATGCGACTACGGCGAAGCCCTGGCTCCCGGACCGGCTATGACAGGGACGACCACGGCTGTGGTGTCAGTCCGCTGAAGTATCCTTCCCGCCACCGCACACCGACTGGGAGGACCCAGAGAATTGACCGGCCTGTCTGCTTTCCCGCTGCCCTTCCATGCTTCGCGTTCCATATCGTTCGCGACACCCCGAACGCTGCGGGAACTTCAGATGATGGAGTGCAGCTCACACATTCGGGCGAAGGCGGGGTGGTTCGACAAGATGAACGATGCCGACATCGTCGCCAGGTGGACGCAGGAAGCGGTCGCCCAGGGCCTCACCGAAGCGCAGGTTCGTTACGTGCTTGCCGAACTCGTGCATTACGCCGCTCTGCGAGACGGACGAACCGGCGTCGAGGTGTCCGCCGTCGACGGGGTGTGGCAGTCGGACACGCTGGTCGACGACGAGCTCAGATCGCGGCTGCGCGAGGCGGTTCGGGTTCTGGAACAGGTCCCCGAAGCCGAACAGGACTGGCATCCCGGATCCGACGGCCAGGTACTGGATCTGGTTCATCCCTCGCTGTTCTGCCTGGTGAGAGAGGTGAGTGGTGCGCCCGAGCGGGCTTGGCAGAACCCGACGGACCGCTACTCGAGGTACGAATTCTCGGAGAAGTTCCAGTGGCTGCCCACGGATGTCGACGTCAGTGACGACGGCGATGTCACGTTCCGTTCGTACGTGAACAACGTCCACCCCGAGACTCACCGCGAACTGGCCTCCGTCCTGCCGGACTTGTTCGCGCGCATGCTCCCGCTGCTGGAGAACGTGCTCACCGACCTGCGCCATCCGCGGCCCCTGCGGATCGAGGCCGATCCTTACGGGTGGTACGACTCGGAGCCGGAGTATCCGGACAAGTCCTCCTACGGTGATGATGAGGCTTACGCAGAAGCCCGTCGTGCATGGGAACAGGCCCAGGACGACTGGTGGGAGAACCGCCGCCCGGTCATCCCGGACGCCCCGGCCTTCACCCCGCCCAAGTTGCCCGATGCATCCGCCCGAGTCGACCTGCGCGGCCGCCGTCTCCAGGTCATCGTCAAGCTCGCCGCCATTCACCTCACCCCGGACAAGCCCGAGTACCCCGGCGGCTCCTGGCACGTCGAGGGGATGATGAACGAGCGGATCGTCTCGACCGGCATCTACTACTGGGACAGCGAGAACATCACCGAAAGCCGGCTGAGTTTCCGGGCGGCACTCGACGACCCGAACTACGAACAGAACGACGACAACGGTCTGCGTGAGGTGTACGGCCTGGAGGACGAAGACGCACTGAACCAGATACTGGGATCGACATCGACCCCAGCGGGCCGCTGCCTGGCGTTCCCGAACATCCTGCAACACCGCGTCGGCT
Source organism: Streptomyces sp. NPDC006463 (assembly GCF_042870715.1). Classification (NCBI taxonomy): domain Bacteria; kingdom Bacillati; phylum Actinomycetota; class Actinomycetes; order Kitasatosporales; family Streptomycetaceae; genus Streptomyces; species Streptomyces sp. NPDC006463. The sequence continues at coordinate 187,659 of NZ_JBIAHP010000003.1, read as the reverse complement.
CATTCCGCCTCACAGACACCACCCGCCCGGGGTATCGCAAAATACTCGCGTTCTTCCTGGTCGACCCGTCGGAAAAGATCGTCTCGACATCCGATGTGCCACCGCAACAACCATGGTCCGACACCTCGACCATGACGCTCGAGCAAGCGAAGAACTACCGCGAACAACTCATGCAGGAACGCAAGTTCTTCATCGACGAACACAACGAGCAGCTCTACGAACGAGAATTCTCCCTCTGCGAGCACTGAACCTCAGCCTGGACGACGGCGCCGACTCCCTGATAGGCCTTCGAGAAGGCGGGTCGTGCCCGAGGGAGAGGTGACTCACCTGCTGCCGGGCGTCCGCGTCCGCGCGATCACGATGGGCTCTTCGATGAGCCGAACGGTCGGCGGTGTGTTGGGTACCGGTCGTGTCCACGCGGCGCGGATGTCCGCAACCTCTTCGAGGTGCCAGTCCCGGCAGGTGGCGTCGAGCGCCAGCGGGTAGAGGGTGAGTGCGCCGTCCCGTGCGATGTGCATCCGAAGGAATCCCGTGCGGTCGTCGATGGACTGCCCGGACATCTGCCACTCGGCGACCAGGCCCCGGTCCGTCCACAGCACCCACAGGGCGAAGAGCTGGGAGCCGAGGGATGCGCCCATCACAGCAGCGACGACCAGCAGTATCGCCAGGAGCCAGAGCCCGTTCCAGGAGGGTGGGACCGACCGGGCCACCGCGACAGTGACGGACAAGGCTGCGACGGTGACCGCCAACTGAAACAGCACCGCCACGATCGGGCCGGACGGCGCCCTGGGCCGCCGTCCGCGCAGCACGTTCCCCCAGCCGAACACGAAGGGCAGAACGAAGAGGGCGACGCTTGTGCCGAGCAGGCAGAGCACGTCGTCGATGCCGGCTCCACGGAGGGCGTCGACGGGATTGTGTCTGCCCTCGGCCAGCGCGAACGCGCCACTCGCCACCAGGACGAGCACGACCTGCACCGCCCCGGCCAGTACCGCGAACCCGGGGTTGCGCCGCGGGAGCCAGTACCGCGACCAGGGCTTGGCGATCGCACGCGCGAGCGAGCGGGACTCCTCCGCATCGGGGTACGTGTGGGGTGCGCGGGCGAATACCGGCGGCGGGACGTCCTTGTCCCGCATCCGCGAGGTGGCCGGCGGCAACGGCAGATCGTTCGGGAGCCTGTGGGTGGCTGCCAGGTACGCGCCGCCCAGGCCGCACGTCACCAACTGGCGCCGCCGGGGGTCCGGAGGCAGAGCGTCGTCGGATCCGGGCCGGTCATCGGGCAGCCGTTCCGCGTAACGGGCGTAGTGGTGCTTGTCGCCGGTCAGCCACAGTCGAATCGACGCGCCCGTGTCCTCGGTATCTCCGGTCGCCCGGTCGATCCGGGTCCGTACGATCTTTTGGTCGAACCAGTGCAGGGAGTTGAAGGCGTCGGGATCTTCGTCACTCTTCACCCACGTGGGCGTGGAGGAGCAGACGATCACGCTGTCGCCCGGCAGCAGCTGCGGCGAGAGGTAGGACTCGAAGTAGCGCCGCTGCGGATCGTCGAAGTAGGAGCCGAGTTGGCTGTCCAGCCCGACGAGCCACCAGCGCTGAGGCAGTTGCACGGCGAAGTAGCTCCGGGTCTGCCGGGTCTGCCAGCCGCCGATGGGCGATTCTTGGGCGAACATCCGCAGGAAGGCGGTGAGTCCGTCGTACCAGTCGTGGTTGCCAGGCAGCACCACCATGAGCGGCCGGTCCGGTGCCGACGGGAGCGCGGCTCGGTAGGGCTCCTTCATCCGGTCCTCGTACGCCGTCGCCGACGCCACCGGGTACACCTCGTCACCGCCGAGGACGAGCAGCGCACCACGCGGGAGCGACCCGGGCCCGGCGACGGGGAGTCGGGCCGCCGCCAGTGCGGATGCCACCGAGTACGTCGCCTCGAAGCCGTCGCCCAGGTCGGCGACGAAGTCGATCCAGATGTCCTCGGCGCCGGGATCCGCCAAGGGTGCCCGCAGGAGACCGGCCTGCAGCGCGCCCTGTATCTCGCGCTTGTCCGAATAGCCGGCGAACACGGCGGCCAGCCCCACCTTGACCGCCGTACGCGTCAGTTCCCTCGGCGCCATCCAGCGCACCGGTTCCTGCGGGGTGAACCGGAGCGCCGCCGCGTGCATGCGCAACTCATGGACATCCACGATGGCTCCTTCGTCGGCCCGAGCTCGGTCACAGCGGTGACCAGGGCAAGAGGTTCTGCGCGTACACATCCCACAACTTGCCGAAGAAGAACTGCCCGAAGCGTCCCAGCGTGGTCACCCGGCCGGACAGCGTTGCCGCTTCGACCCGGAAGGTGGTGAGTTGCTTCAGGAAGTCGGTCGGTCGGATGCGCACGGTCCCCGAGGCCACCAACTCGGCTTCGGACTCTTCGTCGGCATCGACGTGGCCACGAACAATGCGCGTGTAGAGGACGGACGTGTCCCTCCAGACTCCCCGACGGGAATCCTCGCTCACGTCCTTGTATCCACTGAGTGTGAGCCGATGACCGGCTCGGTCGGTGAAGAACAAGCGGTAACGCATCCGAAGGTGTTCCGGGTCGGAGTGCTCCACGAACAGCTGGAAGGTTCCTCGCTCGACCGGGAGTCGTCCGCCCAGCTCCTGGCAGACGATCTCGCCCCGCAGTGAAGCTTCGTGCTCCGGACCGACGATGAAGCCGTCCACACCCCGGATGTCGATGGTCACGTGCAAGGCCAAGTTAGCCGCTGCTCCACCCTCCGACGAGGCTCCCTTCTGGAAGTCGCTCTCGCCGAAGGCGACGCGGCCGACCATGCGTTCGGTGAACCGGATGCGGGTCGGGTCGTCGGGGCGGTCCGGAGGGGCGCCGGGCTTCCAGGGGATCCCCTGGTCCGTGCACCACTGGCGAGCACGATGGACTCCGAGTTCCACGGCCTGGGCGAAACGGTCCCTGCTGAAGTTGATCAGGTAGTTCAGGGGGACCTCCGCGCTCAGGAGCCTCACGTCGATCAGGCGTCCGAACTCTCCCTGGCCTCCTCCGTGGATGGCCGCGTTGCTGGCCTCGATCCGACGCAGCCAGTGCTTCAACTGACCGTTGGCCGCCGTTTCGATGATGTGGAAGTAGTTGGCCACGAAGCCGTCCCGCCAGCGGTGCCGGCGGCTTACCGTCCAGATGATCCACAGTTCGTCGCAGCCTCGCCGAATCGCCTCCTCGACGTTTGCGTCGGTGATGTAGACCGGGTCGATGTAGGTCTGCCCATCGATGACGACGGGAGGGAACCACATGGGCAGTGCCACCCCGGCACAGAAACGCTCCTCGTCCATGCGGTCGGCGGTCACCGTCTCCAGTTCATTGGAGCTGAAGTTGTAGAGGTTGAAGGTGGCTTCCCGATCGGTGGCCCGGATCGCCTCCCAGTCCAGCCCCCAGCCCGGGAAGACGCGACGCCGATAGCCGTCCAGCGTGAAGACGGAACGGGCGTACGGCCCTTTCGGCAACTCGCGCCAGTTCGGGGTGACGCCTTTCAAGGGAGAGAGCTTGCGCCAGTTGTCCGCTATCTCGTGCCCGGACATCCCCTGGCAGTACATGGCGAGGTTGAACACACCTCCGCTGGCACCGTCGGCGTGGTCGAACTGCAACTCGGCCTCGTCGAGCAGGACCTGGAGGACTCCCGCCTGGAAAGCCACCTTCAGCCCGCCGCCGGCGAGGATGAGAGATCTGCGCGGGGATCCGCTGCGGGGCTCGGTGCCCGGTCCGGTCGTCATGAGGGCCTCGTAGGGTTCTTCCGGTGATCCTCGATGATGCGGTCGGCCGACCGGTCGGCCAGCGCCGCGATGGTCAGGGAGGGATTCGGGCCTACGGGTCCGGGCATCACCGAGCCGTCGGCGATCGACAATCCCGGACAGCCGTACACGCGCCCGAAGGGGTCCACCACGCCTTCCCGTGCGGTGCGTCCCATCGGCGCGCCGCCCACGGGGTGCACGGTGATGAGGCGGTTGAGCCACCACAGGGGATTCGAGGCGTAGCGCCCGCCCAGGCTGTGGGACACACGCTCCATGGCCTCGTTCATCTGGTCGAAGTACTGATCGGAGGCGGCCAGATGCCAGTCGAGGTCCAGAAGTCCGTCCCGGAGGAACAACCGGCCGTTGGGGACGTCCCTGCCCATGCCGAGCAGTGGCAGGGAAGTCGCGGTGAACAGCCCCTTGCCCATGGCGTCACCGAGCTGTCGCCCCACACGGCTCCTGGCGGTTCTGGTCAGCTGCGACCACCCTCGCCGCAGCAGGAACCGCGCGACCCTGTTGGACATGGTGAGCACATTGTCCTCGACGAGCCAGTTGAGGAATTCCGGGTAACCGGCGTCCTCGATGTAGAAACCGCGGACGGTCTCGCCGTCAGCCTTGCGGTTCATGACCATCGCACTCGTGATGACCGGGCCGAAACTCGGCTCCATCATGCGCGGCGCCGTCGCCCCGGTCCCGTCCTGACGCCTCTCCCGTGCTTTGAACACCAGCCCGAGAAAGTCCCCGTTCCCCGAGAAATGGGTGCCCAGCGCCGGGCTGAGTGCAGGAAAGGCGCTGCGGTTCCTCAGCAGCAGATAGGCGGTGCCGAGCGTGCCGGCAGAGAGGATCAGCTGTCTGGTCCTGACGGTGCGCCGCGCGGGAGGAGCGAGCGGATCTCCGTCTCCGGCAGCCCCGTGCTCGATGTACGAGACGAGGAACCCCTCCTTGACCCGTTCGAACGAGCGGACCTCGCAAAGGGTCCGGATATCCACCCCGCGCCGGTTCGCGGCACTGAGGTAGGTGAAATCCAGGCTGTTCTTGCTGCCGAAGTTACAGCCCAGGTCGCATTCACCGACAAGTCTGCACGTATAGCGCGGGCTGTGGTGCAGATTGTCCTCACCGCCCTCGATGGGAGCGCCGGGCACCGGGGGGTCTCCGAAGGAGACGGCCAGCAGGGGAAGCTCCCACGGAAGGCCCAGCCGCGAGGCCGCCTCCTGCATGGCGATGGTCTTGGGGGTGTCCTGGTAGGGCTTCACACCGAACGGGTACCGCTGCGCACCCATCATGGTCTCGACGCGATCGTAGTGAGGATCGAGATCCGCACGTGTGACGGGCCAGTCCTCGTAGCCGCCGTCGAACGACTCGTGCACGAACCAGCTTTCCGGCTTGCGAATCATCACGTTCGCATAGATCAAGGAACCTCCGCCCAGCCCGCTGGACACGAGGGCGTCGAGCTTCGAGAAGCTCCACATGTCGTACATCCCGTACAGCTGGGAGTCCGGTTCCCAGAAGTTCTTGGCCGCGTCATGGGGGCTCCGTGGAAAGGACCCGGGCGGGAAGGGCTTCCCTCTTTCCAGAAGGCATACGCGCATGTCGGCCTCGGCCAGGCGAAATGCGGTCACGGACCCGCCGAAACCCGACCCGACGACGACAGCATCGAAAACGTCCACGCTCGCCACCTCTAGAGGCCGAAGCCCCATGGCCTGACTTCCCCCGCATGCGGCTGCTGCACGCACGACCTCATTCCATGGTTCACCCACGTACGGTGACGCGCACGTCGTAGCGTCGGCCCGCACCGGCACCAAGGCCGTCTCAGCCTGCGCCGGCAGGGGCGTCGCCCTCGCCGGTACCGCCGCAGAGGCCGGTCGGTCAGCTCGTCGCCCGTACCGCGTTCCTGATCAGGTCGGCGACCAGGGTGGGCTGGGACAGGGCTACGGCGTGGGAGGCGTCCGGGATTTCGACGACGACGGCTCCGGCGCGTTCGGCGCCGAAACGCTGGACCTCGGGGCTGATCGTGCGGTCGGCCCCGGCCACCAGGGCCCAGGACGGCTTCGCCCGCCACGCCGCCGCCGACGCCGTCTCCGTGAAGGCGGTTGCGGCGAGCGGTCGTTGGGTCGCAGCGAGAATGCAGGCGACGTCCTCGGTCACGTCCGCCGCGGTAGCACGCCCGCCGCCTCGGCGGCTCGGCACACCCCGAAGTTACGAGCGACCCGACCGACCGTATTTACTTCCTGCGCCCAGGAGTTGGCACGACAGCGCACCACCGGTCGGGACCGAGAGCCGCGCCCGTCCCGCAAGCCCGGCGGAGGCGGACCTCGCCCGCGGAGCCGGCGGCCATCCGTCGCGCGGCCGGTGCAGTGCCTTGTGCCCCATGGGTTTCGCCCCCCGCACCGCAACCGGACCCGCCCAGGACCGCCGAAAAGTATGCCTTTACGTCCTCGCTGTTGCGGGTGTTGCGCACGAGGTCGGATGCCCGCCGATCCGGAGGCGGGCGGCATCGTTCGGCGGCGCGCAAGGCGACTTGCGCGCCGCGGGCGTGCCGCGGCCCGGACCGGAACACCATTGTGACTTCACGGTGGACTGAGCCCGTGGCCCGTGCGTCGCTCGCCCTCCTCGGGCACCTCCGACCGCAGCGCGGCCGCATGACGGCGGGTGTCGTGCTGGGTCTGCTCGGCAGCGTGATGGGCCTGGCCCAGCCCATGGTGGCCAAACAGGTGATGGACGACATGGGCCGAGGAGGCCCGGCGTACGGCCCGGTGATCGCCCTCAGCGTGCTGGTCGCGGCGGGAGGGATCCTCGCCGGCCTCGGGCACTACGTCCTGGACCGGTCCGCGGAGTCCATCGTCTGCGCCGCCCGGCGCCGACTGACCGATCGTCTGCTGGCGCTGCGCGTACCGGTGGTGGAACGCACCGAACCGGGAGACCTGATCTCCCGCGTCACCTCCGACACGGCGCTGCTGCGGCAAAGCGCTCCTCAGGCGGTGTCGGCCGCGGTCACCGGCACCCTGATCACCCTCGCGACGGTGGTCATGATGGGCCTGCTCGACGCCGTGCTGCTCGGCATCACGCTCGGCGTGGTCGCGTTCGTCGGCATCGTCGTCGCTGTCGTGGCCCCGCGGATCGGTCGGGCGACCCGGCATACGCAGGAGGCGGTCGGCCGCATGGGCGCCGCGCTGGAACGAGCCCTGGGCGCCTTCCGTACGATCAAGGCGTCGGGTGCCGAACGACAGGAGGCGCTAGCGCTGTACCGGGCGGCCGAGCACGCCCGGCGTACCGGTGTCCGCGCTGCCGCCTGGGAAGCGTTGTCCGCGACCCTGTCGGCGGTCGTCGTGCAGGTCTGCTTCCTGGTCGTGCTGGGGGTGGGGGGCGCGCGCGTCACCTCCGGCGCCATCGACGTCTCCACCCTGGTCGCCTTTCTCCTCTACCTCTTCGCGCTCGCACCCCGGATCGGCCAGTTGGTGGAAGGCGTCGGCCAGTTCCAGATCGGTTCGGCCGCCGCCTCCCGGATCCGGGAGGTCGAGAGCCTGGAGGTCGAGAGCCTGGAGGTCGAGAGCCTGGAGGTCGAGGACGCTCACTACGGAACCGAAGGCAGTGCGAGCCGGCCGAAAGCGGATCAACTGCCCGCCCGCGTGGCCTTCCGCGACGTCCGCTTCGCCTACCGCCCCGGCCTGCCCCAGGTCCACCACCGTGTCTACTTCACCGTTCCCGGCGGAGGCCTGACCGCGTTCGTCGGGCCGTCCGGCACGGGCAAGACCACGGTCTTCTCCCTCATCGAACGCTTCTACGACCCGGACGCCGGCCACGTACTGCTGGACGGGAAAGACGTGCGGCAATGGCCCCTGGCCGAACTCCGCGCAGCCATCGGATACGTAGAACAGGACACGCCCGTCCTCGCCGGCACCCTGCGGGAGAACCTGACGCTGGGCGCGGTCGATGCCACTGAGGAGGAACTCCGCCACGCCCTGCGCCTCGTCCGCCTCGACTCGGTGACGGACCGTCTGCCCCGTGGCCTCGACACCGACGTCGGCCACCGCGGCAGCAGTCTCTCGGGCGGCGAGCGCCAGCGCGTCGCGATCGCCCGGGCCCTGCTGCGCCGCCCGAGACTGCTGCTGCTGGACGAAGCCACTTCGCAGCTCGACGCGGCCAACGAGGCGGCACTGCGCGACACCATCACCGACGTCGCGGGTCGCGTCACCGTCCTCGTCGTCGCCCACCGGCTATCCACGGTCACCACGGCCGACCGCATCGTCGTGATGGAGGCCGGCCACGTACGGGCGGTGGGCACCCACTCCGAACTCCTCGAAGCGGATGCCCTTTACCGCGAACTGGCCACCACCCAGCTGCTGAACGGCCGGTGAGCAACACCGGCCCGGAACCCCGACCTCGTGCCGCGGCGGCGCGAGCGGCGCCCTGTACGGTTCGCAGAAAACTTCGGCCGGCGGTGAATCCTTTCCGGACCGCCCCGCCTCTTATCTGCGTACCGGCCGAACCGGGCCGGCAGAACCGGGAGGAAACGCCAATGATGGTCACTGGCCTCGTAGTGATCGGAGTCCTGCTCGTGGGCGCGTGCAGCTGGCACCTGATGCGGCGTTACAAGAGCCGAAGCTGACCAGAGCCGAAGCTGACCAGAGCCGCGCAGGGCGCCCTTCCGGATATGAGTAGCAGATGAAACAACGTTTCCCCTGGCCGGACGACCGGCTGATCAAGGCCGCTCAGGACGGCGACGCCACGTCGCTCGCCACCGTCGTCATGGAATCGCAGCCTCATGTGCGCAAGTTCGCCATGTCGCTGTGCGCCTCGCCGCAAGACGCGGAGGACGCGGCACAGGAGGCGCTGATCACCCTCTACCGGAAGATCGGCACCTTGCGGGCCACCGGCGCGCTCGCCTCATGGATGTTCCGGATCGTGCGCAACGAATGCCTCCGGCAGGTACGGCTGCTCGTCTCGCGGAGGGACGAGGCGTCGGCCGACCCGGAGGCGTCCGCGGAACGCTCCGCCGAGGACGCGGTGCTCCACAGGCTGGAGGTGGAGCGAATCTCGGCTGCGATCAGCGCCCTTCCCCCTGACCAGCGGCAGGTCCTGATCATGCGGGACATGCAGGGCCTGCCCGGCAAGACCGTCGCCCATTCGCTCGGTCTGAGCAGCGCTGCGATGAAATCCCGGCTGCACAGAGCACGCACAGCACTGCGTCACTCATTGGCAGTGACGGACCGGGCACCCGATCAAGCCATCGACCTACCAGTGGGAGAAGACTCACGACCATGAAGACCGCGAAGCCCCCGCACGACGAGAAGGCCCGGGCCACCGCACGGCCCGGGGCGCCCGAGATGAATTTCGCCAGCAAGTCCGTCCCGCGCCACCTGGCGCGCGGCGCCATCGGCTTCGGGCTGATCATCGGCTCGATCGCCCTGGTGCCCATCGCCGGCCCGGCCACCCTGCTGGCGGCCCCGTTGGCCCTGATCGCCTTCCGCGGCTGCCCCACCTGCTGGATGGTCGGCCTGGCGCAGACCATCTCGCGCGGCCGTCTGGAGCGCCAGTGCGTCGACGGCGTCTGCACCCTCACCAAGGCGCACCCGGCGGCGAATGCCGTGGCCGCGTCGACCGCCGGCAGCCGCTGAAACGGAGGCCGCAGACCTCCGCACACAGCGGAACTCACAGGACGTCACCGGCACAGCAGCGTCGCACGGAGGTCGAGACGATGGTCGAGCCGGGAGAGGGGCCTCGAGGCGCGGTCGGACGTTCCGTCGCCTGAGCCCCTTGCCCGGACTGACCCCATGACGCTTTTGCTCCACAATCCAGGACATCCAACTCTCATATGCGAGAGTCTCAACAAATTTTCTTCGGAAATGCGATTCCACTTCGCGTCACGTGGGCATGAAGGGGAGGCAGCCGCCCACCCGCACTGGAGGCAACCATGCACGGGACCGACACCGCGCCGCTTACCGTCGCGCCCGCGATCCCGTCACCGGCCGCTCCGGCGCTCCTCATCACCGGCGAGGTGCGCCGCCCCATCACACTCACCATCGAGCACTTGCGGACCCGATGGCCGCAGCACCAGGCGCAGGTGGTGTTCGACTGCGCGACCGAGGGACCACAGCAGCACAGCTTCGAAGGCCCGCTGCTTCGCGAGGTCGTCTCCGCAGCCGAGCCCGCGTTCGACCCGTGTCGGCGCAAGGACCGCTCCCGCTTCCTGCTCACCGCCGAAGGCGGGGACGGCCACCACAGCGTGCTCGCCTGGGCGGAGGTCGACGAGGACTTCGGCGACGCCCCCATCCTGCTGGCCACCCGCATGGACGGGCGGGACCTCGACGCCGAGGGCAGTCAGCTCGTCGTGCCGACGGACCGCTGCGGAGCGCGCTACGTCAGCGCCCTCACCCGTCTCCGCATCGACGCTTGCCCGGCCCCCGCCTAGACCACGGCCCGCAGCGCGGGGTTCAGCGACGTGGAGCCTCCTGGTAGTGCGGCTTCCGCACCGCCGGCTTCCTCATGACGACGGCCGCCCTGGAGACCGAGCGCGGCGCCCCGCACGACGACGGCAGGCTCGACGACCTGCCCCGCGCGTTCAAGGACAACAACTGCCGCTGTACGGGCTACCGCGCCATCGAGGACGCCGTGCGCGGCGTCCAGCACGCCGAGCGGCCCTGCACGGGCAGAGCGGTGCCATCGGGCCGCTGGGCTACGGCCGTTGCGTGCGGCAGTTCCTCGTCGGGCCTGCGCGGGCAGCCGGCGTACGAGGAGGCGCTCGTCATCGTACGAGCGACCCCCTGAGGCTGATCAGACCGCGGCGAGCGAGATCTCGGTGGACTTGATCAGCGCGACGACGGAGGACCCGGCGGCCAGGCCGAGCGCGTCGACGGCGTCCTTGGTGACGGCGGCGGTCAGTTCACCGCCCTCGACGGAGACCTTGACGGAGCCCATGGCTCCGCCGGTCGCGACCTCGGTGACGGTGCCCGCGATCTGGTTGCGGATCGAGATGCCGTCCACCGGGGCGGTGGCGAGCGCGACTTCGGTGGACTTCACGAGCGCCTTCACCTCGGAGCCCTCGGCGAGGCCGAGCTCCTTGACCGCGTCGGCGGTGATCGCGGCGGTGATGTCCTGACCGCCCGCCAGACGCACCCTCACCGTGGCCATTGCTTCGCCCGTGGTGACGGCCGTAACCGTGCCGGCGATCTGGTTGCGGATGCTCAGGCTCAAGGAAACACGCCTCACAAAAGACTGGTTCTGAACCGCAGACCCTTCTGCGGCCTGGGCCTTTCCCGACCCTACGGCAAGCCGATCACACCCCTGCGCAGGCGCATCGCAGCCGCTGACCGAGTAGGCCATTTCGGGGTCGCGGATCCGAACCGCGAGACCCTCTGGATGAACCACCATCTCGGAACGGGTCCCCAACGCCGGATTCCGTGTCGGGATCCAGTCGTACCCGGGGCCGGCTGTTGATTGACCGACTCGGGCACCGGCCGCCGCACCAGTGGGGCGGCTCTCACTGCGACAGCCGTGGCCGGTGCAGGAGCCCCTGCGCGCCGCTCGCGGTGTTCGGCGCGCGGCGACCGTTCTTGCGGGCCATCGGCACCGACCCGTCTCGCAGACTGATCGACACCTGGCCTATGCGGTGATCCAGCGGGCATTCTTACGCGGATGCCACTTGGATCAGCTGAAGTGGCTCGAATTTGAGGAGCCCTCCATGGCGGTCACGGTCCTGCAGTACCCATCCCAGGGAGACCTGGCGTCAGCCATCGACAGCGCTGTCACCGCGGCAGGCCTGAGGAGTCGGACGATCCGGCTCTGGGCCGACGAGCCGCCACCCGCGGACCTCACGGGAATCGAGGGACTCATCGTCATTGGGAAGGGCCGCGCGCGTCGGGGCAGATGACGATCTCACTTCGCGGGTCCCACCGACGTCGGCCTTCTGCGGAGCGCTCTCGCCGCCGAAGTACCCGTACTGGCGGCGGGCCCGGGGGCAGGGTGCTGGCCGTGGCAGCTGGATCCGCGAACCGGACCGAGCGCGACGCCCGGGGCGGGTGCGGGCGGACGAGCTTCACTACGGCAGCCGATGTCGACCCCCTGTTGGCAGGGGCCGCTCCGACGGCCTCCGGACTCCGGTCTGCCGCCGGCAGCGGGAATTTGCCCCATGGCGCAGTGGCCCTGGTCTCCTGTGACCTGCACGCCGTGCACGCGTTCCGGATCGGAAGCAGTGCCCGGGGCGTGGACTTCGAACTCGGGGACGACGTCGGACTCGCGCCTTGGTGGGACGGGGTGATCGGCAGGTTCGCCGCGCTGGTGGCCGGCCTTCTTCACCCGCCGGGCCGAGGCCTGGGAGGAGCGCTTCGCCTACCAGACCCCGGCCTACGCGGCCGCAGTCGCGCGGACGCGCCTGAAGCCGGGCGGTCGAACGGTCGACCTCGGCTGCGGCACCGGGCGAGCCATGCCGGCACTGCGCGCCCACGTCGGAGACACCGGCAGCGTCCTGGGCATCGACGTCACCCCGGCGATGCTCGCGGCTGCCGGCCGCGCCCCCGCCTCCACCGCCGTTGCCGCCGCGCCCGCCGTTGCCGCCGGGGCCGCCGTTGCCCGGGTTGAGCAGGCCGGTGTTGGGGTCGGTGTCGCCGCCGGGGATGCCGGGGCCGCCCAGCTTGGAGTTGGGCTGCCGGTGCCGTGGGCGCTCTGGGTCGCGCCCCCGCCGGCGGTGCCGGAGCCCTGCGGGCCATCGGCCTGGCCACCGGGCCCGCCGGTCAGGCCGCCGCCGTCGCCTCCGCGCAGCTGCGGTCCGCCCTTACCGGCGCCGCCGCCCCCGCCGGCGACCAGGATCCGCTCGGCCGGGCCGAACGATCCGACCCGGAGGTCGGAGGCCCCGCCGCCGGAGCCCCCGCCGCCGTGCGCGCCGCCGTCGCCCGCTCCGTGGCCGTAGCCACCGGGCCGGGCGTACTCCCCGTGCCGGGAAGTGCCGGGTATGCCGGCGGCGCCCACCGTGAGCTGGAGGACCTGGCCCGGGGTGACGGCCAGGGTGGCGCGGGTGTGGCCCCCGAGGCCGCCGGGGACCCGGCGTTGGACGGGTTGGGGGCGACGTATCCGGCGGCGCTGCCGCCCTCGGCGCCGAACAGGTCCACGGTCATCACGGAGCTGACTCCGGCCGGGACGGTGAAGGTGTCGGTGCCGGGCGCGGTCCAGGCGCATACGGCTCGGCTGTCGGTGGTGGCCGTACCGGTCGTCCCGCAGCCGGGTTCGGCCGCGGCGGCCGTCGCGGCGGGCTGCCTGGCCTCGCCATGCGGCGCATCGCCGACCTCTACCGCGGCGAGGCCAAGCCGAAGCGCAGGATCGGTGCCCCCACGGCCACGTTCTCCGCCCCCGCTTCCGCGGCCGGGCAGAGGGCCTCCTCGGCTGCGGAACCGGCCGACGTCCTACAGCGCACAACCCGCTCAGGACCGGGCTGCCCGGACGTGGCTGCGCTCCGTACCTACGGCACGGCATCCGCACCGACGGCCCGCCGGTAGGCAACGTGTCCGCCCAGCGCGCCGCTCACGGCGACCGCCGTCAGCCCGGCGAGGGACCAGCCCCGGCCCTTGGCCGTGTGGCCCCGCACCCTCGCCCTGAGGGACAGGGCGTAGCAGGCGATCACGGCCACGTTCGACACCGCATGGGCCAATCCGACCCGGGCCTCCCGCGGCGGCAGATCGGCCCAGTCGAGCCAGCCGGCAACGGCCGCCGGACCGGCCCCCGCCAGTCCGACGGCCGTGAGCGTCGAGGCCGCGGGCTGCCCTCCGGGCACGACGTCCATCACCCCGGCCGACAGCAGGCAGCCGACCGGCACCTGCACCAGTACGGGATGCAGCGGATGCCCCAAGGGCCTGCCTCGCAGGATGTCGCGTGCCCCGCCCAGCGGAACAGCCCGGATGGCCCGCTGGAGAACACGAATTACCGGATCCACGATGGTGGTCCGTTCGATGTGGTCCACGGTTCTCAGCCATCCGGCGGACGCCGTATCGAGAGCCCCGGCCGGGCTCGTCTTCCCGGACCTGATCTGTGTGTTCATGGAGGTCGCCTACCCACCCTCGCTCCGCCACGCCCGCCGGTCACCGAATTCCCAGCCAGATGGCCGCCGGGATGTCATGCGCCGGCCACGCCCTCGCAGTCACTCCAGCAGGTCACTCATTTCGGTTCATCTGTTCAGGCCCGGCGGGACGACAAAAACATACCGGCACGGGTTCGGCTTCTGACGGAAAGCGGTGAGTGACCTGCCGGGCGGCAGCGCCATATGTCTCAGAGGAATTTCGACTGCTTGTTACGCGAGGGCGCCCTGCGTGTTCTCGTGGCCGTGCGGTCCGCGGTGCGCGACCATACGGACGCCGCCATGGCGCGCCACGGGCGCGGATCGCAGTACTCGAATCGGAAAAGCAGACAGCGTCAAGAGCAAGCAGCCAGCAGACGGAAACACCGAGACAGGAAGAAGGACGGACGTGTCCGGCAGCGAAAGCGAGAACCCAGCAATCCCCTCCCCGGCCCCTGCGCCGACCAGCCCCAAGACGAACCGGGACTGGTGGCCGAATCAGCTGGAACTTCAGGTTCTCCACCAGCATTCGCCTCGGTCCAATCCGATGGGTGATGACTTCAACTACGCGGAGGAGTTCGCGACCCTGGACGTCGACGCGCTGAAGCGGGACGTCTTCGAGGTGATGACTACGTCGCAGGACTGGTGGCCTGCCGACTACGGCCACTACGGCCCGCTCTTCATCCGTATGAGCTGGCATGCCGCGGGTACGTACCGCATCGCCGACGGCCGCGGCGGTGGCGGCTCCGGCGCTCAGCGCTTCGCACCCCTCAACAGCTGGCCGGACAACGCGAGCCTCGACAAGGCGCGCCGTTTGCTCTGGCCGGTCAAGCAGAAGTACGGCCAGAAGATCTCATGGGCCGACCTTCTGGTATTCGCCGGCAACTGCGCCATGGAATCGATGGGGTTCGAGACGTTCGGGTTCGGCTTCGGGCGAGAGGACATCTGGGAGCCAGAGGAAATCTTCTGGGGGCCCGAGGACACGTGGCTCGGAGATGAGCGCTACAGCGGGGACCGGGAACTCTCCGGTCCTTTCGGTGCAGTGCAGATGGGGCTGATCTACGTCAATCCGCAGGGACCCAACGGAAACCCGGATCCGATCGCTGCCGCCAGGGACATTCGCGAGACGTTCGCCCGTATGGCGATGAACGACGAGGAGACGGTCGCGCTCATCGTCGGCGGCCACACGTTCGGCAAGTGCCACGGCGCGGTCGATCCCGAGTACATCGGTCCGGAACCCGAGGCCGGCCCGATCGAGCAGCAGGGCCTCGGATGGAAGAACTCCTACGGCAGCGGCATGGGCGTCGACACGCTCACCAGTGGGCTCGAAGGCGCATGGACCACCGAGCCGACGAAGTGGGACAACGGCTACCTGGACAACCTGTTCAAGTACGACTGGGAGCTGACGGCGAGCCCGGCCGGTGCGCACCAGTGGACCCCCAAGGATCCCTCGGCCCAAGGCACGGTGCCCGATGCGCACGACCCGTCGAAGCGGCACGCTCCCATGATGCTGACGACGGACCTCTCGCTGAAGCTGGACCCGGTCTACGCGCCGATCTCGAAGAGCTTCCACGAGAACCCGGCCAAGCTCGCGGAGGCGTTCGCCAAGGCCTGGTACAAGCTGTTGCACCGCGACATGGGGCCCCTCTCGCGTTACCTCGGCCCGTGGATCGCCGCGCCGCAGCTGTGGCAGGACCCCCTCCCCGAGGTCGATCACGCGCTGGTCGGGGACGCGGAGATCGCCGATCTCAAGGCCCGGATCCTTGCCTCGGGGCTGTCCATCTCCCAACTGGTCACCACCGCCTGGGCGGCGGCGGCGAGCTTCCGCGGCACCGACAAGCGGGGCGGGGCCAACGGGGCACGGATCCGACTCGCGCCGCAGAAGGACTGGGAGGTCAACGACCTGCCCGAGGTGGCCGAGGTGGTGCGGACCCTCGAACAGCTCCGGCAGGACTTCAACGCCTCACAGACCGGTGGAACGAAGGTCTCGCTCGCCGATCTGATCGTCCTGGGCGGGTGCGCGGCCGTCGAGCGGGCCGCGAAGAACGCCGGGCACGACGTCACGGTCCCGTTCGCACCGGGGCGCACGGACGCCTTGCAGGAGCAGACCGACGTGGAGTCGTTCGCCGTACTCGAACCGAGGGCCGACGGATTCCGCAACTACCTCCGGGCGGGAGAGAAGCTGTCGCCGGAGACTCTCCTGCTCGACCGCGCAAACCTGTTGACGCTGACCGCACCCGAGATGACGGTCCTGACCGGCGGCATGCGGGCCCTGAACACCGGCTTCAAGGGGTCCCCGCACGGTGCCTTCACCGACCGGCCGGAGACGTTGACCAACGACTTCTTCGTCAACCTGCTCGACATGGGTACGGAGTGGAAGGCGTCGGCCTCGGCCGAGAACGTCTTCGAAGGCCGGGACCGCGCCACGGGCGAGGTCAAGTGGTCCGCCACCGCGGTCGACCTGATCTTCGGTTCGAACTCCCAGCTCCGAGCCCTCTCGGAGGTCTACGCGTCCAGGGACGCGGGAGAGAAGTTCGTGCGTGACTTCGTGGCTGCGTGGGACAAGGTGATGAACCTCGACAGGTTCGACCTCGTCTGAGCCCGATGCACCGGCCGGTCTCCCACTGATCCGTCAGGACGGGGCAGGCCGTCCAGGGTCCCGCCGGATCCTCGCGTGCGCGAGGATCCGGCGGGATTTCTGTTGGGCCGTCGACGGCACGGCGGCCCGGCAGGGCCGTGCGCTGCCTTTCGCGTCAGGGGGGCGTCAAGGGTTCCGGGGCACCCGTATGGAGGCCGTCAAGGC
The DNA here is from genome assembly GCF_042870715.1 of Streptomyces sp. NPDC006463. Classification (NCBI taxonomy): domain Bacteria; kingdom Bacillati; phylum Actinomycetota; class Actinomycetes; order Kitasatosporales; family Streptomycetaceae; genus Streptomyces; species Streptomyces sp. NPDC006463. The sequence goes on along the minus strand of NZ_JBIAHP010000003.1, from coordinate 171,055 downwards.
GGCTCAACGCCGTGGTGAAGACACGGTTGTCTGGTCATCGGCCACCTGGCCGATTCCTTACTTCCGACTTCACTCAGGAGCTTGCGATGGCCGATCTGGCCTTCGTCGTCACTACGGTCGCGGTGTTCGCGCTGGTGGCTCTCATCGCCCGGGGGGTGACCAAGCTGTGACCGCCGAGACCGTCGTCGGCCTCGTCGTGGCCGTCTCCCTGCTCGGATACCTCGTCCTCGCCCTCGTGTACCCGGAGAGGTTCTGAGTCCTGATATGAGTCCCGTAACCGCCGGCGTGCTCCAGCTGCTCGCGCTGATCGCCGCGCTGGCGCTGGCCTACCGCCCGCTGGGCGACTACATGGCCCGCGTCTACTCCTCCGAGAAGCACTACCGGCCGGAGAAGTGGATCTACAAGGCCATCGGCGCCAACCCCGCCGCCGAGATGCGCTGGCCGGCCTACCTGCGCGCCGTCCTCGCCTTCTCGGCGGTGGGCGTCCTCTTCCTCTACGCCCTCCAGCGGGCCCAGGGCGTCCTGCCCGGCTCGCTCGGCTTCTCCGCGATCGACCCGGACCAGGCCTTCAACACCGCCGCCTCGTTCGTCGCGAACACCAACTGGCAGTCGTACGCCGGTGAGCAGGCCATGGGACACGTCGTGCAGACGGGCGGCCTGGCGGTGCAGAACTTCGTCTCGGCCGCGGTGGGCATGGCCGTCGCCGTGGCCCTCGTGCGGGGCTTCGCCCGCTCCCGTACCGGTGAGCTCGGCAACTTCTGGGCCGACCTGGTCCGCGGCACCGTCCGCGTACTCCTGCCGATCTCCGTCATCGGCGCGATCATCCTGGTCGCCTGCGGCGCGATCCAGAACTTCGCCGGAATCCACGAGGTCGGCCAGTTCCTGGGCGGCACCCAGCAGTGGAACGGCGGTGCGGTCGCCTCGCAGGAGGTCATCAAGGAGCTCGGCACGAACGGCGGCGGCTACTTCAACGCCAACTCGGCCCACCCCTTCGAGAACCCCACCCCGTTCTCCAACCTCTTCGAGATCTTCCTCGTCCTCGTCATCCCGTTCGCGCTGACCCGCACTTTCGGCAAGATGGTCGGCAGCGTGAAGCAGGGTTACGCGATCCTCGCGACGATGGCCACCATCTGGATCGGCTTCACCGCGCTGATGATGTGGACCGAGTTCGCCCACCACGGCCCGGCCTTCGACGTCGCCGGCGGCGCGATGGAGGGCAAGGAGACCCGGTTCGGGATCGGCGCCTCCGCGATCTTCTCGGTCGCGACCACGCTGACCTCGACGGGTGCGGTCAACTCCTTCCACTCCTCCTACACGGGATTCGGCGGCGGCATCCAGCTGCTGGGCATGCAGCTCGGCGAGATCGCGCCCGGCGGCGTCGGCTCCGGCCTCTACGGCATGCTGATCATGGCGATCATCGCGGTGTTCATCGCCGGCCTGATGGTCGGCCGCACCCCCGAGTACCTCGGAAAGAAGATCGGCACCCGCGAGATCAAGTTCGCGGCCTGCTACATCCTCATCACGCCCGCCCTGGTCCTGGGCTTCACGGCCGCCGCGATGGCCCTGGACACCCCGGCCGACTCGATGACCAACACCGGGGCGCACGGATTCTCCGAGGTCCTCTACGCCTACACCTCGGGCGCCAACAACAACGGCTCCGCCTTCGCGGGCCTGAACGCCGACACGCAGTGGTTCAACAGCACCATCGGCATCGCGATGCTGCTGGGCCGTTTCCTGCCCATGGTGTTCGTCCTGGCCCTGGCCGGCTCGCTCGCCGAGCAGAAGCCCGTTCCCGAGACCGCGGGCACGCTGCGTACAGACAAGCCGCTCTACACGGGCCTGCTCGTCGGCACGATCGTCATCGTCACCGGTCTGACCTACTTCCCGGCCCTGGCGCTGGGTCCGCTCGCCGAAGGACTCGCATCATGAGCACCGCCACACCCACAAGGGCTCCGCAGCAGGACGTGCCCGCCGGTCACGAGCCGGGCGCCGGACGCGTGGGCGGCGGACTCTTCGACCCGACGCAGCTGCTCAGGTCCTTCCCGGAAGCGGTCCGCAAGCTCGACCCCCGGATCATGATCAAGTCCCCGGTCATGTTCGTCGTGCTGATCGGCTCGGTCGTCACGACCGTCCTCGCGGTCAAGGACCCGACGGACTGGTTCGGCTGGGCCATCACCGCCTGGCTGTGGCTGACCACGATCTTCGCCAACCTCGCCGAGGCCGTCGCCGAGGGCCGCGGCAAGGCCCAGGCCGACACCTTGCGCAAGGCCAAGACCGACTCCGTCGCCCGCCGCCTGGCCAAGGACGGCAACGGCGAGGAGCAGGTCCCCGGCACGGAGCTGCGCGTCGGCGACCTGGTGGTCTGCGAGGCCGGCGACATCATCCCCGGCGACGGTGACGTCGTCGAAGGCGTCGCCTCGGTGGACGAGTCCGCGATCACGGGTGAGTCCGCCCCGGTGATCCGCGAGTCGGGGGGCGACCGGTCCGCGGTCACCGGCGGTACGAAGGTGCTCTCCGACCGGATCGTCATCAAGATCACGACAAAGTCCGGCGAGACCTTCATCGACCGCATGATCGCCCTGGTCGAGGGCGCGGCCCGGCAGAAGACCCCCAACGAGATCGCCCTCAACATCCTGCTGGCGTCCCTCACCATCGTCTTCCTGCTCGCGGTCGTCACCCTGCAGCCCTTCGCGATCTACGCGGACGCCGAGCAGTCCATGATCGTGCTCACCGCCTTGCTGGTCTGCCTCATTCCCACCACCATCGGCGCGCTCCTCTCCGCCATCGGCATCGCGGGCATGGACCGCCTGGTCCAGCGCAACGTGCTCGCCATGTCCGGCCGCGCGGTGGAAGCGGCCGGAGACGTCTCCACGCTGCTGCTCGACAAGACCGGCACCATCACCCTCGGCAACCGGCAGGCCTCCGACTTCGTACCCGTCAACGGCACCTCCGAGGCCGAGCTCGCCGACGCCGCCCAGCTCTCCTCGCTCGCCGACGAGACCCCCGAGGGCCGATCCGTCGTCGTCCTGGCTAAGGAGAAGTACGGCCTGCGCGAGCGCCACCAGGGCGAGCTCGCCCACGCCACCTGGGTCCCCTTCACCGCCCAGACCCGTATGTCGGGTGTGGACGTCGACGGTGCGAGGACCCGCAAGGGCGCCGCCGGCTCCGTCATCACCTGGGTCGAGGAGCAGGGCGGCCGGGTCTCCGACGACGCCGACCTCCTCGCCAACCGCATCTCCGAGGCCGGCGGAACCCCGCTCCTCGTCGCGGTCGACGACGAGGAGGGCGCCCGCGTCCTCGGGGTCATCCACCTCAAGGACGTCGTCAAGGAGGGCATGCGCGAGCGGTTCGACGAACTGCGCCGCATGGGCATCAAGACCGTCATGATCACCGGCGACAACCCGCTGACGGCCAAGGCGATCGCCGAAGAGGCGGGCGTGGACGACTTCCTCGCGGAAGCCACTCCCGAGGACAAGATGGCACTCATCAAGCGGGAGCAGGCGGGCGGCAAGCTCGTCGCGATGACCGGTGACGGCACCAACGACGCCCCGGCCCTCGCGCAGGCCGATGTCGGCGTCGCGATGAACACCGGCACCTCGGCCGCCAAGGAGGCCGGGAACATGGTGGACCTGGACTCCAACCCCACCAAACTCATCGAGATCGTCGAGATCGGCAAACAGCTCCTCATCACCCGAGGTGCGCTCACCACGTTCTCCATCGCCAACGACGTCGCGAAGTACTTCGCGATCATCCCGGCCATGTTCGCCGTGGTCTACCCGGGCCTGGACAAGCTCAACATCATGGGCCTGTCCTCCCCGAGCTCCGCGATCCTCTCCGCCGTGATCTTCAACGCGCTGATCATCATCGCGCTGGTCCCGCTCGCCCTCAGGGGCGTCCAGTACAAGCCGACCAGTGCCGACAAGATGCTCCGCCGCAACCTCGGGATCTACGGACTCGGCGGCCTGATCGCCCCGTTCATCGGCATCAAGATCATCGACATGCTCATCTCCCTCATCCCCGGCCTCGCCTGAACCAGGAACGTGCTGAGACGACAATGAACAACTCTGCAGGCAACACCGCGCGCCTGATCGGTGCGGGCCTCCGCGCCCTGCTCGTCCTGACCGTGATCTGCGGGATCATCTACCCGCTCGCCGTCACCGGGATCGCCCAGGCCCTCTTCGGGGACAAGGCCAACGGGTCCGAGATCAAGGACAGCAGCGGCCAGGTCGTCGGCTCCTCCCTCATCGGGCAGACCTACGACCTTCCGAAGCAGGACCCCGACGACGCCGAAGAGACCGCGAAGCCGGACCTGAGGTGGTTCCAGCCGCGCCCCTCCAACGGCCTGGGCGGCAACAGCGTCAACACCCGGTACTCGCTGATCCTTTCCGGCGCCACCAACCGCTCCGCGGACAACGGCGCCGTGGGCGGCCGGTGCACCGAGGACGCGGCGGAAGGCACGCTCTGCGCCCAGGTCGTCGCCGCCAAGGACGCCGTGATCGCGGACAACTCCACCGCCGGCTACCAGGTCAAGCCCGAGGACGTACCGGCGGACGCCGTCACCTCATCCGGCTCCGGCCTCGACCCGGACATCTCCCCCGCGTACGCCGAGCTCCAGATCCACCGCGTCGCCGAGCGGAATAAGCTCGACGTCAAGCAGGTCGAGAAACTCGTCTCGGACCACACCACCGGCCGGTTCCTCGGCTTCATGGGCGAACCCCGCGTCAACGTCCTCGAACTCAACACGGCCCTCAAGGCACTGCCCAAGAGCTGATGTTCCGCACCGCGCGGACCGGGAGCCGTCAGGGCACGGAATGCTCGCGCCCTGACGGCTCCCTACCGTGCCCGTAACGAAGGGGTGATCAATCTCCAGGCGCGGGAAAATCGAGGCCGAGGACGCCTCGGACGGCGGCTCCGCCCCGCGGCTCACGGCCGCCCGCAAGCCTGACGTGCTGATGCTGGACGACGGGCTGCCGACACCCAGGCCGACGAGGTCACCGTGGTCACGACCGAAGAGTTCCCCGTCGATCTGGTCGCGAAGAAGGTGCTGCGGTGGCGGAGACCCGATCGACGACTTGGCCCGTCTCGGAGCCGAGGTCACCGTTCAGAGCCAGCGCGTCGGTGAACTAACAGAGCCCGTGAAACTCCTGGGCGGCACGCTCCAGGTTCTGGACCAGGGCAGAGCCGAGATCCGGGGCGTCACCCGGTTCCAGAGCGGCGACCTCGCCGCCGAACGAGGCATCCCCCTGCCCTGGAGGACTACTACCTGTCGGTGACCGAAGAGGAGTTCCGTATCTCGGTACCGATGTCCCCCAAGGCCTTGGCAGGTGGGCCAAGGTGTCGGCCGGCTGCTGGAGAGCGCGGATCCGGACTTCGACAGCCCGGACCGCGGCGGCTGGGAGAGCGTTTTGCTTCGCGCTGTTCTCGCGGACAGGGTCGGTGTCCACACCAAAGCCCCACGATGTCAGACGGGCGTCCGGAGATGTCGCTGCCGGGCGTAGGCCGGATAAGCCACGGACGGGACTCGCGTTGTAACCGACGGGGCGGTGTGCCGCGTCTGCGGTACCGGGGACGGGCGGGACGCGGGAAAATCGGGTCCGTGGTCATGTTCTCCTCCAGCAGCGCGGAGCCTTCGGCGGCCGAGGTGCCGCACGCCCGGTACGCGGGCCGGCTGCCCGCCTCGCTGGAGAAACTCGCAGGTCCGGCGCAGGGTGTGGTCGAGCTGCCGCTGCACGTGGCGTGGCCCGGCCTGCGCGCCTACGACCTGGACCGCCCGCGCTTGCGCATGGGCCTGTACCGCACCGTCCTGGCAGAGGGGCAGCACGAAGACCTTGTGACCCTACGGAACCGCGACCTCCTCCTGGCACAGTGGCCCGTCCTGCGCACCATGGTCAGTAGGCACGTCCGTCAGGTGTGGGAGGAAGCCTTCCCCGAGCTGGCGACCGCGGGGTCCGCCGCGGCGTGAGGCTGAGCGACCGGCACCGGCGGCTCCTGGCCGCCGTCATCGACGTCGGCACCCCGTACCCCCTCGTGATCACCGGCGGGTACGCCGTCCAGGCCCACGGCCTCGTCGAGCGCCTGAGCCAGGACCTCTACGTCGCCACCCGGGAGGCGGGCCTGGCTGCGCGGGGCTGGCGAGTGCGCGTGATCGACGTGGACGCCCTGTCGGCCCGCCTGATGGCCGCCGACCCCGACACCGGCGAGGAGTGCGAGGTGGACGTCCTCAAGGAACACTTCTGGACGACGACTGCGCAAACCGAGTACGGGCCCGTCCTCGTCCGCGCCCTGGCCGACCGCGGCGCCGTCCGCGGCCTCATCGACGTGCGCGCGGCCTCTCACCACCGCACCATCACCGAGCTGGAGCGCCTCGGCAGGCGGCACGGTCGCGACGAGTTCCGTCTCCACGATCTCCGCGACCGCCTCGTCGGCGCGGACTGGGCCGACGACGAATTCGCCGCCTACGGCCTCACCGAGGACGGAACGGCCGAGCTGCGCGACTGGGCCCGGCACTGGGCGGGCGACCTCGACCCAGCGCCTGCACGAAAAACGAGGCCAGGACGAAGAGGCCCGACGCGCTGGGCGAGCCGTAAGGGGCATGATCGTGCCACAAGATCACCGGCGGCAGCGCAGCTCTGACCTCAGCTCCGCCGTCTTCTCGCCACGAGCCCGCTCCCCCGATGAGCCGCGGCGAAGCTACGCGGCGAGGTCGTCGCCGAGCGCTATCTCGTTCACCCATTCCCGCGCCGCCACGAGATCGGGAGTAGTACCGATCACTTCGTAGGTGAAGCCGTCCCACTGCTCCAGGACGCGAGGCTCGTCGGGGCGGAGGTGGTTGGCGCCGCCGTGCACGGGGCGGTGGCGCCGGTAGATGTCCCTCGGCGGCCGGCGTCGCTTGTCGTACCGCGCGAGCGGGTCGGCGGCGTCGATGCGCGGGAGGGTTGGTCGGGTGGTCCGGCTCGGCGGTGCTTGGCCGTGGCGCGATGTTCTCAGGCCGTTCCGGGCGAAGGCATCTCGCGGCCGCGCGCCCGGCGGCGGCCGTCGGCGCTGCCACGGGGACCCGTGCTGTGAGCCCGGATCACTGCGGCCCTGGCGACGCGCGGATCGTAAGAAACAGTGACCGTCCAAGGGCAAACTGATCGCCGGATCGGCGGCGCGCTGCAACTGGACGGGGGAATCCGCCGACGGGTCGGCGAGGAGCGTGGGCCCTGCGGGCAGGGATCGGAGCATGCCCATGCTCGTCGGAACCTCGGGGTGGCAGTACAAGGACTGGCGCGGCGTCCTCTACCCGCCCGAGCAGCCGCAGCGACTGTGGCTGGAAGAGTACGCCCGGCACTTCGCCACCGTCGAGAACAACAACGCCTTCTACCGGCTTCCCACGACGGAGGTCTTCGGGTCCTGGCGGGAGCGGACACCGGAGGGGTTCGTCATGGCGGTCAAGGCCAGCCGCTACCTGACCCATCTGAAGCGGCTGCACGACCCCGAGGAGCCGGTGCACCGGCTGATGGAACACGCCGCAGGCCTCGGCGACCGGTTGGGGCCCGTCCTGCTGCAGCTGCCACCCAATTTCCGGGAGGACGTCGGGGCGCTGGACGCGTGCCTCAGCTACTTTCCCGGCACGGTTCGGGTGGCCGTCGAACTGCGCCACGCCTCGTGGTGGGAGGCGGAGCGGGAGCTGCGGGCGGTGCTGGAGCGGCACGGCAGCGCGCTGTGCTGGGCGGACAGGTGGTCCCGCCCGGTGACGCCGCTGTGGCGGACCACGTCATGGGGGTACGTCCGGTTCCACGGCGGCATCGCCGAGCCGCCGCCGCACTACGGCCGGCAGGCCTTGAAGTCCTGGGCCGTGCGTATCTCCGAGGCATGGCCGGACGAGGCGGATGTGTACGTGTACTTCAACAACGACCTCGGTGGTGCGGCCGTCGTCGATGCCGTGAAGTTCGCCCGGACGGCGGCCGCGATGGGCAGGACGGTGAGCCGTACGCCGCCGTCCCCACCTCCGTCCCCGACGGCGCGCCCGACGTAGCCGAGACCCGCGGCCGCCGGGCCGGCCGCGCTCGACCGGCTACTGCCAGTCGTCCCAGGGCGGGTCCATCTCGTCCAGGTCGAACGGCGGCTCCTCGGCATACGGCGCCGCGGGCTGCGCCACCGGGACGGGCGCCGCGAGGGCCGGGCCGGCGGAGGGCGGCGGGACGGACTCGGCCGGGACCGCGGGGGCGGTGGCAGCGGGGTCGGCCCCGGAGGCGTCGCGCTCCGCCAGGGTGTCGAGCACGCCCTCGGCGTACTTGGTGAGCTTCGCCTCGCCGACGCCGCCGATCGTGCCCAGCTCCTCGACCGTGGCCGGGAGCCGCGTCGCGATCTCCCGCAGCGTCGCGTCGTGGAAGACGACGTACGCCGGTACGCCCTGCTCGCGCGCCGTGGCCGCCCGCCAGGCGCGGAGGGCCTCGAAGACCGGTACGGCAGCCGCCGGCAGGTCGACGGGCACGCGGGCGCCCTTCCCGGAGCGCGACCCGGACGCCTTACGCGGCGGGGCGACGGCCGCCCTCTCCTTCCGCATCGGGACGCTGCGGCGCCCGCCCAGCACCTCGCCGCTGCTGTCCGTCAGCACGAGCGTCCCGTAGTCGCCCTCCACCGCCAGCAGCCCCAGCGCCAGCAGCTGCCGGACGACTCCCCGCCACTCCGCAGTGCCCAGATCCGATCCGACGCCGAACACCGAGAGCGCGTCGTGGTCGAACTGGATGACCTTGGCCGTCTTCTTGCCCTGCAGGATGTCGATGATCTGGCCGGCGCCGAACTTCTGGCGCCGCTCCTTCGCCAGCCGCCACACCGTCGACAGCAGCTTCTGTGCCGCGACCGTGCCGTCCCAGGTCTCGGCCGGGGTCAGACAGGTGTCGCAGTTGCCGCACGGCGCGCCCGACTGGCCGAAGTACTCCAGCAGCCGCATCCGGCGGCAGTTGACCGTCTCGCACAGCGCCAGCATGGCGTCCAGGTGCGCGGCCAGTGAGCGGCGGTGCGCCTCGTCGCCCTCGGAACCGTCGATGAGCTTGCGCTGCTGGACCACGTCCTGCAGGCCGTACGCCAGCCACGCCGTGGCGGGCTCGCCGTCGCGGCCGGCCCGACCGGTCTCCTGGTAGTAGCCCTCGACCGACTTCGGCAGGTCGAGGTGGGCCACGAAGCGTACGTCCGGCTTGTCGATGCCCATGCCGAAGGCGATCGTGGCCACCACCACGACCCCGTCCTCCCGCAGGAAGCGCGCCTGGTTCGCCGCACGCACGCGGGCGTCCATCCCCGCGTGGTACGGCACGGCGTCGATGCCCTGCTCCACCAGGAAGGCCGCCGTCTTCTCCACCGAGGACCGCGAGAGGCAGTAGACGACTCCGGCGTCCCCGTCGTGCTCGGTCCGGAGCAGCTCCAGCAGCTGCTTGAGCGGGTTGTCCTTCGCGACGATGCGGTACTGGATGTTCGGCCGGTCGAAGCCGGCGACGAAGTGCCGGGCGTCCTCCAGACCGAGCCGCGCCGCGATCTCGGCGTGGGTGGCCTCGGTGGCCGTCGCGGTCAGCGCGATCCGCGGCACCTTCGGCCAGCGCTCGTGCAGCATGGACAGCGCGAGGTAGTCGGGCCGGAAGTCGTGACCCCACTGGGCGACACAGTGCGCCTCGTCGATCGCGAAGAGCGCCACCTTGCCCCGGTCGAGCAGCCGCTGTGTGCCCTCGGTGCGCAGCCGCTCGGGAGCCAGGTAGAGCAGGTCCAGCTCGTCGGCGAGGAATGCCTGCTCGACGGCCTGCCGCTCGTACGGGTCCTGCGTCGAATTGAGGAATCCGGCCCGCACCCCGAGAGCGGTGAGCGCGTCCACCTGGTCCTGCATCAGCGCGATGAGCGGCGAGATCACGACGCCCGTGCCTTCTCTGACGAGCGCCGGGATCTGGTAGCAGAGCGACTTGCCACCGCCGGTCGGCATCAGCACGAGGGCGTCGCCGCCACCGACGACCTGCTCGATGATCTCCTGCTGCTCGCCGCGGAAGGAGCTGTAGCCGAAGACGCGGTGGAGCGTCTGCAAAGCGTCGGAGATCTCGGGGGAAGCGTCCGGAAGGGCCATTCACGAAGCCTAACGGCACCCGCCGACACCTCCGTCCCGGCCGCCAGAACCTGTGGACAAGGCCCACGTCCTACCGGGGCCGCCGTCCCGGCCGCGCACCCGGGCGGCACTGGCGTCGCACGCGCGGGACACGTCGGGACCGGAGGCGCGGAGATCCCTCCCGCAGACGTGGAGATCCTTCCCGCAGACGTGGCGATCCCTTCCCGCCGCCTTCGGCTCCCTCCTCGCCCCGCCCCCCTGAGCTAGACGGGAGTCCGGAAGCGGTTGCGGTATTCGGTCGGTGTCGTGTCGAGCTTCCGGCGGAACGCGCGGATGAGGGTGTCGGTCGTGTTGAAGCCGCAGGCGGACGCGATGCGGTCCAGGGTGGCATCGGTGGATTCGAGTTGGTTGCGCGCCACTTCGACGCGGGCCGATTCGATGTAGGCGGCCGGGGTCATGCCGAGTTCGGTCTTGAAGATCCGCGTGAGCTGCCGTTCGCTCACATGGGCTTGCCCTGCGAGATCGGCGACGGTGAGCGGCTCGGCGATGTTCCGCGTGATGTGGTGGCGGAGGTCCTCGATGCGTCGCGTCGTCGAGACGGGTTCGAGCGGGACGCTGAACTGGCTCTGCCCGCTGGGCCGCTTGAGGTACATCACGAGCTGCCGGGCGACGCGAAGGGCGATGGCCTCGCCGAAGTCCTCGGCGACGAGCGCGAGGGACAGGTCGAGGCAGGCGCTGATGCCCGCGCCGGTCCACACGTCGTGGTCGCGGATGAAGATCGGATCGGCGTCGACCTCGACCTCGGGGTGGTCGGCGGCGAGTTGCTGCGCCGTCGACCAGTGGGTCGTGGCGCGCCTGCCGTCCAGCAACCCGGCGGCGGCGAGAATGTGCGCTCCGACGCAGACGGATGCGACGCGCCGTGCTGTGCCGGCGAGCGTCCTCACCCGGTCGACCACTGCGGCATCGGTGACGGCGTGTACGCGCCGACGGTCGTCGACCTCCACCGCGCCGGGCACCAGGAGGGTGTCGATGCTCCTGCGGGACACCTCCTCGAAGGTGATGTCGGGGAGCACGCGCACCCCGGCCGAGGTGGTGACGGGGTCCAGGGTCTCGGCCGCGAGGACGACCTCGTAGCCCGTGGCGTCGTCCACCTCGCGTTGCAGCAGGGCGAAGACCTCCGGTGGGCCGGTGACGTCCAGCAGGTCGACACCATCGAAGAGGATGACGACGACGAGTCGTTTGACGGTGCTCAAGTGTCCTCCGGGCGATGTCCGTATGTCCGTATCTGCAAGTTGGATGACATTGCCGACACATCTGGCGGGTCGTAGCGTTCCATACGCAGCCACCGCGTGATGGCGCGGCCTTTCGATACGACGCCCGTGGAGGGGTATTTCACATGGCTACGACAACCCTGCGTGAGCTCAGCGGCTTCGACCAGACTCCGGCATCGCTCACCGATGCGACGCTGATCCTGGTCGACTACCAGAACACCTACACCCGCGGGGTGATGGAGTTGACGGGGTGGCGGCCGGCCCTGGACTCCGCCGCCGCGTTGCTGGCCAGGGCCCGGGAGGCCGGCACGAAGGTCATCCACGTCGTGAACGACGGCGGCGCCGGAACGCCGTACGACATCCGGAGCGAGATCGGCCGGATCCACTCCGACGTGGCTCCCGTCGAGGGCGAACCCGTCGTCGTCAAGGCGGTTCCCAACGCCTTCGTCGACACCGACCTGGGTGAGCACGTCGACGCCGCCGGCAACGAGAACGTCATTGTCGCCGGGTTCATGACCAACATGTGCGTGACCTTCACGGTGGAAGGCGCGTTCCTGCGCGGCAACCGGCCCACGGTGGTCGCCGACGCCTGTGCGACCCGGCCCCTGCAGACGGCACTTGCCGACCTGTCCGCCGAACAGATCCACCACGGTGCGCTCGCGACGATCGCCGATCTCTACGGGGTCATCGTCCCGTCCGCGTCCTCCCTGAGCTGAGCACGGTCAGAAGTCCACGGTGAGGAAACCGTCCTCGTCGGCCGGCGCGGGGGCCAGCACGCGGTATCCGAACTCCTCCTTCAGACCGGCGAGGTCCCAGTTCGCGGCCCGCTCGCGGTAGTTGAAGAAGAGGTCCTTCGTCTCCCCGCCGTGCTTGAGGATCCGGGCGATGGCGACGTCGTCCGGGTGGCCGTGGACCTTTCCGTTGGTGGAGATCAGGTAGCGGCCGCAGTCGAGGAGGCCGAGGAGGTCGTTCGAGAGGTTCCTGGCGCTGCCGTGGTGGGCGACCTTCAGGGCGTCGATCCGCAGCCGCCCGCCCTCGGCCTCGGCGCGCGGCCGGAGCGAGGCCACCAGGCGGGGGTCGTCCGCGTCGCCGGTGAAGACGATGCGGGTGCCCTCGAACTCGAACAGCAGGCCGATGCTGGTGGGGTTCGTCGGGGAGCCGTCCCGGTTGAACGGTGTGGCGGCCAGCTTGTCGACGTCGATCGGGCCGAAGTGTTCGACGCCGGCCACCGGCTCCCTCTCCTTGGGGTCCACCCCCGGGATCAGACCGGCCTCCTCGCACTTGGTCTTCCACGTCGTGATGAGCGACTCCAGCAGCCGGCGGTCCGGCGCCAGCACCTCCATCGTGGATCCGTCGTCGAACCAGGACAGCGGATGGCCCACCTCGATGCTGCGGCCCTCGAAGGCCTTGTTCCAGGGCAGGTGCTGGGTCATGAGCGCAGTGGTGAGCTGTTCTCCGTCCACCGCGCCGAGCACCTCGCGGTCGTGGAGATGATCGAAGCCGTTGAACCACACGTCGCCGAGCTCCACCGGCCGTTCGAGGTCGTCGAGCATCGCCAGCACACCGAGGATGTGGTCCTGGTCGACGTGTGTCACCACGAGTACGTCGATCCTGCCGCCGTCCAGCCCGGCGAGCAGTGGTTTGATCCGCCCGTAGGTGCCGTGCCGTCCGCCGTCGAAGAGGATCCGCCGGGCGAACTCGTCATTGCCGTATTCGAGGAGCAGGCAGTCGCCGTCCTCCGCGGGCAGCATCCTGAGCCGGATCATCGAGTACTCCCTTGCCTCAGGTCGAGAATCAGGAACGGCTCGCGCATGTCGGCCAGCCAGGACAGCCGGCGCGCCTCGTCGAGGCGGCGTACGCACTCGGGGTCCTCGGGGAAGGCGGAGAGCCCCTCGACGAGCCACGCGAGCCCGAGCGTGTAGAAGGGGATGCCGCGGTCGAAGGCCTCGATCAGCCCGTTCCGCGCCCGCTCCCTGTCCGGCGAGCCCCGGCGCAGCAGCCGGACCGCCCGCAGGATCGCCCCGTCGCTGATCCAGGGGAAGGAGTCGGCCAGCCGGTCCAGCCACGGGTCCCAGTACGTCGCGCCCGTCGAGTGGTCGGTGCCGATGAGGACGTAGACCCCGGCTGCCGCACCGAGCGGGTTCTGGGACTTGGAGTACAGCATCGCCTCGACATCGGTGAAGAGCCGGGCCGCCATGTCCAGGGCGCCCTGGGCCATGTACGCGAGCCCCGCGCCGACCGCCGGGTCGCGGACGGCCACGGCGACGGCGCTGCCGGTCGGACTCTGCCGCAGATTGACCAGGACCTCGACCTCGGTGGTGCCCCAGGGCAGGGGGAGGGTGACCAGCCGTACGGATCCGGCGGTCTCCACGACCAGGAACTGCCGCTCACCGACGGGTTCGCCGGGTTCGCCGACGGGCCCGTCCGGACCGAAGCGGTAGAGCGGTGACACCGCTTCCCCGCGGATGTCGGGCGCCGGCAGGACGCGGGGCTCGCCGCGGGCGATCAGCCGGGCAGCCGACGGCCCTGGCCCGCCCCGCCCCAGCGCGAGCATCGACGCGAAGGAACAGCTCGTCGGCGCGGCGTCGGCGATCCAGGTGACGAGCGCGGTCAGGTCGACGGCCGCCTCGGGGGCGCCGCCGTCCGGCCCGGCGGCGGCGACGATGGACCGTGAGGCGACCGACTCGGCGAGCGGGACCTCGGCCGGGCTGTGGTAAACGCTGTCCGGCTCGATGTTGCCCATGAGGTACTGCCAGGAGTGCGTCTCGTACGGCGAGTCCGTCATGACGAAGTCCACCGGTGTCTCCTGGCCCTCCACCGCCTCGGCGTTCTCCGTCAGCACCAGCCCGGACGGCAGGGCCGCAGACACGACGTAGCGCCCGGGCGTGACCGGGTACGACGCGGGCCGGGGCGAACTCCCGCAGGGGATCAGGATGTTGCGCCGGGACTCGCCCGTGAGATCGGCGGAGTGGATGTCACCGACGATCACCGCCTCGTTGGACTCCCCCGCGGACGAGAGGAAGAGCCTGACGGCGAGGGCGGTGCTCATGGCCTGGCCAGTCCGATGCGGAACAGCGGTGGGCGGGCGTCGAGTTCCTCGCTGCGTACGTCCTCGGGACCGAGGACGGCCTCGACCTCGTACCGCCCGAACGGCAGGAACAGGGCCCACTCCCCGAGGTCGGGTTCTTCGCCGGGCGCGGGCGGCGGGCGCCGCCGTTCCGCCTGCTCGGGGTGGCGGCAGATGAATTCGGCGCGCGCGTTGTCCGTGGGGTCCTTGCAGCCGATGTACACCGGGACGACCGGGTCGCCGCGTAGTTCGTGGAAGTCGAAGTCGAACGACTCCTTGCCGACCGGTACGGAGGCCCCCACGAGGGACCCCGCGAACGAGGGCTCCCTCATGAAACGGACGGTCGCGTGCAGCAGGGTGGCGGTGGTCACCCGCCACACACTGTCCTCGGTGTTCTCGCTTCCCGCGCCGTCGAAGCTCCGCAGCAGCGCGTCGGTGAACAGGCTGACGCCGCCGGCGCGTGCGACGGCCTCCGCACCGTGCAGCGTCGCGTAGATGACGGCGTGCTCCCGTGGCACGAACCCGTCGGGGCGTACGTTTCCGGCGACCGGGACCCGCCCGAGGGAATCGGTGCCCACCTGGCGGACGAGCGCGTCGGAGCCCTCCCGGCAGGCGTCGACGAAGAAGACCTGCTGGCCGGCCCGGCAGTTGTTGAGTCCTCTCGTCAGGGCCTCGAAGTGCAGTGCACCGTTCAGCGGGCTGTTGCGGTCGGCGAACACGTCCGCCGCCAGAAGGGACGTGTCGACCCCCAGCGAGACACCGTGGCCGCAGAAGTAGAAGACCAGCCGGGCCTCGTCCTGGTCGCCCCGGTCCTTCCACTCCGTGACGGCGGCCACGATGTTGTCGATGGTCGCCGCTTCCACGCCGTGCTCGCCCTGTGTCTTCGGGTGGACGAAGGGGGCGGGAGCCGCTTCGCTCAGCAGGAGTGCCAGGCTCCCCAGCGGTCTGCCCTTGTCGTGGTACTCGTCGATCATCCAGGTGGCGAAGGCGCGCGCCGACCGGGGTGGCGAGGACAGCTGCCGCATCCCGACCGCGCCCGGGTGGTCCGTCGGAGACGGGCCGCCGTCCAGGTGCTCGTACGCCCCGACCCCGATGACCAGCGCGTGCGTGGACGCGGGCCCCGCGTGCTCGTCCAGGTGGACGGTGAAACCGGCCATGGAACCTCCGCGTGACGCACCGGCAGAACGATGAGGAGATGAGGAGGCTTTGATCCCATTATAGGAAGAAATAAGACGCATGTCCCTCGGAAGCCGCATGGGCAAAAGGCGCCTGGTGGGGCGGACAGAGCCTATGTAATGTCACATCGCATGATCCTCTTACGCCGTGCCGCGACGGCCGCGGTCCTCATCGCCACGTTCCTTCCACCCGCAATCGCCGCCCCCGCGCAGGCGGCTGACGACGTCTCCTGCTCCACCTCCGCCGCCACCCCCCTCGACCCCGAACAGGCACGGCTCGCCGATCCCCGGACCTCGGCGCTCGTCGAGCGTGCCGGGCTCGCGAGCTTCGTGCGGCGCTTCCCCGCCGCGCTGTGCTCCGCCCGGGGGCCCGCCGAGGCCGCCCGGCTGCTCGACGAGTGGGGCGAGGCCCTGTGGCAGGCCTCCGTACGGCGGGCCCAGGGCCGGCGGCCGGGGGGCGATCTCGCGACCGGCGACGACCGGCCGCTGTACTGGGCGCGGCTGGCCATGACCGCCTCGCTCGCCCGCTGGGAACCGGGATTCGCCGTCGACCGCCCCGCGCTGCGCGCCCGCTTCGAGGACGCCTCCCGCGGCCTCGCGGACAACGGCTTCACCAGCCCGTCCGGCGTGCGGCGCGTCTTCATCAGCGGCTTCGACCCGTTCGGGCTCGACGCCGAGATCCGCCGCGCCAACCCGTCCGGCTCGGCCGCCCTCCAGCTCAACGGCAGGCGTGTGACCCTCGCCGACGGCAGTACGGCCGAGATCCGCGCGGTGGTCCTCCCCGTGCGGTACGCCGACTTCGACGCGGGCATCGTGGAGCGGGCGTTCACCCCGCGCCTGACGCCCGGCGCCCCTGGATCGGCGGACCTCATCACCACCGTCAGCCAGGGCTATCCGGGCATCTTCACCCTGGAGGCGTGGGCGGGCCGGTCCCGGTCCGCGGATCCCTACCCCGACAACACCGGCGCCCTCTCCGGTGGCACCCGTACGCATCCGGTGACCGCCCCGGGCCTCGGCGCGGGACCTGAGTTCATCCGCACCACCCTCCCCGCGGACGCGGTGACGGGCGCCGTCCAGACGCCGTACCCGGTGCTGCTGAACTCCGCCGTCACCGAGATACCGGCCGACGGGACGGCGCCGGTCGACCGGGAGGACGGCCCGACCCCCGGTTCGCGGGCCGTGGCGGGCGGCGGAGGCGGCTACCTGTCCAACGAGGTCGCCTACCGCTCCAACCGGCTACGCGGTGAGCTCGCCCCGCTGCTGCCGGGCGGCCATCTGCACACCCCCGTGCTCACCGGCCTGCCTGCGGATCCGCAGGCCTTGACCGGCCCCGAGTTCGAACACAACGAGAGCGCCATCGTCTCGGAGGTCCGCGAGGTCCTCGAACACGCCGCCGTCCGCCCCTGAAGGCACGCTCCCCCGCCGGGTCACCGTCGGTCGCCCGCCCCCTCGGGCCCGGTGGCGGGAGCTCCCAGCCAGCGCGCCGGGAGCGGCTCGTGGGCCAGTACGTATCCCACGGCCATGGCGACCGTGACGACGACGAAGAACCCGATCAGCCACGACAGCAGGACGAAGACCAGCCCGAGGCCGCCGAACTGCTCCAGGCTGTGGTCCACGGCACGGGGGATGTAGTACCGCGAACCCCAGGTGATCACCTGCCCTCCGACGGCGACGAGGATCGCGCCGGGCAGCAGCGGCAGCCACGGCACCCTGGCACCGAGCAGCAGGTGCTGGGTCCACCACCACAGCAGCGTGCCGCTGACCAGCGCGATGGCGGCGCCGAGGGTACGGCCGGCGCCGAAGGCGTCCTGGACCGGTCCCTGGAAGATCAGGGCCGTCAGCCAGACGACGAGCCAGGCCACCCACCGCCAGGCGGCGAGCCGGGCTCCGGCCTTGGGCAGGTGCCAGCACCGCTCGCACGTCTTCTGCAGGGCGCGGCTGCACGCGGTGGCGGACAGCAGCGTCACCACGACGCCCACGGCTCCGGTGCTCGCGACGGCCGTGGTGCTGCCGGCGTCGTACACCTTGCGCACCTCGTCCAGCGCAGGGTCCGTCAGGCCCAAGGTCGTACTGATCGTCGAGACCAGCTGCTGCTGCACCCAGTCGGGCGCGATCGCGCCGATGACGAAGATGGCGGGGATCGCGCCGAGGAAGGCCTGTGCCGCCATCCGGGTGGCGCAGTCCAGCACGTTGACGGCCGTGAGCTGTTCGAGGGTCCGGCCCAGGAGCGGTGTGTACCTGCGCATCCAGCCCGGCACGACGAACCGGCGCCGGGGGGCATGCGGTCCGGGCACGGTGGCGGCTCCTTCCGGGAGCGGCGCCCGCCGGCTGCGGCTGCCTCTCCATGAGAAGGATGAGGGAGCGGACAATATCCGGCATTTCCGCAGGATGCGCGACAGCGGACCCCCACGGCGACCACCACCATTCGCGCCCGCCCGGGCCGGCCCTCGCCTGGGGGCGGCACGCGCGAATTATGGGGGACGAACTCTCATGTGCGTGTCAGGTGCATGGCGTTGACTCGGGCATGCCGATCGGCCGGTACGGATCCCGACTCCACTTGCCCTCCGAGGAGGTGACCCAGATGAGCGTTCTCAAGCTCCAGAACCTGCAGCCCGTGGCGACGAACAACAGCGCTGCCGTCATCAGCCTGACGAGCAGCAGCAGCAGCTGCTGCTCCACCAAGCCGGTGTAACCCCGACGGCGATCCGTGGGGGGGGGGGGCCGCCCCCCCCCCCCGGGCCCCCCCCGGCGCCCCCCCCCCCCCCCCCCCGCCCCCCCCGCCCCCCCCCCCCCGCGGGGCCCGCGGGGGGGGGTGCCGGGGGCGGGGCCCCCCCCCCCCCCCCCACGGATCCCGCCGTTTCCACCAGCCGCTGCCGCCCGCGGCCCCCGTACGAACACAGAGGCTGAGATGCGCAACGAACGATGGGTCTACCGATTCCTCTTCGCCTGGAACGACACGCTGTTCTTCGACCCGCTCGACGTCTCCTACGAGCCGAGGGCCGACCACTTCCTCGCCGGACTCGACGAGGGGGTGCGGGCGCGATTCGTCCGCAGCGGCATCTGGTGGAGCCATCGGCACAACCCGGACCTGCCGGCCCAGGGCTGGAAGATCCACGTATCGGCGAGTCAGCGCAACGTGCACGAGGTCGCCGCCTCGGTGATCGGGTACCTCGTGCCGCGCGGTATCGACTTCAAGATCGCACTCGACCTCAACGTCTTCGAGATGCTCAACTCCAAGGCCATGTCCCGGGGCAGCGGCGGCAAGCTCGTCACCGTCTACCCGCGTGACGACGACGAGTTCCGGTCGTGCCTGGCCGACCTGGCCCGCGTCCTGGAGGGCGCCGAGGGCGCCTACGTCCTGTCGGACCTGCGGTACCGCGACAACAAGGCTCTCTACTTCCGGTACGGCCAGTTCCTCCCCACCCACACCGTCGACGTCCTGGGCCGGCAGGTGCCGCACATCCTCGGACCGGACGGAACCGTCCCAGACGACCGGCGCCCCGGGTACGCCCAACCCTGGTGGGTTCCGTGGCCGTTCACCGACTGGAAGCCCGCCGACGACGCCGAGGAGGACGGCCTGCTCGGCGGTCGTTTCCGGGTGACCGGCGCGCTCCAGTTCTCCAACAGCGGCGGGGTGTACAAGGCCGAGGACACGACGGACGAGGACCGGCCGGTGGTGCTCAAGGAGGCCCGTCCGCACACCAACATCAACCCGCGCCAGGACCACGACGCCGTGGACATCCTCGCCCGGGAGTGGATGTTCCTGAACCGGCTGGCCGGCGTCGGCTCGTATCCGGCTCCGATCGCCATGTTCCAGCACTGGGAGCACCACTACATAGCCGAGGAGTTCATCGACGGCTCCGACATCCGCTCGGTCCTGCTCGAACGCAACCCGCTCGCGCGGCCGGGGACCGACATCGAGCAGTCCCGGGAGTTCCTGAAGATCTTCATCGCGGTCTTCCGCGGACTGGCGCGTGCGATCCGGGCCGCCCACGAGCGCCAGGTGATCCTCGGCGACTTCACCCCCGCGAACCTCCTCATCGACCCCGACACCTACGCGGTGACCATCGTCGACCTGGAGGCGTGCCGGCTGGCCGAGGCCGGGGACGGCGAGGCGCCGCTGGAGAAGCCGGTCGAGCTCTTCACCCCGGGTTTCAGCCTGTCCCGCAGCCGCTTCAAGGCGTTCGGAACGGAAGGCGACCTGTACGGCCTGGCGAACACCATGGCGTACTTCATCTTCCCGATCGCCGCGATGTCCTACCTGCGCGAGGACGTGCTCGACACGTACCGGATCTTCATCGACGGCCTGGGCTGGCCGGAGCGGATCCACCGGTTGCTCACCGATCTGGCCGGGGCGCGGATCACCCTCGACGAGGTGCTCGAAGCCCTGGACGACGAGGCGGAGCTGCTCGGGCAGGTGGCGGCGCCGCCGCTGCGACCGGTCGTGGAGGAGCGGCTCGGGCTGGCGGAGGCCGAGGCCGGGGTGGCCGCGTTCGTCGACGCCGTCGCCGACACCGGCCGGGACACGCTCTTCCCCGTGGACCCCTTCGCGCACGTCACCAACCCGCTGAGCCTCGGATTCGGGGCGAGCGGCGTCCTGTGGTCGTTGAACGCCTCCGGTGTCCCGATCCGGCCCGAATGGCGGAGCTGGCTGCGCGAGAAGCTGGCCGGCATCGACGTGGCGGGGTACCCGGACGGTCTCATGAGCGGGCTGGCCGGCATCGCCTGGGCGGCCGACTCGCTCGGGCTGCGCACCGAGGCCCGGGAACTGCTGGCACACGCCAACCGGCGCGCGCCCGAGACCGGTGACTACACCTTCTACTACGGCCTCGCCGGGCTGGGGATGACCAATCTGCGCTTCTTCCTGCGCAGCCAGGACCCGCGCGATCTGGCCGCCGCGTGGGACTGCGCGCGTACGCTGTGCGACTCCGCGCAGCGTGACGGCGGGCGGGCCTACTGGCTGAACGAATTCGCTACGGCGGAACCCCTGACGGGCCTCGGCTTCGGACAGGCCGGTGTGGCGATGTTCCTGTTGCGGGCGCACCAGGTCACGGGGGAGGAAGGCTTCCTGCGGGTCGGGCGGGAGGCGCTCGCCTGGGAGATGGCCCATGCCAAGCCGCTGGACGCCGCTGTCGAGGGCAGCCCGGTCATGTTCGAGCACGAAGGGACCATGGAGCCGTACATCGAGGTGGGGTCCGCCGGTGTGGTGCAGGTGCTGCTGCGCTACGGCGACATCGACTCCGCGCGAACGGTCCTGCGCGGGCTGGACGTCGGACACTCGGTGCTGCCGGGGTACGCCTTCGGCATGAGCGGGGTCGCCGACGCGCTGCTGGACGCCGCCCGGTTCACCGGCGACCGTTCGTACCGCGACACCGCGCTGCGCCAGCTCGACTTCGTCCGGAAGGTGTTCCTGTTCGAACCCGCCGAACACTTCGGGGTGGAGCGCCGCGACGGGCAGAGCCTGCTGGGCGTCCCCGGCGAGGGGCTGCTGCGCTGCTCCACCGACTACCTGACCGGCTCCGCGGGCGTGCTGCGGGTACTCCACCGCGTGAACCACGGGGGCCCGGCCGACTTCCTGCTGGACGAGGCGACGCGGTGAACCGGCTGTGGCGCACCCTGCGGGGTCACCGGACCCAGTTCGTCGTGATCGTGGCCGCCGAGGCGATCACGGGCGGGCTCGAAGCCCTGCTGCACCCGCTGCTCCTCAAGGCCCTGTTCGACCAGGCGATCCTGACCGCGGACTTCCGCAGGTTCCTCGTCCTCGGCGGCTGCTACCTGATGCTCGGCCTGACCCTCAACCTCGCCGGCTACTGGGTGTCCTGGTGGCGCAAGCGGTACGAGAACGCGTTCACGCTGGTGCTGGAGACGGAGCTGTTGGGCCGCACGCTCGGCCTGGACGGCCGAAGGGTGTCGGAGGCGGGAAACGCCTCCTACGTCAGCCGCATCCACAACGACGTCTCCGAGGGCGTCCTGCCGGCCGTGGACGTCTGCATCCGCACCGCCCGGCAGGCGGTCGCCTCGGTCGTCTTCCTCGGCGTGCTGCTGTACCTGTCCTGGCAGGCCAGCCTCATCCTGCTGGTCATCGTGCCGCCGCTGGTGCTCGTGAGCAACCGGCTGGCCAAGCGGATCGAGGACAACACCGAGTCCGAACGCGAGGCGGAGGCACGGTACATCAACAAGCTGACCCGGACGCTGGAGTCCTTCCACGCGCTCCGCGGTCTGCCGTCGCTGCGGCCCGGCACCCGTGCGGCGAACCGGGAGGCGCTGCGCGGTTTCCTCGGCATCACCTTCGTCAACTACCGGCTGTCGCAGAAGCAGCGAACCCTCAGCGACCTGGTCATGAACCTGTCGGACACGGCGTCGATGGTCATCGGAGCCTTCTTCGTCTTCTCGGGCAGGATGTCCTTCGGCAGCTTCCTCGCGTTCGTGAACTCGCTGTGGCGGGCCGTCACCGGGATCTTCGACCTCGTCAACATGATCCCGCAGGTCCGCCGCAGCTCGGCCGTCCTCAAGCGGATCGAGACCCTGCGCGGCTCGCGGGAGACGCCGTACCACGACGAAGGATCCCTGGTGCTGGTCCGCGGGGCCCGGGTCGCGTACGGCGACGGCGCCGAGGTGTCGATCGACGATTTCGAGCTGCGCGCCGGCGAACACGTGCTGCTCCGCGGTCCCAACGGCTGCGGAAAGACCACGCTCCTGCACATCATCTCCGGGACGCTCGCGCCCGACACCGGTGCGGTCGTCCTTCCGCCCCGGGTGGCGAGCCTGACCACTCCCGTGAACCTGCCCCCGCTGCCGGTGCGCGAACTGGTCGCCGACGAGCGGCTGCGCACTTCGATGGGCCTGGACGCCCTGGCCGACCAGCTGCCCTCGGAGCTGTCGTCCGGCCAGCGCCAGCGGGTCGGGGTCGCGGCGCTCCTGAGCGAGGACGCGGACGTGTACCTCGCCGACGAACCGTTCTCGAACCTCGACGAGAAGGGCAGGGACCTGGTGCTCCGCAGCCTGCGTGAGCGGACCGGGGGAAAGGCGCTCCTCGTCGTGCACCACGGCGACGAGGAACTCGACGGCCTCTTCGACCGGGTGGCGGCCTTGGCGGGGACGCCCGCGCTCTCCGACAGGTCCTAGACCGGACGCATGACCAGGTCGCGGGCGGCGGAGGCGAAGGCCGTCCGGTTGGGATGGCCGGTCTTCTGGAGGAGGCTCGCCACGTGCTTCTCGACGGTGCGCGGTGAAATGTGCAATCGGCCGGCGATGTCCTTGTTGCCGATCCGCTCGGCGAGCAGCCGGGCCACCTCGAACTCACGGACGGTGATGCCGCACCGGCGCAGGTCCGGCGGCACCTGCTCCGTGCCCGTACGCCGTTGCCGGACCGGCGCGCCCATCCCGCGCAGCAGCGCCCGGCAGGCGCCGACGACCGCTTGGAGGCCGGCGCCGTGGAAGTACTCCTCCGCCTCGCGCAACCAGTCCACCGGCGCGCCCCAGCCGTCCTCGTACGCAGACCTCGCGACCAGGCGCAGACACAGGTGGCGCGACATGGGGTAGAGCCCGGCCGCCTCCAGCGCCTCGCTCGCGGCGGCCGTCGCCTCGCCGGCGCGGCCCTCGCGGCCCAGCAGTACGGCGTTGGCCAGGCCGACGAACTGGCGGTTCCAACGGGTGGCGCCGACGTCGGCCTGCGCGACGCCCGCGTAGTGCCGCCGCCCCATGCGACCGGCCAGCACGCCCAGCAACAGGATGACCCCGTGCTTGCCGAACTCGCCGGTCGACGGATTCTCCGCGTCGTACGCGAGGGCCTGCGCGAACTCCTGCTCGGCGGCGTCGGGTCTCTCCTCGAGCAACGAACAGAACGCCCGCGCCAGCCCGTACGACATGGACCGCAGGCCCGGCGCGGCGTCGATGAGCGGGGCCAGCCGGTCCAGCGCCTCCTGCATCTCGGCGCGCCGGCCCTGGTGCGCGCAGCGCACCGCGTCGGCCAGCCGCAGCGCGGACAGGGCCCGGCCCAGTCTCAGCCGCGTCGCCTCGGCCACGCCCTCACGGATCCGCTCCCCGGCCGCCTCGAACTCGCACCGCTGGATCTGGTCCAGCGCGAGGACGAAGCCGGTCTCCTGCGCCAGGGGCGGTACGCCCATCCGCAGGGCCTCCTGCCGGGCCTCCTCGATCCGGTCCGGCCGGCCGTCGCGCCGCGCCGCGATCCTGGCCAGATACGTCTCGGCGGACACGCGCAGTACGGGGAGCCGGCGCGCGTGCGCGATCGTGCAGGCACGCGTGAAGTGTGCGGTCGCCGTCGCCTCGTCCCGTTCCCAGGCCAGCTCCCCGAGCACCAGCAGAGCTCTGCAGGCCACGGCCGGCAGACCTGCGCGCTCGGCCGCGTCCGCCGCCCGGCGGGCGAACCCGGCGGCGGTGGACAGCCGGTCGGGCGCGAACCGGCTCAGCTCCACGTGCGCGGCGGCCAGGTCCACGAGGGCGGCGTGGGCGGGGGCCGGGCGGCCGCCGAGCAGCCAGCGGGCGATGTCGACGTGCCGGTGGGCCTCGGCCGGCCGCCCCATCAGGGTGGCGACGTCGGCCAGCCGTGCATGGAGCCCGGCCCGGCGCTGGGCCGGTACGCCGTGGTCGCCGCCCAGGGCTTCGAGGCCGACGGCCAGCGCGGGTACCAGGTCGAACCGGGCCGAGCAGGTCACGGCCTCCAGCAGCTGCTCCAGCACCGTGGCGTGCAGTTCGGGTGCGGTACCGGGCTCGACGAGACCGTGTGCCCGGGTCAGCAGCGCCACCGCGCGTTCCACCGTGCCCTCGGTCATCGCCCGCCCCGCCGCCTCGCAGTACAGGCGGATCGCCTCGGGTGTGTCGCCCGCGTGCCCGTACAGCCCGGCGGCGTGCGCGCACCACGCTCCGGGCAGCCCCGGGTGCAGGTCGGCCAGTGCGCGCGCCGCCCTTGTCGCGTACCCGGCGCGCTCACCCGGTCCGAGGTCGTCCAGCAGGGCCTGCGCCGCCAGCCGGTACCGGAACGCGTACCACTGCGCTCTCGACCCGTCCGGCACGATCAGGTACGACGCGACCCCCGCGCGCAGGATCGCGGACAGGTCCTGGTGGTCACAGCCGAGCGCGTGCTGCAGCACCGGCAGCGGGAAGCGCTGTCCGAACAGGGCCGCCATGCCAAGGAATTCCCTGCCGGGCGGGCCCAGCTGCTCGGCCCGTCGCCTGACGCTGTCCGCGACGGCGGAAGGGACGGACGGCGTCCGGCCGCCGCCGACGAGGTCCTGGGCGAGCTCCTTGACCACGAACGGGATTCCGGCGCTGCCGCTCAGCACGCGGTGGACGAGCTCGGGGCCGACCTCGGCCGGGGCGAGTCCCAGTTCGGCCGCGACCAGGTCGTGCACGCCGGGGCCGTCGAGGGGGCGCAGGTCGAGGATGGCCGCTGCCCCGCGCTGGCGGGCCCGCGTGGCCAGCTGGGTCGCCACGCACGATTCACGCCCCGCGGTGAGCAGGAGCACGACGGGCTGCTGTCCGATGTTGTCCAGCAGGTACTCGACGACCGCGAGGGTCCCGGCGTCGGCGTCGTGCAGGTCGTCGAGGACGAGCAGACAGCCCCGCCGGCGTCCGACCACGCCGACCAGGCGCAGCACCGCTTCGGCGACGATGAGGTGTGACACGGGGGCTTCAGGGTCCCCGGTGTCGGCCAACAGGTGCGCGACGACCGGCCCGTAACGGCCCAGTTCGTCCGGCTCCGGCAGCAGCCCGGCGCGGGCCAGCGAGAGCAGCGCTTCGACCAGGGGCCGGTACGGGACGGGCGAGCCCACTGTGCTCGCCCGCCCCAGAGCGGTGACTATGTCCGCCCGGGCAGCGTCGACGACGGCCTCGGCGGCGAGCCGGGTCTTGCCGACCCCCGGCTCGCCTGTGACGAAGACGGCTCCGCCCCGCCCCGACCGGGCGGCGGCCAGCGCTGCCGCCACCTGCCCCATCTCGGCTTCCCGGCCGATGAGTTCCCCCCGCCTCGGATGGCGGCCGTCGGGGCCCGTCGCGGCGCGGAACGCGTCGTCCGTCAAGGTCGGCCAGAAGTCGGTCACCGGCTCATCCCCCTACCCCCGGCGGGCCTTGCTCGGCGCCGCCGGGAACGACGATATGAGAGGGGCGGCACTCGCCTGTAGCCGTCCGTTTGGGGGGCTTGCGCCGGGTGGTCAGCTCCCGTCGAGGCTGTCCTCGCTCACCCGGCGGGCCAGGTCGAGCTTCGTGTACGCGGGACGCCCCGCCTGCTGGTACTTGGCCTTGACCCGGTCCAGGTAGTCCTTGGCCGTGTAGACCGTGATGCCCGCGCGCCGGGCGGCGGACTTCAGGGTCAGCCCGGAGGCGTAGTCGAGCAGGATCTGCCGCTCCCGGGGCGAGAGCCGGGGACGGGCGGGACCGGTGTCGTGCGCGCAGGCGAAGGCGAGTTCCACGGAGTGGGCCCCGCGGCCCGCCGCCACGTCCTTGATCGCGGCGACCAGCGTCGGCAGGTCGTTGTCCTTGGTCAGGTAACCGTCGGCGCCGGCCCGGACCGATTCGATGATCCGCGAGCGGTCCGGGACGGTGCTGATCATCAGGACCCGGCTTCCGGAACCCGACAGCCGCCGGATGTTGTCGGCGGGGGCGGATCCGTCCCGCAGCGCGAGGTCGAGGAGGACCACGTCGGGCGGGACGTACGCCGACTCGCCGGGCCCGTACGGGAGTTCCGCTTCCGGTGGGCCGAGCAGCTCCCCGACGGTGGCGGCGGTCGCCACCAGCCGCAGCTCGGCGACCCCGCCCAGCCAGGCGCGCATGCCGTCGAGGAGCATACGGTCGTCGTCGACCACCGCGACGGTGATCACCGGGGCCACCGCAGCTCCACCCGTACGCCCTCGCCGGGCGCGGTGTCCACGGTCGCCCGGCCGCCCACCTCGGCCATCCGGCCGCGGACCGAGCCGCGCAGTCCGAGGCCGGGCACGCACCGCTCGGGATCGAATCCGGGTCCCCGGTCGACCACGGTGACGACCGCTCCCCCGCCGCCGTCGCTGTCCCCCGTGGCGGTGAGGTAGGCGTGTCCGGTGCCCGCGTGCCGCCGCACGTTGTTGAGCGCCTCCCGCGCGGCGTCCGCGAACGCGGCCGCTACCTCGGGCGGCACTTTCGGCAGGTCGTGGTACTGGGCGGTGACCCGCAGTTGCAGGCCCTCCACCGAGCCGACCGCCTCCTCCAGGGCGGCGCCGATCTCCCGGTGGTGGACCTCGTCGGCGGTCTGCTGGATGAGCCGGCGCAGGTACGCGGCCTCGCGGGCGCACCGTTCCCTCACCTCGGGGGCGTTGGCGTCGACCCCGCCGGCCGCGAGGGTGGTGAGCGTGGCGAGGACGGTGTCGTGCAGTGCGCGGTGGTGCTCCAGCCGCTCGGCGTAGCGCGCCTTGTGGGCCTCGGCGGCCAGCGCACGGGCGTTGGCCTCGTCGAGGAGGCGTCCTTGGCGGCGCAGGTACCACCAGAAGACCCAGACCAACACGGCCGACGACAGCAGCGAGTTGATGTGGCCGACGAGTATCGCGGAGTTCGCGCCCACCGCCCGGTAGCCGATGAAGTGGGTGATCACCAGGAGGGCGAGCGCTGCGAGGGCCTGGGACCGTTCGAGGGCGATGGCCGCGGCGGCGCTCGCCGATCCGCCGAGCAGCATCGCCCAGGCGATCAGGGCGGGCTCCCGTACGTTGCCCCACGCGATCAGGACGAACGGCAGTACGCACCCGATGACCAGGACGTCCGCCCAGACGTGCCGGGGGTCGAACCAGCCGCGCCGCCGGGCTGTGCCGTAGCCCAGCAGGCTCAGGCCGAGCGCCGCCGCGAGCCCCGCGTACTGCAGGGGAAGGTCCCGTTGGCGCTGGGCCACGGCGAGGCCGCCGACCGTCAGATGGCTCGCCCGGTAGAGCAGGGTGGCCACGATCATGAAGGACCGCGCGCGCTGCAGCCCCGACCCCACTTCCGTCGTCCCCCGCAGTGCCCGTAATCGCCGTATCGGTAAGGAGCCCACCGACAAAACCATGCCTCTCCGAACCAGAGGCACCGCGGGTTCCCAGACGTCATCCCGTGCGGAACGGGGGTTGGGGCCACGCTGCCCGCAATCGTCACTGACGTCACGTATTTTGCCCCAGCATGGTATGCCGAGAGTGGTATCCGGAAACCCGCTCGTTCCGGTCAAGTCGTACGCGAGCCGAGCGTCGCCACGGCGGCGAGCAGCCGGTCCCAGAACAGGTCGGCGTCGACCGTCACCGCGACCTGCGCGTTGACCGGGAGGTCCGTGTACCGGTGCAGATCGACGACCGTCGCTCCTCTCGTGTACTGCCCGTGCAGCTCCACGACCACGGCCGCAGGGGCGCAGCGCACGATGTCCGGATCGATGACGCGGGCGACCGCGACCGGGTCGTGCAGCGGCGGACTCGCGAAGCCCCACAGCCGGCGGTAGGTGGAGGCGAAGAAGGTCATCAACTCGACGCAGATGCGCCCGAGATCCGTGCCGAGCCCTTCGAAGCGGGCCAGCACCTCGGGGGTGGCGAGCGCCTGGTGGGTCGCGTTGAGGCCGCACATGGTGACCGGCACACCGCTGCGGAAGACGATGTCCGCGGCCTCCGGATCGGTCTGGATGTTGAACTCGGCGGCCGGGGTCCGGTTCCCGCGCTCGGTGGAACCGCCCATGAGGACGATCTCGCGGATGTGCGGGACCACCTCGGGATAACGGGTCAGCAGCAGGGCGATGTTGGTCAGGGGCGCGGTCGGTACGAGGGTGACGGGCTCCGGATGCGTGGTCAGGACGCGGTGGATGAGTTCCACGGCGTGCTCGGGGACCGCGTCCACGGTGGGTTCGGGGAACCCCGGCCCGTCCATGCCCGATTCGCCGTGGACGTCGTCCGCGACCATCAGCGGCTGGAGCAGCGGACGGTCGCAGCCGGCTGCGATGGGTACGCCGGTGATGCCCGCGACCGTGCAGACGCGGCGCGCGTTCAAGGTCGTCTTGGCGAGTGTCTGGTTACCGGCGACCGTGGTGATCGCGAGCAGGTCGACGGCGGGATCGCCCGCCGCCAGCATGATCGCGAGGGCGTCGTCGTGGCCGGGGTCGCAGTCGATGATGATCGGAACGGGCACGCTCACTCCTCGACATCTCGGGCGTTCGACACACCAGTCTGCCTCTTCGGACGATCTTCGCGGGCGTTTTCGGATCCGGCTGCGTCGGGGTGGGGCCGCCTCGTAGCGTCGGGACGGGAGGTGGCGACGCCGAGGCGCCTCCCCCGACAGGACACGGAGGGCAAAGGTGACCGCTCCCGGCTTACCGGACGGTGAGGGCCAGGCCAGGATCGTCCAGAACGTCTACGCCTTCGGAGGGTTCGCCTACGGCGCGATCCACGCGGACGTGCACGTGTACGGCGACGGCCGGCCGGTGTACCTCCTGGCGGAGCACCGGCCGCCCGCCGGGGCCCCCGACCCCGCGTGGGCCGGGCAGCCCAGTCGGCTGCTCGACGCGGGCAACGCGGTCGTGCCCTTCACCGGCCGCGAGGCCGAACTGCGCGAGCTGGAGGACTGGTGCGACGGCGGCGACGGCGGCCTGGCGGTCCGCTGGCTGCACGGTGCCGGCGGGCGGGGCAAGACCCGGCTGGCCGATGAGCTGGCCGCGACCTCCGCCCGGTACGGCTGGAAGACGATCGTCGCCCGGCACGGAGGCGCGGTCGTACCGGAGTCCGGGGGCAGCGTCGACGCCCGCGTCGGGGACCGCCGCGGGCTCCTGGTCCTGGTGGACTACGCCGACCGCTGGCCCCTGCGGGACCTGGCCTGGCTGTTCGCGAACAGCGTGCTCGGCGGCAGCCCCGGCCGGCGGACACCGGTGCGCGTGCTGATGCTGGCCCGCTCCGCCCACGCGTGGCCCGCCGTGAAGTCCATGATCGGCGACCGGGCCGCGACCTCGGACCAGGAGCTGGAGGCCCTGCCCGCGGACCCCGGCGGTCGGGAGTACGTGTTCGCCGCCGCCCGCACCAGGTTCGCCGAGCTGTACCGGCGGACCGACGCCGCCACGGCCCCCTCGTCCCTCCCTCTGGAACACCCCGCCTTCGGACTCACGCTCACCGTGCACATGGCCGCCCTGGTCGCGGTCGACGCCCACGTCCACGGCCGCAGGCCCCCTCATGACGCGGCCGGTCTGTCGGCCTACCTGCTGGAACGGGAACACGAGCACTGGAGGCGGCTGTACGAGAACGGCGCGGCCGGGCTGGACTTCCGTACCTCACCGGACGAGATGGCGAGCGTGTCGTTCGTCGCCGCCCTGACCGGGGCCTCGACCTGGGAGGACGGTGCGGCGGCGCTGGAACGGGCGTCCCTGGCCACCGTGCCCGAGGCCGTACGGTCCCTGCTGCGGGACCACGCGCGCTGTTACCCGCCCCTCGACCCGCAGACGGTGCTCGAACCGCTGTATCCCGACCGGCTGGCCGAGGACTTCCTGGCCTTGACCGTGCCGGGCCACGCGGTCACCGGCTACCGCGCGGACGCCTGGGCGACGGGGGTCCCGAAAGCGCTGCTGACCGCACACGGCGGCGCCGCCCGCGCCCCTCGCGCCCTCACGTTGCTGGCTTCGGCGGCCGACCGGTGGCCGCACCTCGCCGAGAAGGTCCTGTATCCCCTGCTGCGGGAGAGAGCGGACCTCGCCATCGACGCCGGCAGCGCCGCGCTGGTGGCCATCGCCGCCATACCGGGCACGGACAGAGCGAGTCTCAGCGCCATCGAACACGCCGCGTTCGCCAAGGTGGGCGTGATGCCGCACGTCAACCTGGACACCGGCCTCGCCGCGATCGCCGTGCGCCTCGCCACCCTCACCGAGCCCGGCGCCACCGACGCCGAACGGGCCCGGCTGTACGCCCACCTCAACAGGAAGCTCCGCAACGCCGGGCGGCGGGCGGAGGCCCTGGACCACGCCCAGCGGGCCGTGGACCTCTACGGCGAACTGGCCCGGGCCGCCCCGGACGCCCACTCCCGCGAGCTGGCAGGGGCGCTGTCCGCCCTTGCCATCGATCTCGCGCACGCCGGACAGCGCGCACAGGCCCTGGAGCGTTCCCAGCAGGCCGTCGACCTCTACGGCGAACTGGCCCGGGCGGACCCGGAAACCCACCTGCCGCTGCTGTCGGAGGCGTTGGGCAACCATGCGAACCGGCTGGCCGACGCCAGGCGGCGGGCGGAGGCCCTGGACGTCTCCGAGCGCGCACTCGGCCTCATGGAGTCGCTGTACGAGGCCGCCACGGACCCGGAGCCGTACCGGGGCTCCCTGGCGATGGCGCTGGACAACCACGCCAACCTGCTGTCGGAGGCCGGGCGGCACGAGGAGGCGCTGGACTGCTCCCGCCGTGCCAAGGACCACTACCGGAGGCTGGGCGAGCGCGATCCCGCGGTCTCCTGGCCCCTGCTGGCCAGGTTGTCACACAACGACTCGGTCCGGCACGCGTCGGCCGGGGACCTGCCGGAGGCCGTGGCCGACTCCGCGCTGGCCGTCCAGAACCTGAGCGAGCTGGCCGAGATCAATCGGAGCGCCCACCTGCCGGCGCTGGCCGGTGCGCTGACCACCCATACCGGCCACCTGTGGAGGTTCGGGCTGCGCGAAGAGGCCCTGGTGCACTCCCAACGCGCCATCAACGCCTGGGACGAGCTGGCGGACGAGGACCGCCGCGCCCACCTGCCCGACCTGGCGGCGGCCCTGCGCAACCACGCCGTGTACCTCGCAGAGTTCGGCCTGCAGGAGCAGTCACTGGACTGTTCCCGATGGGCCGTCAGCCTGTGCGAGGAACTCGTCGAGGTCGACCGCGAAGCCCACCTCCCCGATCTGGCCCGTGGGTTGTGGGCGTTCGCGCTCGCCAGGGCCACACTGGACACCGACCTCCACGACGCACTCGTGGCGGCCGCCCGGGCGGCGCGGATCTACCGGGACCTCGCCGAGCACGAACCGGACGAGTTCACCGACGACCTGCTCGGCGGCTACGCCCTCTTCGCCGACCTGCTGGCGCGGCTCGGCCTCACCGGCGAAGCCAGTGAGTTCCGCCTCCGTGCCGCCAAGCTGCGGGCGAAGGCGGCAGGCGGAGGCCCGGACGAAACGGCCGAGCTCGAACGGGTCTTCCGGGCCGAGGCCGAGGCCGGCCACGTACCCGCGATGATCGACCTCGGCTACCTGCTGGCGAAAGCCGGCCGGACGCAGGAGGCCGAGCCGTGGTACCGGCGCGCCGCCGACACCGGCCACCGCACGGCCATCGCCCTGCTGGCCGGGCTGCTGGGCATGACGGGGCGCAGCGCCGAGGCCGAACCGTGGCTGGAGCGGTCCGCCCGGGCCGGCGACGTCACGGCCATGGGCCTGCTCGGCGAGCAGTTGGCGAGGACCGGCCGGGGAGAGGAGGCCGAGCCGTGGCTGCGGCAGGCCGCGGACGCGGGCGAGACCGACGCGATGTGCGGCCTCGGGGTCCTGCTGGAGTACACCCGGCGGACGGACGAGGCCGAGCGGTACTACCGGCGCGCCGCCGAGGCGGGCCACCTCCGGGCCGCCCGTCTCCTGGGCGTCCTCCTGTACGAGGCCGGCCGGGCGGAGGAAGCGGAGCGGTTCCTGCGCCGCGCGGCCGAAGCCGGTGACGCGGCCTCGATGAGCAACCTGGGCACCCTGCTGTACGGGGCAGGGCGGCTGTCGGAGGCCGAGCAGTGGTACCGGCGTGCCGTCGACGCGGGATTCGACCGTGCCATGTACGACATCGCCGTCCTGCTGGAGAAGACCCGGCGGACGGACGAGGCCGAGCAGTGGTACCGGCGCGCCGCCGAGACCGGTCACGTGGCGGCCACCGCCGCCCTGGCCACCCGGCTGTGCGAGAGCGGCAGGCTGCAGGAGGCCGAGCCCTGGCTGCGGCGCGCGGCCGAGGCCGGGAACGCGGGCTCGATGATCAACCTGGGGCTCCTGCTGGACAGAACGGGCCGGTCCGGGGAGGCCGAACCGTGGCTGCGGCGCGCGGTCGAGGCCGGGGAGGTCCAAGCCGCGGGCCCGCTCGGCAGCTTGCTCTGCGAGGCCGGCCGGCTGCGGGAGGCCGAGCCGTGGCTGCGGCGCGCGGGCGACGCGGGCGACGTCAACTCCATGATGAACATGGGCTTCGTGCTGCTCCACACCGGCCGGCAGGCAGAGGCCGAGGAGTGGTACCGGCGCGCCGCGGCCGCGGGCGACGAGGACGCCGCCAAGGCGCTCCGCGGCCCGCTGTTCAAGGCCGGCCGGGCCGCCGAACCCAAGCCCCGGCGGCGTTGGGGGATCCGTCGACCCGACTGACCGCCGCACCCTCACCGTGCGCGCGCCGGGCGGTGAGACGATCGGGCCATGAACGAGATCATCCTGATGGCGGATCCCAAGGTGTCCGCGATAGCCGTCCACGAGCGCGGCGAGCCGCTCGTCGACGTACGGGAAGCCGGGCTCCTGCTGGTCGACCCGCGAAAGGCCGACGACGCGGGCTCCTACGCCTTACTGCGGGAAGGCGTGCTCCAACGGCTTCTGCACGCCCAGGAATTGCTCCCCGACGGCCTGCGCCTGCTGTTCGTCGAGGGATACCGGCCGCCCGCTCTGCAGCGCAGGCACTTCGACGAGTACCTCGCCGGGCTGCGTGCCGAGCGCCCCGGCCTCCCGGAGGCGGAGCTGTACGCCCTCGCGAGCCGCTACGTGTCCCCGCCGGAGATAGCCCCGCACAGCGCGGGAGCGGCGGTGGACCTGACCCTCGCCGAGGAGGACGGAACAGAACTCGACCTCGGCACCCGCGTGAACGCCGACCCGGAGGAGAGCGCGGGCGCCTGCTACACCGACGCGCCGCACATGGGCCCCGCCGCCCGCGCGAACCGGGAGACCCTCGGCGCGGCCCTCGGCGCCGCCGGCTTGGTCAACTACCCCACGGAGTGGTGGCATTGGTCCTACGGGGACCGCTACTGGGCCCTCGCCACCGGTTCACCCACCGCCCTCTACGGCCCGGCCTCCCCGCCGCCCCTCAGCCGACGACCCGCAGGCGCGTGACGCCCGGGTCGACAGCGCCGCGGACGTGCCCGCCCGGCGCCGCCGCGGTGCGCTGGAGGAAGCGCACCGTCTCCTCGGTGACGGTCTCGCCCGGCAGCACGTTGGGGATGCCCGGCGGGTAGGCGGCCAGGGTGTCGGCGGAGATCAGGCCGACCGCCTCGGCCGCCGGCACCAGCCGGGTGGGACCCATGAACGCCTCCCGGGCGGTGAGGCGCGTGGGGCCGGGCTCGGGCAGGGAGAGCCGCAGCGGTTCGTCGGCGCCGCCGCCGAGCGGGCACGGCAGGCTGTGCAGCGCCTCGACGAACCGGTCGGCGTCGGGGAAGGAGCCCGCCCCGACCACGGCGACGACCGCCGAATCGGTGGCCACCTCGACCATGATCCGGTGGTCGCGCGACAGCCGGCGCCGGGCCTCGTGGCCCGGGATCCCGCCCGCGCGGGTGTCGATGGCGATCCGCAGCGGATCGGCCGCGGCGATGTCGGGGAACCGGCCGAAGCCGTCGCTGACGACGCGGAACCGGCCGAGGGCGCGGATCATTCCGCGGATCTTGTCGGCGGCCTCGACGGAGGCCCCGATGGCGTCACGGCCGGTCACCAGGGCCATCCGCGCGAGGTCCAGGGAGGCTGTGAGCAGGGCGCTCGCGCTCGTGGACTGCACGAGGCGGTGGGCACGCTCCACGAGGGGTTCGAGCACCTCGGCGAAGGGGCCGTGCCCCAGGTGCAGCATCGCGGACTGGGTGAGGCTGCCGGCCAGCTTGTGCGTGCTGGAGGTCACCAGGTCCGCGCCCTGCGACAGTGCGCCGCCGGGCAGGTCCGGGTGGAATCCGAAGTGCGCGCCCCAGGCCTCGTCCACGATCAGCGCAACGCCCGCGGCGTGAGCAACGCCGGCGAGGGCGCGGATGTCGGCGACGGCTCCGAAATAGCTCGGTGAGACGACGTAGGCCGCGGCCGCGTCGGGGTGCCGGGCGAGGGTGCCGGCCAGATCCGCCGCCGTCACCCCGTGGGCGATGCCCTGCTCCGTGTCGACGGAGGGGTGGACGAAGGCCGCTTCCAGACCGGACAGCACCAGGCCGTCGATCACGCTGGAGTGGACGCTGCGCTGGACGACGAGGGTGCGCCCGAGCGCCGGGGCGACGAGCGAGGCGATCTGGTTGCCCTGCGAGGCCCCGTTGGTGAGGAACCAGGTACGCCGGGCGCCCCATGCCGCCGCGGCCAGGGCCAGCGCCTCGTCCATCGGCGTGTCCGTACCGAGGTCGATCCCGTCGAGCAGCGGCGGGAAGTCCAGGAGCGGTACGCCGGCTCCGAAGGCCCGTACGAGGGGTGAGTCGGCGGAGATGTCGGCGGCGTGCCCGGGAACACCCAGCCGAAGCCAGCCCCGCCCGGCGTGGGAGCGCAGGGCGTCGGCGTACGGGGCGCGGAGCTGTGCGGTGCTGTTCACCACGTCAGCGTGGCAGCGCCCGGCCCATCGAGGAATGCTGCAGTTCTCTGGGTCCCTCCATACTGTGTCTATATGCTCGAACTCCGCCACCTCCTCGTCCTGCGGGCCATCGCGCAGGAGGGTTCCCTGGCGGGCGCCGCCCGCGCCCTGCACTACGCGCAGCCGACGATCACCCACCACCTGACGGTCCTCGAAGCGCACTTCGACGCCCGGCTGGTCCAGCGCGGGCCGCGCGGCGCCGCGCTGACGGAGCTGGGCGAGGCGCTGCTGCCGCACGCGGAAGCCGTCCTGTCCCGCCTGCAGCTCGCCGAGCGCGAGGTGCGCGGCCTGGCGGAGCGCGGCTCCCGCACCCTGCACATCGGCACCTTCCCCACCGCCGGGGCACTGCTGCTGCCGCCCGCCGTGAAAGCCCTGCACCAGCAGGGGGTCCACGTCTCACTGACCGAAGGGGAACTGCCCGCGCTGCTGCACGGTCTGCGGTCGCGGGAGCTCCAGGCCGCACTCGTGTTCTCCCAGCCGGGCGACCGGCTCGACCTGGAGGACGAGTTCGAGCTGTATCCGCTGCTCACCGACCCGCTGCTGCTCGTCATACCGGAAGAGCACCGCTGCGCGCGGCTGGAGCGGGTACCGCTGGAGGAGTTGCGCGACGACGACTGGGTGGGCGCGGCCGATGCCCGCGATCCGTGCGACCGGCTGCTGTCGTGGGCCTGCGCACAGCACGGTTTCGAACCGGTGCACGTGCTGCGCAGCGACGACTACGCCGTGGTCCAGGGGTTCGTCGCCGCGGGCACCGGCGTGGCGCTGGTGCCCCGGCTCGCGCTCGGAGCGCCACGCGAGGACCTCGTCGTACGCCCGTTGGAGGGTCCGCCGCTGGCCCGGGAGATCAGCGTCGCCGTACTGCGCCCGACCGCGTCCCGCAGCGCCCACGATCTGGTCACCGCCCTGACACGGCAGGCCTCCCGCATCACGGCGCAGTGGGCCCGGTCGGTCTTGTCCCGGTGATCGGGCATCGCTAGCCTCGCGCCGGAAAGCGCTTTCCGAGCGCTCCCCGAGGCAGGGAAAGCGGGACCGATGCCTTCTGGAATCACGCTTGCCGTCGTCGGCGCCGGGGAACGCGGGACCGGGCACGCCCGCTGGGCGCTGGCCCATCCGGAGCGGGCCACGGTCGTCGCGGTGGCCGAGCCGCGGAAGGCCCGGCGGGAGCGGTTCGCCGCCGACCACGCTCTGGAGGCCGGGACCGCGGTGGACGACTGGCGGGTGCTGGCGGCCCGCGGCCGCGTCGCGGACGCGGTGCTGATCTGCACGCTGGACCGTGCACACCTGGATCCGGTCCTGGCGTTCGCCGCACTCGGCTACCACATCATGCTGGAGAAGCCGATGGCGCTGACGGAGGACGAGTGCCGGCGCATCGTGGCCGCGGTGGAGGCGGCCGGAGTGATCCTCTCCGTGGGCCACGTCCTGCGCTACACCCCCTACACGCGGGCCCTGAAGCACGTGGTCGACTCCGGCAGGATCGGCGACGTCGTGAGCGTCCAGCATCTGGAGCCGGTCGGCTTCTGGCACCAGGCCCACTCGTTCGTTCGCGGCAACTGGCGGCGCGAGGACGAGGCCACCTCCATGCTGATGGCGAAGTCCTGCCACGACCTGGACTGGCTGCAGTACGTGCTCGGCCGTCCGCCGGTACGCGTCTCCAGCTTCGGGCGGCTCTCGCACTTCCGGCCCGCCAACAGGCCCGTCGGCGCCGCCGACCGCTGCCTGGACTGCGCGGTGGAGGACACCTGCCCCTACTCGGCCAAGCGCGACTACGGAGACCGGCTCGCGCAGGGCAGGCACGGCTGGCCGCTGAGCGTGCTGATCGACGACTTCACCCCGAGGGCCCTGGAGACCGCGCTGCGGGAGGGCCCGTACGGGCGCTGCGTGTACGCGTGCGACAACGACGTGGTCGACCACCAGGTGGTGGCCATGGAGTTCGCCTCCGGGGCCACCGCCACCTTCACCATGACCGCGTTCACCGAGCAGGCGGACCGCCAGACCCGGATCTTCGGCACGCGCGGCGAACTGCGCGGGGACGGCAAGCAGTTGCGGGTCTACGATTTCCTGACCCGTACGGAGGAGGTCATCGGCCTCGGCGCCCAGGGCCCGATGGACGTGGCGGGGGGCCACGGGGGCGGCGACGCCGGCCTGATGGACGCCTTCGTCGGGGCCGTGGCCACGGGGAACCCCGGCCTGGTGAAGTCCGGCCCGCGCGCGTCGCTCACCAGTCACCTGACCGTGCTCGCCGCCGAACGCGCCCGACGCTACGGCACCGTCGAGACCATCCGGCCGTGAGCGTCCGGCTCGACCGAGGAGGCCCCGTGTCCGCTCCCTGATCCCGCCGCACCCTGCGCGGCGAGTGGCGCCGGATTCGACCCGGCGCACGGACGTCAACCGGGTCGGCGGCGCCACGGACGGGATCGGAGCACAGCCGTGAACTTCTGGTTCGCGGGGGCGGTCGGCGGCCTCGCTGCCGGCACACTCCGCCCGCGTCCTGGTCCGGGAGTACGGCGACGGTACGGCCACCCCCGGCTCCGCCCTCGCCGGCGCGGTACGGCCCGCCGTTCGCGGGAGTGCGGGTTTGTCCGGCGGCAGCGCGGGCAGCCGCGTGACACACACGAAAAGGCCCCGGAACGGAGGCCGGACATGTCGACAACCCTCATAACCGTGATCGTCGTGGCGGTGGTCGTGGTGCTCGCGCTCAGCCTGATGCTCTGGATGATGGCGCGGCGACGGCACCTGCGCAGTCAATTCGGGCCCGAATACGAACGCACGGTCGAGGAGAAGGGCGGGAAGCTGGCCGCCGAACGCGACCTGCGAGCCCGCGAGGAACGGCACGACCAGCTCGACATCAAGGAACTGCCGCCCGAACGCCGGCGGCGATACACCGAGGAGTGGAACGGCGTCCAGGAGCACTTCGTGGACCGCCCGGAGGGTGCCGTCACCGAGGCCGACCGACTGGTGACCCGGCTGATGCACGAGCGCGGCTACCCCACAGACGGCTACGGCGGGCAGCTCCGCGACCTGTCGGTCGAGCACGGACGCACGCTGGAGCACTACCGCGCCGCCCATGACGTCCAGGAACGCAGCGGCGCCGGACAGGCGACGACAGAGGAGCTCCGAGGAGCGATGGTGCACTACCGCACCCTGTTCGAGGAGCTGCTCACCGATCAAAGGAGCCGGTGAGATGGAGACCAACCAGGAACGGGAGGACCCGGCCCGCGAGCCCGGCCTGACCACGGAGGACATCGCCCACCCGGGCGCGACCGCCGGCGGCCGCGACGCAGCGGTCTACCCGGGCGAGGCCACCGCCACGGACGACGACGCGGCCCGGGGCGGCCCGGCTGAAGCCGACGCCGTCGAAGGCAGCACGGCTGAAGCCGACGCCGTCGAAGGCGGCACGGCAGAAGACGAAGGCGGCACGGAACCGCTCCTCGGCAGCGGGGAGGCGGAGGACTACCGCAAGAAGTGGAGCGAGATCCAGGGCAGGTTCGTCGACGACCCGCAGGACGCGGTCAAGTCGGCCGACTCGCTGGTGGCAGAAGTCATGCAGACCCTCGCGGGCACCTTCGCCACGCACAAGCAGGACCTGGAGGGCCAATGGGACCGCGGTGAACAGGTGGCCACCGAGGACCTGCGGCTGGCGCTGCAGCACTACCGCTCGTTCTTCAACCGGCTGCTCAAGACCTGAGCGGCGCGGTCTCAGGCCGTGTCGGCCGCCTGCCAGATCGTGGTGATGTTGCAGAACTCCCGGATTCCGTGCCCGGACAGCTCGCGCCCGAATCCGGAGCGCTTGACCCCGCCGAAGGGCAGGGCCGGGTGCGAGGCGGTCATTCCGTTGACGAAGATGCCGCCCGCTTCGAGGTCTCGCGCGACGTGCGCGATGTCCTCCTCGCTGCGCGTCCAGACGTTCGAGCTGAGCCCGAAGGGGGTGTCGTTGGCCCGCTCGACGGCCTCCTCCAGACTCCCGACCCGGTACAGGGTGGCGACGGGCCCGAACGCCTCCTCCTGGTCGATGCGCATGGCCGGGGTGACGTCGGTGAGGACCGTCGGCTCGTAGAACCAGCCGTTCGGGTGCCGGGACGGACGCCGCCCGCCGCACAGGACCGTGGCGCCGTGCCGTACGGCGTCGTCCACCAGCTGCTCCAGGTCCTCCCGGCCTGCTTCGGTGGCCAGCGGGCCGACGTCGGTGGACTCCTCCATCGGGTCGCCCACCGTGAGCGCCTCCATGCCGGCCGTGAAGCGCTCCGCGAACTCGTCGTGGACGTCGGTGTGGACGATGAAGCGCTTGGCGGCGATGCAGGACTGCCCGTTGTTCTGCACGCGTGCGGTCACTGCGGTACGGGCGGCCTTGTCGATGTCGGCCGAGGGCATCACGATGTACGGATCGCTGCCGCCGAGTTCCAGGACCGTCTTCTTGACCTCGTCCCCGGCGGCGGACGCCACCGCGCGCCCGGCGGGCTCGCTGCCCGTCAGGGTGGCCGCGGCCACCCTCGGGTCGCGCAGTACGTCCTCCACGGCGCCCGAGCCGATGAGCAGGGTCTGGAAGCACCCTCGCGGGAACCCGGCCCGGTGGAAGAGTTCGCCGAGGTAGAGCGCGGTCTGGGGGACGTTCGAGGCGTGCTTGAGCAGGCCGACGTTGCCGGCCATGAGCGCCGGCGCGGCGAACCGTACGACCTGCCAGAGGGGGAAGTTCCACGGCATGACGGCGAGGATCACCCCGAGCGGGCGGTAGGTCACCCGGACGGCCGACGCGCCCGCGTCGCGCACGTCCGCGGCGGCGGGATGCTCGTCGGCGAGGAGGGACTCCGCGCGGTCGGCGTACCAGCGCATGGACTTCGCACATTTGGCGGCCTCGGCCCGGGCCGCCGCCAGCGGCTTGCCCATTTCCGTGGTCATCGTCCGCGCGATGTCCTCCGTCTCCGCCTCCAGGAGTGCGGCCGCGCGGGTCAGCAGCTCGCTC
Source organism: Streptomyces sp. NPDC006463 (assembly GCF_042870715.1). Lineage (NCBI taxonomy): Bacteria > Bacillati > Actinomycetota > Actinomycetes > Kitasatosporales > Streptomycetaceae > Streptomyces > Streptomyces sp. NPDC006463. Next base: position 131,014 of record NZ_JBIAHP010000003.1, on the reverse strand, counting down.
CGTTCGGCGAACGCGGTGCGGCGGTACGTGGTCGCCGCCCGGGCGGCGTCCGCCAGGCAGCGCTCGATGCCCGCGGCGTCGAGCTCGTCGAAGGTGCGCAGCGTCTGGCCGGTCGTGGGGTTCACGGTGGCGATGGGCACGGTCGGACCTTCCTGCAGGGTGCCGCCTCCCATCGACTCTGCCCCGCGCGCCGGAGCCGCGCAACGCGAGCGGCCCACCGGGGTCCCGGGACAACACACCTAGGCCATCACGTCCTCGCAGGCGGCGCAGACCCGGTCCCCGTACTGCGCGGGGTACCAGGCGGCGCCGGGGTCCGCGGAGGGCGTCCACGAGGCCGTTTCCATGGCGAACGTGTCCTTGCCGCAGAAGGTCCTAGGGCCGGGGACCGATGTGCTTCCCGGGGCGGCCGGCGCCGCGTGCACGCGCAGGACGGACCCGTCCGCCTGGTCGACCTCGTACACGACCACATTCCCGCTCATACCTCGACGGTAGGCGGCTGGAGTGCGGCCCGCGCGTTCTGACGATTCATCAGGTCAGTTGTCCCGGACTCTTGACTCTGCGGTGGGCAGTCGGGATTCTCGTCCCCATGCTTGCGCGGGCCATGACAAGTCGCGCGTCGTTTCCACCGACCTCGAAGACGTGAGTGATGACCATGACTGCACAGTCGCACCACAGGCACAGGCCCCTCGCGGTGCTGTCTTTGCTCCTCGCCGTGGTGGCCATGGTGCTCGGCCCCGCGGCCAGCTCCTCGGCCGACCCGGGATGGTGGAACCCGGTCGCACGCCCCGCGCCCGACTCCGGGATCAACGTGACGGGCGAGCCCTTCAAAGGTACCGACGCCCAGGGCCGGGTGCGCGGCTTCGTCGACGCGCACGACCACCTGATGTCCAACGAGGGCTTCGGCGGCCGGCTCATCTGCGGCAAGCCGTTCTCCGAGCAGGGCATCGCCGACGCGCTCAAGGACTGCCCCGAGCACTACCCCGACGGCACGCTCGCGATCTTCGACTTCATCACCAAGGGCGGCGACGGCAAGCACGACCCGAACGGCTGGCCGACCTTCAAGGACTGGCCCGCCCACGACTCGCTGACCCACCAGCAGAACTACTACGCCTGGGTCGAGCGGGCCTGGCGCGGCGGCCAGCGGGTGCTCGTCAACGACCTCGTCACCAACGGGGTGATCTGCTCGGTCTACTTCTTCAAGGACCGCGGCTGCGACGAGATGACCGCCATCCGCCTGGAGGCGCAGAAGTCGTACGACATGCAGGCCTACATCGACAAGATGTACGGCGGTCCGGGCAAGGGCTGGTTCCGGATCGTCACCGACTCCGCGCAGGCCCGCGAGGTCATCAAGCAGGGCAAGCTGGCCGTCGTCCTCGGCGTCGAGACCTCCGAGCCGTTCGGCTGCAAGCAGATCCTGGACATCGCGCAGTGCAGCAAGGCCGACATCGACCGCGGCCTCGACGAGCTGCACAAGCTGGGCGTGCGCAGCATGTTCCTGTGCCACAAGTTCGACAACGCCCTGTGCGGGGTCCGCTTCGACCAGGGCGCCCTCGGCACGGCGATCAACGTGGGCCAGTTCCTGTCGACCGGCACCTTCTGGAAGACGGAGAAGTGCGCCGGCCCGCAGCACGACAACCCCATCGGCCTCGCACCGGCCGCCTCGGCGGAGAAGCAGCTCCCGGCGGGCGTCGCGGTCCCCTCGTACGCGGCCGACGCGCAGTGCAACACCCGCGGTCTCACCGAGCTCGGCGACTACGCGGTGCGCGGCATGATGAAGCGCAAGATGATGCTGGAGATCGACCACATGAGCGTCAAGGCGGCGGGCCAGGCCTTCGACATCCTGGAGTCCGAGTCGTACCCCGGCGTGATCTCCTCGCACAGCTGGATGGACATGGACTGGACCGAGCGGGTGTACCGCCTCGGCGGGTTCGTCGCCCAGTACATGGGCGGCGCCGAGGGATTCAGCGCGGAGGCCAAGCGGACGGACGCGCTGCGCGACAAGTACAACGTCGGCTACGGCTACGGAACCGACATGAACGGCGTCGGCGGCTGGCCCGGCCCGCGCGGTGCCGACACCCCGAACCCGGTGCGCTACCCCTTCCGCAGCACCGACGGCGGCTCCGTCATCGACCGGCAGACCACCGGCGAGCGCACCTGGGACCTCAACACCGACGGCGCCGCGCACTACGGCCTGGTCCCCGACTGGATCGAGGACATCCGCAACGTCGGCGGCCAGGACGTGGTGGACGACCTGTTCAAGGGCGCCGAGTCCTACCTGACCACCTGGGGCGCGTCCGAGAAGCACAAGGCCGGGGTGAACCTCGCCGCCGGCTCCCCCACCTCGGCCTCGTCCGCCGAGTGGAACCCGTTCACCAGCTACGCACCCGGCCGGGCCGTGGACGGCAGTACGGGCACCCGCTGGGCCAGCGACTGGAGCGACGACCAGTGGCTCCAGGTCGACCTCGGGGCGGCGAGCCTGGTAAAGCGCGTCACCCTCGACTGGGAGCGCGCGTACGGGAAGTCGTACCGCATCGAGCTCTCGGCCGACGGCACGAACTGGCAGACGGCGTGGTCCACGACCACCGGTGACGGCGGCCTGGACACGGCGCTGTTCGCCGGCACCCCCGCCCGCTACGTACGGGTCCACGGGCTGGGGCGCGGCACCCAATGGGGCTACTCCCTGTACGAGGTCGGCGTGTACAGCAGCTGACCGCACGGAACCGGAAGGAACCCCATGGCACGGATGGCCTCGGCGGAGCGGCGCCGACAGCTGACCGAAGCGGCCATCCGTGCCATGACCCGGGACGGCGTCGCCCGGACGACGACCCGGTCCATCGCCGCCGAGGCCGGCGTGTCCCTGAGCGTCTTCCACTACTGCTTCGACTCCAAGCAGGTCCTGCTCGAATCGGTCATCGAGACGATCACCGCCCACTACATCACCGTGGTGAAGGAGGCGATCCAGCCGAAGGCCACCCTCCGGGAGACCGTCCGGGCCGGGTTCCAGGCGTACTGGGACCACGTGGCAGCCAACCCGGGCGAGCACATGCTCACCTACGAGCTCACCCAGTACGCGCTGCGCCAGCCGGGCTTCGAGCACCTGGCCCGGCGGCAGTACGAGCTGTACGCCGAGACCTTCACCGGACTCGTCGAGCAGCTGCGCCACACCATGGGCTTCGAACTGCGCATACCGGTCCCCGCACTGGCCCGCTACCTGGCGGCCATGACCGACGGGCTGACGCTGAGCCTGCTGGTCCTCGGCCAGGACGAGGCCTCGGCGGACATCCTCGACACGCTCACCGACCACGTCGCCGGCCTCGTCGGCGACCACGCCCCGCAGGACACCTTCTAGCACGCGTCCGGAACGTGGATGTCCAGGGCGCAGATGTCGTCCCGGTGCCCCTGGCGCCGGGCTGCCAGCGTGCGGGCGAGGGATTCGCCCCGGCCCTCCTCCAGGAGCCGCCGGGCGGTAGCGGCCAGCCGGGCGAGTGCCTCGTCGAGGTCCTCCCCCGGTTCCTCGACGAGCCCGTCGGTGTAGAGCACGAGGTGGTCGCCGGGTTCCAGGCCGAGGGTGCTCTGCGCGTAGTCGGAGTCGATGCCGACCCCGAGGAGGCTGCCCGTGGGCAGGGGGAGGTACCTCGCCTCGCCGCCGCGGATCAGCAGGGGCGGCAGGTGTCCGGCCCGTACCCAGGTCAGGCGGCGGTCCCAGGGCCGGTAGCGGCCCATGATCATGGTGGCGGTGTTCCCGTAGGCGTCCCTGGCGGTGTGCCGCAGGAGGGTGTCTAGCCTGCGCAGTACGTCGGGCAGCGCCGAGCCGGTTATGGCCATGCCCTTGGCGGTGAACCGGAGCTGGGCCATGGTGGCGACGGCGTCGAGGCCGTGGCCGGCGACGTCGCCGACGACGAAGAGCGCGCTCTTGTCGGGGAGTTCGATGGCGCTGTACCAGTCACCGCCGACGTTGATTCCGCTGTCGGAGGGTACGTAGGCGACGTCGATGCAGAGGCCGGCGAGTTCCAGGGACTGCTCGGGGATGGGCAGCAGCGCGTGCTGGAGCCGGGCGGCGAGGGTGCGCTCGGCCTGGAGCATGCCCCGCTCCACGAGGACGGCGCGCTCGCTCTCGCGCAGGGCGACTTCGGCGTCCCGCAGCACCGTGACGTCCTGGAAGAAGCCGTGCACCTCGACCGGGGTGCCGTCCGCGTCGGTCTGCGCCTCGGCGAAGATCCGCAGGTGCCGTACCCCGTCGGCGGTGGTGACGCGGAACGGCAGGTCTATCGGGGCCCCGTCGCGCAGCAGCCGCTTGACGGCAACGCCCAGCCGCGCGAGGTCGTCGGGTACGACGTGCCGGGGCAGTTCCTTCAGCCCGATCGGACCCAGCGCGGGGTCTCGGCCGAAGATCGCGTAGAGCTGCTCGGACCAGGTGATGGTGTTCGTCGCCAGGTGCCAGACGGCCCATCCGAGGTTGCCCAGGCGCTGCATGTCGTCCAGCCGGCGGGCCTCGCGCTCGCTGGAGTCGTGGCGGACCCAGGACACGACCAGGCGGGCTCCCAGCCGGGTGGCCCGGACGGAGTAGGTGGACTGCCGGGGAACTCCGGCGGTGACCTCCTCGTAGGTGAAGGGCTCGCCCTCGTAGACGGTTCCGGTGCTCAGCGTGTCCAGGTAGCCCTCCCACAGGGCCGTTCCGGCCACCGTGGGGTAGGTCTCCAGGATGCGCCGGCCCACGAGCTCCTTGCCCCGCCGTCCGGCCACGTCGACCGATTCCGGCGCCGCCGCGTCGATCCGGTAGTCCTCCACCTCTCCCGTCTCGGAGCGCAGTGGGGTGAGCAGCACCGCGGCCGCGGAGATCGCGTCCAGGATCCGCTGGACGGTTTCCACCTCGCCCGGTTCGTCGGGGTCCGGCGGGCGCCCGATGTGGCTCAGGGGGGCCGCGCACAGCCGTACGGCACGCAGCAGCAGGGTCCGGGTGTCGGCGTCGAAGGGGGCCTTGCGGGCCCGGAAGAAGCCGACGGCGGCCGTCACCGGCCGGTGGCCGGGTACCGGGAGCCAGGCGCGCGTCGGCCACAGCTCGGGCGGATCGCCGATGAGGTGGTAGCGGATGCCGTCCCGCACCGGATCCTCCAGCCAGAGCGGCACTCCGCCGTCGATGGCTTCCAGGGCGGCCAATCCGCTCAGCGGCGGGACATGGTGCCACTGTGCCGCCAGTTCCTCGCCGACGCCGGCGTATCCGGCCAGTTCCAGGCTCCCGGCGGGCGCCACGGCGTAGATCATCACCCCGTCCACGCCCGCAGGATCGCCGAGTGCGGACCGCAGCAGCTCGGCGACGTCGTCGGGGCCGTGCGCGCCGGCCAGGCCGTCGGCCAGCCGGGCCAGGACCGCCCGGTGTCCGGCGCCGCCGTGACCTGCGGCGGGATGGCGGTCGGTACAGGAAGCCGGCGGGCCGGGCTCGGGGGGCGGGCCGTCCTGCGCGGCGGGGCCGGGAGGTGACGGGGGACCGGCGGGGACCCGGCCCAGCGTGATCCAGCACTCCTCCATGAGCGTCCGCTGCTCCTGGGCGGCGCGCCGCAGCAGGGTCTCGTAGGCCACGTCCTCCGACAGGCATTCCTGGGCCATCAGCACGCCCTTGGCGCGCTCCAGCACGGCCGTGGTCGAAGCGAGACCCTCCAGACCCACGACCTCCGCGCGGAGCTTGGCCACGACCCTGGCCAGTGCGAGCACCTCGGGCAGGGCGCCGTCACCCGGAGGCGCGGTATCGCTCGTCATGCTCCGAGCATGGCACGGCTCGGGGGTGCATCACGGGTCGGAACCCACGGCTCGGGGCGGAAGGGTCAGCCGGCGAGGGGAGCGGCGGCTGCCGTGCCCACCGCGAGGCTGTCGACGACCCCCCGCAGGCTGCCCGTGCGCCTCAGGGCCGCCCGCTGACGGCTCGCGCCCGTGCCCTGGCGGCGCAGCTCGTCCCACAGGGATTCCACGGCGTACAGGTCGCCGGCCGCCGCGAGCCCGGGTGCGGCGCGCTCCAGCAGCCGCTCGACGAGCAGGGCGGCGGGCCGTTCCAGGCCGCTCACCGGGTCGAGGCCCAGTCCGTCGATGCCGTGCTCCGCGGCCATCTCGTGGGCCCTGCGCAGCGTGGCCGTCGCCGGTTGGGGCGGCGGCACGTCGGCGTCCGCTTCGGCGAGGAGCGTCCCGGCGAGACCGCGTACGAGTGCGGCCAGCAGGACGACGGTGTCCACGTCGGCGTTGACGTCGGCGACCCGGAACTCCAGCGTCGGCACGTGCTCGGAGGGCCGGGCGTACCAATAGAGCATGCGGCGGTCGAGCAGCACTCCTGAGCCGACCATGCCGTCGACGTACTCCAGGTACCGGGGCTCGTCCAGCAGCGGGGGCGGTCCCACGGTGGGCCAGGCGGAGAAGGCGACCGACCGCCAGCTGTCGAAGCCCGTGTCACGACCGCACTCGACGGGGGAGTTCCCCGTCAGCGACTGGAACACCGGCAGCCAGGGGCGCATGTGGTTCGAGAGGGCCAGCGCGCGGCGCCGGTCCAGGGCGCCGACGTGCACGTGGCATCCGCAGACCATGCGGGAGGGGCCGACGAGGGAGGCGAATCGGCGGGCCATGCGGCGGTAGCGTTCGTTGTCGGTGACCGTCAGCGGCTCCTGCGGAGCGATCACCGGGACCCCCGAGGCCACCACCAGGCAGCCCACCTCGCTCGCGATCGGTGCGACGGTCCCCCGAAGCCGTACCAGCTGCTCGCGCAGGTCGGCGCGGTCGGCGGTGGGCACGGTGCAGACCTCCACCTGCGCGTTGTAGAACTCCGCCTGGACCTGGTCGCCCAGCAGGCCCTCCAGGGCGCTGATCACCTTGGGCGCGCGGTTCACCGGCGCCCTGCTGACCCGGTCGACCAGCAGGTACTCCTCCTCGACACCCATGGTCAGAACGTCCATCGGCTCTCCTGTTCAGAAAGTGCCCGGCGCCTACCCGTGCGTCCCCTCGCTACACCGTCCCAGTACACCTTCCGATCGGCCCGCCCGCACATGAGCCGCCCTGGGCAGGGCAGGGGCAGGGGGCAGCGCCGAAGCCGTACGGGCAGCGAGTACGGCCGAAACCCGAGGTGAGCCGTATGGACTGGTCGAGCGAACCGGAGCCCGAGGGCCCCGGTCCCACCCCCGAGAGCCCCGATCCGGTACCCCGCGATCCGCAGCCGCACCCGGCTCCCGGCCGCCCGGAGCCGGGCGAGCCGTCTCGCCCGTCTCCGGGCGAGCCGCCTCCCCACGAGCCGCCGATGGTCCCGGAACCCCCTGACTGAAGGAGATGAACCCGGTGCGCATCGCCTTTCTCATGGCGCCCGAAGGCGTCGAGGAGATCGAACTCACCGAGCCCTGGAAAGCCGCACTGGCGGCGGGCTGGAACCCTCAGCTGGTGTCCACGCGAGCCGGCCGGATCCGCGCCTACCACCATCTCGAAAAGGCGGGCACCTACCCCGTCGACCACGTCCTCGCCGGGGACACGGCGGACGCCTTCGACGCGCTCGTCCTGCCCGGCGGGGTCGCCAACCCGGACGCCCTGCGACTGAACGCGCGGGCCGTCGCCTTCACGCGGAGCTTCTTCGAGGCCGGCAAACCCGTCGCCGCGATCTGCCACGCCCCCTGGACCCTGGTGGAGGCGGACGTCGTACGGGGCCGCACGCTCACCTCGTGGCCGAGCCTGGCGACCGACATCCGCAACGCGGGCGGCACCTGGGTGGACGAGGAGGTGCACGTCTGCCGCGAGGCTCCGGGCACGCTGATCACCAGCCGCAAGCCGGGTGACCTGGACGCCTTCTGCCGCACGTTCGTCAAGGAGTTCGGCGCCGGCTGGCCGGTCTTCGTGCGACCGGCGGACACCGAGCCGGCCTCGGTTCACGACGACTGACCGGCGAAAAGAGGCCGGCCCTGCGCCACGCCGCAGGGGCGGTACGCAGGGCCGGATGCCGGTCGGTCAGGACAGGTACAGCAGCGCGCTCAGGACCTCGTGCAGGACGGCTTCGGGATCGGCCACGGCTTCCGCCGAGCGCCAGGCCACGAAGCCGTCCGGGCGTACGACGACCGCCCCGGTCTTCGTCGTGCCGTGGACCTCGGCCCAGTCGGCGCCCTCCTCGGTAGCCAGGTCGGCCTCGGGGCTGGTGCCGATCGCGTACGCGTCCAGGCCCACGCCCAGCTGCCCGGCGGCGGACCGCGCCGCCGCCCGCCAAGGGGTGCCCTCGGAGCTGAGCAGCACGAACGACCGCTCGTAGAGGTCCACCGTGGAGGTCCGCCCGCCGGGCCCCCGCAGCCACATGTGCGGCGCGCGGGTGCCCGGCTCGCCGGTCAGCCGCATCCGTTCGGGCACGACGGGCAGTTCCGGGTCGGTGCCGAGGACGGCGCCCAGGTTGTAGCGGTAGCCCATGGCGACGGAGAGGACCCCGCCCGGCCGGCCGCCACCGCGCGGTGCGGGCGCGGACTCGGGCTCGTACCCCGGGTGGCTGTGCTCCGCCGAGCGGGCCGAGGCGCGCTCGCTCGTCGCCCTGGCGACGGGCAGCCGCTCGGCCTCGTAGGTCTGCAGCAGTCGCGGACCCGCCGAGCCGTTCAGCACGGCGGCGAGCTTCCAGGCGAGGTTGTGCGCGTCCTGGATTCCGGTGTTCGAGCCGAACGCCCCGGTGGGGGACATCTCGTGGGCGGAGTCGCCCGCGAGGAAGACCCGCCCGGTCCCGTACCTTTCGGCGACGCGCTCGGCGGCGTGCCACGGGGCCTTCCCGGTGATCTCGATGTCAAGGTCGGGCGCGCCGACGGCCCGCCGGATGTGCTCGGCGCAGCGCTGGTCGGTGAAGTCGTCGATCGTCTCCCCCCGGTCGGGGTGCCACGGCGCGTGGAAGACCCACCGCTCGCGGTTGTCGACGGGGAGCAGGGCCCCGTCCGCGCCGGGCTTGGTCAGGTAGCACACGATGAAACGCCGGTCTCCGACCACTTCCGCGAGTCCGCGGGACCGGAAGGTGACGCTCACGTTGTGGAACAGGTCGCCGTGGCCGCTCTGGCCGATGCCGAGCTGCTCCCGGACGGGGCTGCGCGGCCCGTCCGCGGCGACGAGGTAGTCGGCGCGGACGGTGCTGTGCTCCCCGGTTTCCCGGTTCTTCACGATCGCCGTCACACCGGTGTCGTCGGGGTCGAAGGAGAGGAGTTCGGTGGAGAACCGCAGGTCCGCCCCGAGCTCGGGGGTCACGGACATCAGCACCGGCTCGATGTCGTTCTGGCTGCACAGGCACCACGCCGCCGGGCTGAAACGGGCGAGCCCACCCCCCGGGTCGATCTCCTCGAACAGCCACTCCAGGTCGTCACCGGTCAGCGAGCCGCCCTGCATGATGCCGTGATTGTCCGCCAGGACCGAGGCGGCCTCACGGATCCGGCCCTCCACGCCGGCGACTCGGAACAGCTCCATGGTCCGTACGTTGATCCCGCGTCCGCGCGGGTGCATCGAGGTGCCCGCATGCTTCTCGACCAGCATGTGCCTGATGCCGTGCCGGCCCAGAAATAGCGAGGTGCACAGGCCCACCAGCGAGCCGCCCACGATGAGGACCGGGACGCGGTGGTCGACGTTTTCCTTCATGGCACTTCTCATGCCCTGCCCGAGGGGCGTTCCCTCGCCCGTTCACCCGCTTGGATCTCTCCTCTCGCGCCGATGGCAGTAACGGACCACGATCGGTTCGGGTGGCGCCGCCCCGTGGCGACCGCGATGTCTCGAAGGAGTGTGAACGATGACGACCTTGTCGGAACGGATATCCCAGTCCGCCTTCGACGGCGCGAGGCTTCGCGTCGTGCTGCTGCTGGACCTGTACGACGGGGCTCAGAATCAGTTCCTCGAGGTCTACGAGCACATGCGTCGGCAGGTGTCGTCCGTCCCCGGACACATCAGCGACGAGTTGTGCCAGTCCATCGAGAACCCGTCGCAGTGGCTCATCACCAGCGAATGGGAGAGCGCACCGCGCTTCCTGTCCTGGCTGAACAGCGAGGAGCACGTCGCGGCGGTCAAACCCCTGCACGACTGCGTGCGGGACACCCGCTCGCTGCGGTTCAACGTGCTGCGGGAGACCGGCAGGTCCTCCGTAACGGAGAGATCGGCCGAACCGCGCCCGATCGCCTCCGCTCCCCGGCGGGGGGACGGCGTCGTGCGCCACGCCCTCACCTTCACCGTGAAGCCGGGCAGCGAGGCCGTCGTCGCGGAGCTGCTGGCGGGGTACTGCTCCCCGCAGACCCAGGTGGACGAGAAGACCCGGCTGCGCCGTACGTCCGTCTTCATGCACGGGAACCGGGTCGTACGGGCCGTCGAGGTGGAGGGCGACCTCCTGGCAGCCTTGCGCCATGTGGCCGGACAGCCCGAGGTCAGGGCCGTGGAGGCAGCCCTCAATCCGTACCTGGAGCAGGACCGGGACCTCAGTGACCCCGGATCCGCCCGGATGTTCTTCACCCGGGCGGCGCTCCCCGCCGTGCACCACGTGTCGTCCGGTGGGCCCGAGCCCGAAGACGTGCGGCGGCGTGCGCTGTTCTATCCCGCCAAGGACGGGTGCGGCATGGCGCTCGCGCGGCTGCTGGCCGGACAGGACGAGGCTGCCGTGGGCGATCCCGCGAGCCCCATCGTGGCCAGCACCGTCTTCCAGCGCGACGACTTCGTCGTCCGGCTCCTCGACATGCACGGCAAGCTCGACGCCCGGCCCGCTCTGGCGGCCGGCGTCGAGGGCGACCACAAGGCGGCCGTGCTCGCCCGGCTGCTCGACAGCGCCACGGACGGTGTCCCCACGACAGACGAGGAGATCTCCCGCTTCCTGGAACGTTCCGAAATGCATCTGATCACCGACCGGCGTCCGCCGGCGAGAGCCTGAGGAGATTGTCCGTCATGACCGCTCGACTGACGATGGAAGAACTGGCCGCTCTGATGCACAAGGGCGCGGGCGTCACCGTCGATGCCGCCGAGATGGCGAGCCGGCCCGAGGCGGGCTTCGACGAGTGGGGGCTCGATTCCCTGGGGCTGCTCGGCATCGTCGGGGAGCTGGAGAACCGGCACGGACGGCCCCTGCCCCCCGATGCGGACCGGTGCAGGTCGCCGCGCGAGTTCCTGGACCTCGTCAACAACGCGTTGATGACGGGCGCGTGACGCGGGAGTCCGCCGCGATCAGAAGAACCCGCGCCCCCGGGACCGGCTCCGTGCCGGTCCCGGGGGCGCGGGCGTGAGGGCCGCCGTCACCCGGGGACGGTGCACTCGAAGGCGTGCAGGTACGGGTTGACCGGCCGGATCTCGCCGACCTCCAGGCCGGCGTCCGCCATCCGCGTGACGAGGCTGTTCTTGGTGTGCTTCGCACCGCCCACGTTGAGCAGCAGCATCAGGTCCATGGCGGTGGTGAACTTCATCGACGGGGTGTCGTCCACCAGGTTCTCGATGATGACGACCCTGGCTCCGGGGCGGGCCGCCGCGATGACGTTGTGCAGGGTCCTGCGGGTGCTGTCGTCGTCCCACTCCAGGATGTTCTTGATGATGTACAGGTCGGCGTCCACCGGGATCGCCTCACGGCAGTCCCCGGGGAGGATCTCGGTCCGCTCGGCGAGCGGACCGCCCTCGCGCAGCCGGGGATCCGCCTTCGCCGCCACTCCCGGCAGGTCGAGCAGGACCCCTCGTACGGACGGGTGCTTCTCCAGCAGGCTCGCCAGCACGTGGCCCTGGCCGCCGCCGATGTCCGCGACCACCGAGACCCCGGTGAGGTCGAGGAGTTCCGCGACGTCCAGCGCCGACTGCATGCTGGAGGTGGTCATGGCCCGGTTGAACACGTGGGCGGACTCGTGCGCGTCCTGGTGCAGGTAGTCGAAGAAGCCCTTGCCGAACAGGTCGTGGAAGACGCTCCCCCCGGAGCGCACCGCGTCGTCGAGCCGGGGCCAGGCCTGCCAGGTCCAGGGCTCCGTGCACCACAGGGAGATGTAGCGCAGGCTGTGCGGATCGTCCTCGCGCAGCAGGCGTGACATCTCCGTGTGGACGAACTTCCCGTCCGGCGTCTCCGCGAAGACCCCGTAGCAGGAAAGGGCCCGGAGCAGCCGGTTCAGCGGCTTGGGTTCGCAGTCCAGCGCCGAGGCGAGCTCGGCGGCGGTGGCGGGCGACTCCCCGAGCGCGTCGGCGACTCCGAGACGGGCCGCCGCGCGCACGGCGGCGGCGATCGCCGCGCCGAAGACGAGCTCGCGCAGCCTCATCGCCGGCTGGGGGGCGGGGGCGGCCGCGGGAGCGGCGGTGGTGGTGGTGGTGGGGGTGGTGCTTACCGTGGTCATACGGCCTCGATTCCACTGATGAGGGGGATCACGGTCAGCACATCCCCGCGGGCTGGGAGGTCCCGCACCGGTTGCCGACGAACGTGTTGCCGGACCCCGTCCCCTGGTTGGCCAGGTCCGCCGGCTGGTTGCCCCGTACGTCGTTGTCCTTGATGACGTTGTCGGTGTTCTGGGCGCCCACGAAGCTCTTGAACAGCAGGATTCCGCCGGACAGCGGCGAGGAGCCCACGTTGCCGCGGATGGAGTTCGAACGGACGACCGTCTCCTCGGCTCCGGTCAGGACGATGCCCACGCCCTGGATGGCCGGGAGGCGGGTGTTGCCCTTGCAGAACTTGTTGTTCTCGTAGATCCAGTTGCCCCGGATGACCATGGCGCCGGCGCCCGGCTCGCCCTCGTCGCCGACGACGAAGATCCCGCCGCAGTTGCCCGTGAGGATGTTGTCGCTGACGGAGAGGTTCCGCACCCGCCTGACCGTGACCCCGATGCGGTTCCCGGTCAGCATGTTGTCGCGGATCACGGCACCGCCGGTGTCGGTGGCGCCGCCCTCGCGGTCGATGGTGTTGGCGACGAAGATGCCGGACTCCGCGTTGTCACGCGCGGTGTTGTGCCGGAACACCCCCCGGGTGGACCGCTCCTGGGCGATGCCCCAGGTGCCGTTCCTCTCGGCGATCACCCCTTCGACCTTCATCCGGTCGGTACGGGTCGCCCAGATACCGCTCTTCCTGAAGCCCCTCAGCGTCAGCGACCGGATGCTCACCCGGTCCACGGTCTTCTCCGCGGCTCCTATGACGCAGATACCGTTGCCGCTCTGCGCGCAGGGGTTCTCGGCGCGCGCGGGCGCGGCCGGGGGCATGATCACGGTCTCCGGCCCCGACCCGCGCAGGCTCAGGGGCTTCGTGATGTTCACGCTCTCGTGGTAGGTGCCGGGGAGCACGCGGATGCGGTCTCCCGGCAGTGCGGCGTCCACCGCTTGCTGGATCGATTCGCCCGGATGCACCGTGTGCGTGGCCGCCTCGGCGGGCGGCGCCGCCACGCCGAGGCCTGCGGCCATGACCACTGAGATGCATGCGAGGACCGTGAGCTGTCGATTCGTCACAATTCCGAAGTTATGGGCGATCCGGGCAAATCGCCACAATGGACAAGCGGAAGAACACAACCCGTGGGCAAACGGCCTCAATTTGAGGTCCGGACGAGTGGCCGTCCGCGCGTCGCCTTGGCGGCCTGCGACCAGCCCGCGGAACGCGCCGCCCGGGCCACCCGGGACGCGGGCGTTGACCTCCGGCGCGCGGCCGGGCTGGTCGCCGGGGGTTTCCCGGGCGCTCCCCCGACGGGCAACGGGAAACCCGTCGACCCCGGTGCCCGGCGCCCGCAGGCTGGAACCGTCCGCACCAGGCACGACCCCAAGGGGAAATCATGCGCAAGATGTTCCGCGGAGCCGCCGCGCTCGCCACCGCAGCCGCCGCCGTGATCGCGCTCAGCGGTACCTCCGTGGCCCAGCCGGCCGACGCGTGGGCCGGCTGCCCGGACGGGGCGGTCTGCATCTACCCTCAGAACCAGAACCCCGCCGTCAAGCCGACCCACGTCTTCTACAGCTACGGGGCGCACAAGCTGAGCAACCAGTACGGGAACCACTGGGTGCTCAACAACCAGTACGGCGCTGCGACCGCAAACCTGTGCACCGGCAGCAACGGCGGCGGCTGCGGCAGCCCGATCGCCGCGGGGACCGGTGTCTACGCCGACCTGACGCCCATCAACTCGATCCGCCTCAACCGGGGGTAATCGGTCCGACCCCGGCTGTAGCCTGGGCAGTGCCATCTCACTGCCCGGGCGCGCCATGGGGGATGTCTTGGGGGATCCGGACCGCCGAAGCAAATCCGATCACCAGCACGAATCGTCCGACGACGACACCACACCGCCCTTTCCCGCGCAGCTGCGACGTCTGCGGATGCAACGCGGTCTGTCACTCGCCGACATGGCCCGCCGGACGCATTACAGCAAGGGCTATCTGAGCAAGATCGAGACCGGCTCGAAGCGGGTGACCGCCGACGTGGCGCGCCGCTGCGACGAGGTACTGGGGGCGGGGGGCGAACTGCTGCGGATGGTACGGGAGACGGGACCGCCCGGCGTCGGCGACGGCGCCAGGACGGGGACGGGCACGGAAACGGGGACCGGGCAGCAGTCGGACGGCGAGTGCCCCTACCGCGGTCTGTCGGCCTTCACCGCGCGGGACGCGGGGTGGTTCTTCGGCCGGGAGCGGGCGACGGCCGAGCTGGTCGAGCGGGTCTTCGAACGCGTCGGCAGTGGGCCGCTGATGCTGGTCGCCCCGTCGGGCGCCGGCAAGTCCTCCCTGCTCAATGCCGGTCTCGTACCGGCTCTGCGGCGCCCGGGCGGGTTCCCGATGCCCGGCGCCGCCGAATGGCCGGTGGTGCGGTTCACTCCCACCGCGCATCCGCTGGAGGAGCTGCTGGACAGGACCGCGAAGGTCCTGGGCAGCGATCCCGGCATCACCGCCCAGGAACTGCGGGACCGGCCTCAGGTGCTGCTCGAAGCCGTCCGCCCGCTGTCGGACCCGGGCCGCGGCCTTCCGCCCGTCCGGCTCGTGCTGATCATCGATCAGTTCGAGGAGCTGTTCACCCTCTGCTCCGGCGAGGAGGAGCGGCACGCCTTCGTACGGGTGCTGTCGGCCCTGTCCACCTCGGGGCCCGCGGGGGCCGGCCCGGATCCCGCCGTGGTGGTGCTCGGCGTACGGGCGGACTTCTCCGGCAGCTGTCTGGACGTGCCGGAGCTGGCCACGGTCTTCACGGCGGGACTGTTCGTACTGCCCCCGATGACCCTGGCGGAGCTGCGGGAATCGATCACGCGTCCGGCGGAGCTCGCCGGGGTCACCCTCGAACCGGGCCTGGTCCCCCTGCTGCTGCGCGACGCCGGTCTGCGCGAGCACACCCCCGGCCACACCCCCTCCGGCGCACTGCCGCTGGTCTCCCACGCGCTGATGGCCACCTGGCAGCAACGCCGGGGCGCCACCCTGACCGTCGCCGGGTACGAGCGGACCGGCGGCATCCAGGGCGCGATCGCGCGGACCGCCGAGACCGTCTTCGCACGTCTGTACCCGGACGAGCAGCGGACGATCCGCCGCGTCCTGGTGCGCCTGGTCCACGTCGCCGACGGCACGGGCGCGACCCGCCGCCGACTGAACCGCACCGCCCTGATGGAACAGCTGGACGACGCCGGCCGGGCCGCGGCGGCGCTCGACACCTTCGTCCGGGCCCGGCTGATCACCATGGACAGCGACACCGTCGAGATCACCCACGAGGCCCTGCTGCACGCCTGGCCGCGGCTGCGCGGCTGGATCCAGGCCGACCGGGCGGGCCTGCTGATCCACCAGCAGCTGGCCCAGGCGGCCGCCGAATGGGAGCGCGAGGACCGCGATCCGTCGGCCCTCTACCGCGGGACCCGGCTGGACACCGCCCGCGCGTGGGCCGACGAGCTCGACGGCCGCAGCGGGCTCGGGCCGCTGGAGGAGGCCTTCCTGCGGGCGAGCCGGGCCGCGGAGGACGGCCGCGAGCGGCAGGCCCGGCGTCAGGTGCGGCTGCGGCAGCGGATGCTGGCCACGCTCGTGGTCCTGCTGGTCCTCGCCGTGGGCGCCGGCGGGCTGGCGTACGAGCAGCGCGCGGGTGCGCTCGGCCAGGAGCGCGTCGCCCGGTCCAGGGCGCTCGCCCTGCAGTCCGCGTCGCTGGCCGCGGGCCAGCCGGAGGCGTCGATGCGGCTCGCCGGGGAGGCGTACCGGACGGCGGCGACCACCGAGGCGCGCGGAGCCCTGCTGAGCACCCAGGCTCAGCCGTTCATCGCCCGGCTGGGCGGGCACGGCGGGCCCGTGAACGCCGTGGCCTTCGCCCCGGGGAACGGCACGCTGGCGACGGCCGGTTCGGACGGGACGGTGACGCTGCGGCGGATGGCCGACCGCCGTACGACCGCGGCCTTCACCATGGCCGGCCGGGTACGCGCCGTCGCCTTCAGCCCCGACGGCCGGACACTCGCCGCCGCCTCGACGGACGGCCCCGCGCGGCTCTGGGACATCGCGGGCGGCCGTACGGCGGCGGTCCTCCCGGCGAGCACCACCGGCGCCCGGGCGGTGGCCTTCGCCCCCGACGGGCGGACGCTGGCCATCGGGTCCCCCGACGGGACCGTCCAGCTGTGGGAGGCCGCCGGGGAGCACCGGGCCGTGGCCGCCCTCGACGGCCATACCGGCAGGGTCAACGCCCTGGCGTACGCGCCGGACGGCCGGACGCTGGTCTCGGCCGGCTCGGACCGGACCGTACGGCTGTGGGACCCGGTGGAGGCCCGCCCGCTGGCCGTCTTCGCCGGGCACACGGACGAGGTGCTGGGGGCGGCGTTCGCTCCGGACGGGCAGTCCGTCGCCACCGGGGGCGTCGACCGGACCGTACGGCTGTGGGACGTGGCGGGACGCCGGATCACCGCGACGCTGACCGGGCACAGCGACGACGTCAACGGCGTGGCCTACACGCCGGACGGGACGACGGTCGTCAGCGCGGGCGGCGACGGGACGACCCGGCTGTGGGACGTGCGCGGCGGCCGGCTGACGGCGACGCTCGCCGGGCACACCGACTACGTGCTCGGTGTGGCGGTGGACTCCGCGGGCGCCGTGCTGGCCACCGCCGGGTTCGACCAGTCGGTGGTGCTGTGGGACCTGCGCGGCCCGGTGCTGGCGTCGCGTCCGTTCACGGAGGTCTGGCACGCCGTGTACAGCCCCGACGGCAGACTGCTGGCCACCGCTGAAGCGGACCACACGGTGCGCGTGTGGGACGTGGCGGAGCGACGGGTGGTGGCCGCGTTCGCGGGGCACACCGAGACGGTGTTCTCGGTGGCCTTCGCCCCCGACGGACGGACGCTGGCCTCGGCGGGCTCCGACGGCACCATCCGGCTGTGGGACGTGGCGGCCCGCGCGTCGGCGGCAACCCTCTCCGGCCGGAGCGGGACCGTGTTCGCGGTGGCCTTCGCCCCCGACGGGCGCACGCTCGCCGCCGGCGGCGCGGACGGCACGGTGCGGCTGTGGGACGTCCCGGCACGCCGCCCGCTCGCGGTGCTCACCGGTCACACGGACTTCGTCAACGACGTGGTGTTCAGCCCCGACGGGCGCACCCTGGCGAGCGCCGGTGACGATCTGACCGTACGGCTGTGGGACCTCTCGGCGCACGCTGCGGGTGAAGTCCCCCGGCCGGCCGTGCTCACCGGCCATACGGGTGCGGTACGGGGTCTGGCCTTCAGTCCGGACGGGCGGACCCTCGCCAGCAGCGGCAACGACGGGACGGTCCGCCTGTGGGACGCCCGCCGCCGGAGCTTCGAGGCGGCGCTCACCGGGCACACCGGCTCCGCGCGGGGCGTCGCCTTCTCCCCCGACGGCCGGACCCTGGCCAGCAGCGGCAACGACCGTACGGTGCGGCTGTGGGACGTGGCCGGGCGCCGCCTCGTGGCCGCGCTGGCCGGCCATGCCAGCGCGGTGTGGGGGGTCTCCTTCTCGCCCGACGGGCGGACGGTGGCCAGCAGCAGCACCGACGGGACCGTGCGGTTGTGGAGCCTGGACGTCGGGGCCCGGCTCGCGGAGATCGACCGCTGCTGCCGCCACGGCTGAGGTCCCGGCGGCGGCGCCGGCCGCCAGGTGTGACGAAAGTCTGACGTGCCTGCGCGACCCCTGGCTTCCGGGGCCCGGCGCTGGTCGAATCGGCGGGTGAGCACAGAAGAGCACGCAGACCCCGACGGCCGGGGCACCCCGGTCGGGCGCCGGCTGGTCCTGGGGATGCTCGGCCTCGGCGCGGCCGGGCTGGTCACCGCCCCCTACCTCCAGCACGGCTTCGAGGCCGTCGCCGACAAGGACCCCACCGGGATCAGCGGACTGCTGCCGAACGGCGGCGGGTTCCGCTACTACTCGGTCGCCTCGTCCGTTCCCGAGCGGGGCCCGGAGAACTACCGCCTCACCGTCGGCGGGCTCGTCGACCGCCCGGCGGAGTACACCCTCGACGCGCTGCGGGCGCTCCCGCAGACCCGGGTGGTCCGGGACGTGCAGTGTGTGACCGGCTGGCGGGTCCCGGGCACCCCCTTCGAGGGGGTACCGCTGTCGCGGCTGCTCGACGCCGCCGGGGTGCGGCCCGAGGCCGGCGCCATCCGCTTCGACTGCTTCGACGGCACCTACACCGAGAGCCTCACCCTCCCGCAGGCCCGCCGTGACGACGTCCTGGTCGCCCTGCGGATGCAGGACCGGCCGCTGGGCCACAGCCACGGCGGACCGGTGCGGCTGTACGTCGCCCCGATGTACTTCTACAAGTCGGCCAAGTGGCTCTCCGGGATCACCCTCACCGAGAAGGTCGAGCCGGGCTACTGGGAGCTGCTGGGCTACGACGTCGACGCGTGGGTCGGCCGCTCGAACGGACGTGACGATGCCCCCACCGTCTGAACGGGCCGCGCGCGTGAGCCGTTTCAGCCGCGCCGAGCGCCTGGTCCACCGGTCCACGGCCGCGCTCGCCCTGGTGTGCGTGGCGGGCGCCGCCTGCCTCTACCTGCCGCCGCTCGCCGAACTCGTGGGCCGCCGCCACCTGGTCGTCACCGTGCACGAGTGGTCCGGGCTGCTGCTCCCGCTGCCCTTCCTGCTGGGCCTCGCCTCCCCCGCGTTCCGCGCCGACCTGCGGCGGCTGAACCGCTTCGGGCCGCACGACCGCCAGTGGCTGCGGGCCGCGCTGCGCCGGGACCGCACGGGGCCACGGCCCGCCGGGAAGTTCAACGCCGGGCAGAAGGTGTACGCGGGCTGGCTGGCCGGGGCGGTCCTGGTGATGCTCGGCACCGGGCTCCTGATGTGGTTCACCGGCCTCGCCCCGCTGGTCTGGCGGACCGCCGCCACCTTCGTCCACGACTGGCTGGCGCTGGCCCTCGGCATCGTGCTCGCCGGGCACATCGGCAAGGCCCTGGCCGACCCGGAGGCTCGGCGCGGCATGCGCACGGGCTCGGTCGGGCGGTCGTGGGCCGCGCGCGAGCACCCGCTGTGGCGGCCCGAGGAGTGAGCCCCCGCGGTGACGACGGGGGCTCGGCTCCCCTGAGGGCCCGGGCCGAGACGATCGGCCGGCGGGATCAGCCGCCGTCGCGGACCGCGACGATGCCGTTGAAGACGCCGACGTACGCGGTGCCGTCGGGCCCGAGGGTGATCGGGGCCCAGTTGTTGTCGTACAGCGCGCCGGTGCCCGTCAGCTGCCGCCAGCGGCGCTCACCGGTACGGAAGTCCACCGCGGTGAGGTACCAGGCGTCGATGCCCCAGAAGCTGGGCTCCTTCTCGTAGAAGTAGAGCAGCCCGTTCCCGGTGGAGAGCTTCGGAACGACGGAGGGCGAGCGGATCGCGCTCTCCCACACCGTGTCGCAGCCGCTGCCGTCGGCGCGGACGTCGATGCGAGCCACGCCGCCGACGACGGACTTGCCCAGCAGCAGGGTGGTGGGGTTCTCGTAGCCGTAGTTGTTCTCGACGACGATGCTGTTGCCCCAGGTGATCAGGGAGTTGTCGGTGGTCGAGGCGCCGGGACCGAACACCGGCACCTTGCAGACCAGCCGCCGGTCCGCGGGCACGTCCACGCCCCGCTTGTAGACCAGGACGTTCATCCGGTCGTCGGCGTTGTCCGTGATCGCGACGTAGCCGTTGCCGAAGAGGTCCGGGGTGGTGCCCGAACCCTGGTTCACGGAGCCCGGCTTGGTCCCGGTACCGCGGTCGTACGTCTGGCGCCACTGTGCCTCGGGGGTGCCGTCGGCGGCGGCGCGGAAGCTGTAGAGCGCGTGGTCGGTGACGATGGAGACGCCGTCCTCGGCGACCGAGAAGGAGTTCTGGATCTCCTCGCCGTCGAGCCGGACGGAGCGGATCCGCGAGGTCGCCGGGTCCACGGTGCCGACCCGCCCCTGGCGGGTGACCCACCAGATGCGGCCGTTCCAGTCGGGCATGACGGAGGTGACGGGGTCACAGGTGCCGCTGGGCCACAGGTTGGTCCAGCTGACGCAGTCGTGCGGGACCTGGCCGGTGAGGTCCCAGTCGTCGTCGACGGTGAACTTCCAGCTGCCGTCCGCGTTCTGGACGTGGGCGAGGCGCAGGATGTGCTGTCGGGAGTCGGCCAGCACCGCCCGGTCCTGGTCGTCCAGGTAGAAGTAGGCGCCGCCCGAGGTGTCCTTGAAGATCTTCGCGAAATCGAGCGAGGTGATCGCCTCGACAGTGGAAGAACGCTGCGGGAGCTGGTACTCCGCGAGCGTGGCGAGCGTACGGGGCTCCAGGAGCTTGACCTTGAAGCCCGAGAAGGTGCCGCACACCGTGACGAGCCGGCCGCCCGCGTCGAAGGTGGCGGTGGCGCATTCCCCGCCGAGAGCGGCGATCTTCTCGCTGGTCACCTGTGGGTTCTTGCCGAGCGGCCCGCTCCAGGGGGACGTGGCGCTGCCGGCCGCGTCGGAGTGCATGCCGCTGCGGCCGTTGGGCGCGAGGAAGGGGTGCTGCGGCGGCGCCTCGCCGGGCAGCGGTGCCGCTGCCGCGGGGCTGCCGTCGTAGTGGCTGACCAGGCGGTGGCCGGGGGCCTTGGGTATCTCGTCGGCCTGGGCCGCCGAGACGCCGTACATCACCGTCAGCGCGGCGACGACCGGGACCACGGCGCAGTTCAGCGCTCTTCGGAACATCCGGGACCTCCTCCGTCTTCTCTGCAGTTCTATTGACACCACGTCTGACATCGCACCGCCGCCAGACGCTAGATCGCACTGCCCGAGGAGTCCATGGAAGAGCCGGATGATTCACGAGGGCGCAACAGTCGATCAACGATCCACTAGGGGTTGAGACTGGAAACCGCGTTCGCGGTGGCCGTCAGACCGTCGTGGATGGTCGCGGCCATGCTGCTGCTCGCGAGGTAGAAGCCGAGCAGTACGCACACGACGGCGTGCGAGAACTTGAGCCCGCCGCTGCGCACGAAGATCCAGGCGAGGATGAGGAGCAGGACGACCACGGAGAGGGAAATCACCATCGAAACCTCCTTACTCGGCGCCATGGTGGCGCAGGCAGGGGTGCCGACGGGCGAAAGACGTGTCCTCCGTACGGGTGTTGACCGTCCGTGACGGTCGGCCGGTCCTTGACGATCTCGTTCCAGCGGGTCGTACGGTCACACCAGCGCCCCAGCAGCACCGGATCGTGGCCGACGGCGAGGAGGCACGCACCGCTCGCGGCGCCGGCGGGTGAGCAGATCGCCGCCGAGGGCCGACACGTTCCGTCAACTCGGCGACACACGTTCCCACTTCCGAGGGCGGCGTCCAGGGCCGCCGGTTTGTCGTACCGGGCACATGCCGGGCGTGACCAGAAGAAGCCGAACCGGGCACGGCAGGGGTCTTGCCGGGCCCGCGACCCCCGTGCCATATATGTCTAGACCTTTACGAGGAAGCGGAGGATGGCACCCGTGCGACGCACCGCCCCGACCCTCGCTCCGCGCATGGTCCTCGGCCCGCGCCTGGCCTTCGCGCTGTGCCTGGGCCTCGCCGGACTGACGGCGTGCACCGCGCCCGACACCGAGGCCCCGCCCGCACCCGCCGGACTCACCGCACAGCCCGGCAGCGCCACGACCGTGCACGTCATGTGGGAAGCGGCCGCCGTGCGCGACGCAGTGACCGGCTACCAGGTCTTCGAGTCCGGCCACCTGGTCCGCGAACTCCCGGCAGAGAAGACCATGGTGGACATCACCGGCCTCACCCCGCAGACCGGCTACGCCTTCACGGTCCGCGCCAAGGACGCCGCCGGGAACCTCTCCGGGACGGGTCCGGCCGTACGGGCGACCACCCCGGCCGCATCCGCCGAGGACCGCCTGGCGCCCACCGCCCCGGCCGCCACCACGGCCCGGGCCACCGGGCCCCGGGCCGCCCGGGTGTCCTGGTCCGCCGCCACGGACGACACGGGCGTGACGGCGTACGACGTCTACCAGGGCGGCGTCCGGATCCACACCGCCGGCCCCGGGGAGACCGGCACCGCGCTGAGCGGCCTCCAGCCCGACACCGTCTACACGTTCACCGTGCGGGCCCGCGACGGGGCGGACAACTCCTCCCCCGACGGCCCTGCGGTGGACGTGACCACCCCGCCCGCCTCCGGTGACGGACCGGGTACCGCACCCGCCGAGTTCACGGCGACCGCCTCCCCCGGCGCGGTCACCCTCGCCTGGACCGCCCCGGAAACCGGGCGCGAGACCAGCGAGTACGAGCTCTACGTCAACGGACGGCCCACCACCGTCATCCAGTTCGGCACCGGCGCGGTCCCCAGTGGACGGGCGGAGCACCGGATCACGGTGACCGAGCCGGCCGGTACCGCGTGGGCGGTGAAACTGCGCGCCCGGCTGCCCGACGGCAACTGGGGCGCTTTCTCGGCGGAGCGGACAGTCACCCTCATAGCGTGAAATCCGGCAACGATCTGGCCTGAACAGCATTGTCGGGCAAGGAGATCACGCACAATACTTCCGTGTTCGGTGAGTACTCGGTCAACAACAATCAGCCAGATTCCGCAGGCGGCGGCGGGCCAGACTCTGGCGCCGCGCCGGGGAACCTGCCGCCGGAATCGGCGAGCTTCGTCGGCCGGGAGGGCGAACTCTGCCTCCTCGCCGGTCTGTTGCGCGAGCGAAGACTGGTCACACTCACCGGGGTGGGCGGTGTCGGCAAGTCCCGGCTCGCCCTGCGGGCCACCGCCGCGGCCGGCCGGGACCGGCAGGACGGCGTGTGCTGGGTGGAGCTGTCGCCGCTGCGCGACCCCGCCCTGCTCGCCACGGCCGTCGCCCACGCCGTCGGTCTCGCCGACCACTCCGCGCGCTCGCTCGACGAGGAGTTGTGCGCGTGGATGGCCGACAAGGAACTCCTCCTCGTCCTGGACACCTGTGAGCACCTGGTGGCTGCCTGCCGCCACCTGGTGGGTGAACTCCTGCAGTCCGCACCCGGGCTGACGGTCGTGGTCACCTCCCGGGAGCCGCTCGGCTCCCCCGGCGAAGAGGTCGTCGAGATCCGTCCGCTGCCCTGCGAAGGGCCCGACAGCGACGCCCTCGCCCTGTTCCGCGCCCGCGCCCTCGCCGCGACCCCGCAGGCGTCCGCCACCTTCGAGGACGCCGGCCGGACCGCGGTCGCGGCCGAGCTCTGCCGCCGCCTCGACGGGATCCCGCTCGCCCTGGAACTGGCCGGCGCCCGGATGCGGCTGTGGACCCTGGAGCAGATGGCCGCACGGATCGGCGAGCGCTTCGACATGCTCGCCGACACCCGGGCCGTCATGCTGCCCCGGCACCAGACGATGCGGACCACGATCGGCTGGAGCCACGAGCTGTGCGAGCCGCTGGAACGGCTGCTGTGGGCCCGGCTCTCCGTCTTCACCGGGGATTTCGACGTCGCCGCCGCCCGGGCGGTATGCGCGGGCGGCCCGCTGCCCGCCTCGCGGGTGGAGCGGGTGCTGGCGGGCCTGGTCGCCAAGTCGGTGGTCCGGCGCACCGAGGAGCGGGGCGCCGGAGCCCGTTACCGGATGCTGGACACGATCCGCGAGTACGGGCACGACTGGCTGGGCGAGCTCGGCGAGAGGCGGATCGTCGCCGACCGGCACGCCCACTGGTACGGGGCCCTCTGCCAGGCCGCCGACCGGGGCTGGCTCGGCCCGGAGCAGGTGGACTGGTACCGCAGGATGACCGCCGAGCACGCGCAGCTGCGTACGGCCCTGGAGCATCTGCTGGGCAACGACCCGGCGGCAGCGCTGGAGATGGCCGGGGCGCTGTGGTTCTACTGGTTCGCGTGCGGGCACGTGCACGAGGGCCGCGGCTTCCTGGAACGGGCGCTGCACGCCGCCCCGGCCGCGGGAGCCGCCCACAACCAGGCCGTGTGGGCCCTCGGGCTGACCGCGCTGCTCCAGGGCGACATGGACACGGCCCGCCGGACCGGCGAGGAGTGCGCCCGGGGCGCGGCCCCGCTCGCGGACCCCGAACGGGAGCTGCGCGCGGCCTACTTGCAGGCGGCGTCCGTGCTGATGCCGGGCGACCCCGTACGGGCCCTGGCGCTGGGCGGTCCACGGGCCCGGGCGGGCCACGGCGGGCGGACCAGCGGCCCGGGCTGGCTGCTGTGCAAGCTGGCCACCAGCTACGCCCTGTGCGACCTCGGGCGCTTCGACGAGGCCACCGAGGAGGCGTGGTCCCTGCGGGAGACCTGCGCGGAGCTGGGCGAGCGCTGGCTGCGGGCGTACGCCGACTACGTGCTGGCGGTGGCCGCACTGGGCCTGGGCGACCACGGGGAGGCGGCCCGGCACGTGCGGGCCATGCTGTCCGGCAAACGGCTGCTCGGCGACCGCTTCGGCATCGCGCTGGGCCTGGACCTGCTGGCCGCGGCGGTGGCGGGGCTGGGCGACGGGGAGCTGGCGGCGCGGCTGCTGGGCACCGGGCACGCCTGGTGGCGCACGGTCGGCCGGCCGCAGATGGGCGGCGCGCCCTCGCTGAGGGCCCTGCGGGACCAGGGCGAGCGGCAGGCCAGGGCGGCGATCGGCGACGCCGCGTTCGAGGCGGCGTTCCGGGGCGGCGCGGCGGCGTCCACCGGCTGACCGGCAGCCGGTGGACGGCTCGCTAGATCCTGGGCTCCCGTCAGTACGGGAGGGGTCTGCCCGACGGTGTGCGCAGATCCAGGTCTCGGGGGGCGGGCTTGGGGACGGGCTTGCGGATCAGCTGCTGGCGCATGCTGCCTCCTCGCTCAGACCAGGACCGGGCGGCGGGGTTCCACCGCACGGCCATCGGGGAGCAGTTCACCGGTGTCGTCGAAGACGACGGCGCCGTTGCACAGCAGGCTCCAGCCCTGTTCGGGATGGAAGGCCACGGTACGGGCGGCATCGTGGTCTGCGCTGTCTACGGCAGGACAGGGGGGCTGGTGTGAGCACATCGGCGCACCTCCTCGCAATGTGGGGCGGGAGAGCCGGTGGTCACCCGGTCGAATCCGCGATCCACGGTGGCGGTGAGTATTGCTGATCGCCACCCCCGGACGGAACCCATATCGGCGGTCCAGTTCAGGGTGTGTATGCCCGATTACCATGCGCTCATGCCCGGTATCCGGTTTGTTCACCGTACCCATTTGTCGGCGGCCGAGACCTGGCGGAGGCTGACGGACTGGGAGCGCCACGGCGCGCAGGTCCCCTTCACCCGGACGATCATCGTCACGGAGCCTCCGACGCGCGCCGGAACGCTCTTCACGGCACGCACGGGTGTGGGCAGGATCACATTCGACGATCCGATGGAGGTCGTGCTCTGGAGGCCGCCGGACGGGGCCTCGGACGGGCTGGTGAGGCTCGTCAAACACGGACGCGCGGTCCTGGGCTGGGCGGAGATCGCGATCCGCCCGCTTCCGGGCGGCGGCACGGAGATCGTCTGGACCGAGGAGCTGCGCCTGCGCGGGATCCCCCGCCTGCTCGACCCGGTGGTCGCTGCGGCCGGCCGGTTCGTCTTCTCCCGCGCCGTGCGCGGCATTCTGCGCCCGTAGGAGGCGGGTTAGGGTTCGAGCCGTCACCACGCCGGTGATCACCGCGAGAACGAGGGGGATCTCCGTGGCCACCCCGCCACCGCCGCAGCAGGGCCCGTACTCCTGGCAACAGCAGCCGCCGCCGTGGCAGGCGGGCCCGCACATTCCGCACCAGCCCCCGGGCCCGTACGCCGGCCTCACGCCGGAGCAGGGGGCCTACGGCTGCCGGGTCTGCGGGGCGCTGCCCGTCGCGGAGACGACGGTCCACGGCCATCAGGGCATGGTCGTGCTGATGCGGTTCCTCAGCCGCAAGGGGCCGTTCTGCCGCGACTGCGGGCTCGCCGTCGTCCGCGACATGTCCGCGAAGACCCTGTGGCAGGGCTGGTGGGGCCCGCTGTCCGTGTTCATCACGCCGGTCACCCTGCTGACCAACCTCGCCCCGTGGGGAAGGCTGCGCAAGCTCGGTCCGCCGGTGGGCGGCGCCATGCCCCCGCTCGACCCGGGCAGGCCGCTGTGGCGGCGCCCGGTGGCGCTGGTCGGCCTCGTCCCGCTGCTCGCCGTGATCCTCGCGTTCCCCGCTCTGATCCTGATCGGTCTGCTGGCGGGCGACGACAGCGGCCCGAGGAAGCTCCCCGTGGGCACGTGCGTGCAGGACGCGGACCGCTTCCGCACCGAGGAGCTGGTCGTCGAGGGCTGCGATTCCGCGCTGGCCAGGTACCGGATCACCAAGCGGCTGGACACCCCCGGCGCGACCTGCGCCGCGGGCGAGCTGATCAGCGTCTCCGAGCGCAGCCTGGAGGCCGCGCCCCTGTGCCTCGCGCCGCGGCGCTGAGGCCCGCCCCCGGGCCCCCGCGCCACCGGCGAGGCACGGCGGTCTAGCGGATCGGCATGTCGGAGATCGTCCGGGCGATCACCAGCCGCTGGATCTCGCTGGTCCCCTCGAAGATCGTGTAGATGGCGCTGTCGCGGTGCATGCGCTCCACCGGGTACTCGCGGGTGTAACCGTTGCCGCCGAGGATCTGGAGTGCCTGGGCGGTCACCTTCTTCGCGACCTCGCTCGCGTAGAGCTTGGACATCGAGCCCTCGGCCGAGGTGAAGGGCCGGCCCGCGACCGCCATCCAGGACGCCCGCCACACCAGCAGCCGGGCCGCGTCGATCTGCGTCCGCATGTCGGCGAGCTGGAAGGCCACACCCTGGTTGTCGATGATCGGGCGGCCGAACTGCGTGCGCGTCTTGGCGTAGTCGAGCGCGACCTCGTACGCGGCCCGCGCCGTGCCGACCGCCATGGCGCCGACCGCCGGACGGGACGCCTCGAAGGTGGCCATGGCCGCGTTCTTCACGCGCTCGCCGCCCCCGTTGCGCGCCCGTTCGTGGGCCCTGGCGAGCCGCTCGTCCAGCTTGTCCTTGCCGCCGAGCAGGCAGGACCCGGGGACCCGTACGTCCTCCAGCACCACCTCGGCGGTGTGCGAGGCGCGGATGCCGTGCTTCTTGAACTTCTGGCCCTGGGACAGGCCCGGGGTGCCCGGCGGCACGATGAAGGAGGCGTGCCCCTTGGTGCCGAGCTCCGGGTCGACGACGGCGACGACGATGTGGACGTTGGCTATGCCGCCGTTGGTCGCCCAGGTCTTGGTGCCGTTGAGCACCCACTCGTCCTTGGCCTGGTCGTAGACGGCCCGGGTGCGCATGGCGCCGACGTCGGAGCCCGCGTCCGGCTCGGAGGAGCAGAACGCGGCGACCTTCACGTCGTTCTGGTCGCCGTACATCTGCGGGATCCAGGTGCCGATCTGCTCCTCGGTGCCGTTGGCGACGACGCCGATGGCCGCGAGCCCGGTGCCGACGATCGACAGGGCGATGCCCGCGTCGCCCCAGAAGAGCTCCTCCATCGCCATCGGGACGCCGAGGCCGGTCGGGTCGAAGAACTGCTGGGCGTAGAAGTCCAGCGAGTAGATGCCGACCTTCGCGGCCTCCTGGATGACGGGCCAGGGAGTCTCTTCGCGCTCGTCCCATTCCGCGGCCGCGGGCCGGATCACGTCGGCGGCGAAGCCGTGGATCCAGTCCCGCACCTGCTTCTGGTCGTCGTTGAGCTCCATGGTGAACTCCGCCATGTCCCCTCCACCTGTCTGTACTGGTCCCTACGTGGGTTACTAGCGGTAACCAACACGAGGCCACAGTCTGTTACCGGTCAGTAAGCAGTGTCAAGCGCGGGCCGTGCCGCCGCGGAGGCCGCCGCCGCCTCGTTCGACCGGGTGTGCGGGGTGTTACGTTGCGTGGGCGTCACGCACATCGCAAGGGCGGGGAGAGAAAACACATCATGGAGACCACGCAGCAGGCAGGCGAGCCGGGAGGGGCCGAGCGACGGCGCCGGGAGCTGCTCGAAGCCGCCGACCGGGTCGTGCTCAGGGACGGCCCCAAGGCCTCCATGAACGCCATCGCGGCCGAGGCCGGCATCACGAAGCCGATCCTCTACCGGCACTTCGGCGACAAGGCGGGCCTCTACCAGGCGCTCGCCGTCCGGCACACCGACGCCCTGCTCGACTCGCTGCGGGCCGCGCTGGACGCCCCCGCCGAGCGGCGCCGCCGGGTGGAGGCCACCCTCGACACCTACCTCGCCGCCATCGAGGCCCGCCCGCAGGTCTACCGCTTCCTGATGCACCCGGCCGAGGACTCCCAGAGCGCCGAACGGGGCTTCGACGTCGGCCTGCACTCGGCCCCGCTGCTGCGCCGCCTCGGCGAGGAGCTGGCCAAGGTGATCGGCGAGCGCGTGGACCTGGGCCCGGGCGGCGAACGCCTGGCCCGCGTCTGGGGTCACGGCATCGTCGGCATGATGCACGCGGCCGGCGACTGGTGGCTCGGCGAACGCCCCTGCGAGCGCGCGGAACTGGTCGCGGGCCTCACCGACCTCCTCTGGGGCCGCCTGGGCACGGCGGGCAACCGTGCGGACGGCCCGGGCTTCTGACCCGCGCCGGGCGACCTGGCTAGCCGCGCGGTGACGCGGCGCCCCACGGCGTCTTGCGGATCGCGCGCCGGAGCCTGCGCGCGCGCAGGCCCGTGACCCGGTCCGCGTAGACGGTGCCCGCGAGGTGGTCGCACTCGTGCTGCAGGCACCGCGCGAAGAATCCGGTGCCCTCGATCCGTACCGGCGCCCCGTCGGAGGTGACCCCTTCGACGACCGCGCGGTCGAAGCGCGCGGTACCCGCCTCCAGCCCGGGCAGCGAGAGGCAGCCCTCGGGACCGAGGAACTCGTCCCCGTCGGCCGCCACCAGGCGCGGGTTGACTATGTGCCCGACGTGCCGGACGTCCTCGTCGTCGGGGCAGTCGTAGACGAACACCCGCTGCCCGACGCCGATCTGGTTCGCGGCGAGGCCGACGCCCTCGGCGGCGTACATCGTCGCGAACATGTCCTCGATGAGCCGGTCGAGGGCCGGACCGAATTCGGTGACCTCCGCGCAAGCGGAATGGAGCACCGGATCGCCCAGGAGGCTCATGGTGCGGACGAGGCCGGTGGTGCCGGGGATGGGGCGCTGTCGCATGGCCGTAAGCCTACGACGGGCGAATATATGAGTAGATCTGCCGTGGCGTGGGGGCGCCGCGGTCAAGGCCCCGGCAGGTACTGGATAGGCTGGGGCCGACCGACGCAAGGAGGACAAGGGACGATGGCAGGCAACACAGAGCCGCTTTCGCCGCGGGCCAAGCTGGCCGTGACGGCGGGCAAGGCCGCGGCGGCGGTGTCGCGGGCCGCGGGACGCGGAAGCGGATCGGTGATCGGTGGCAAGGTCGCACTCAGGCTCGACCCCGATCTCCTCGGAGCGCTCGCGCAGCATCTCGATGTCGTCCTCGTCTCCGCGACGAACGGCAAGACCACGACGACCCGGCTGATCGCGGAGGCCCTGCGGGCCAGCGGTCCGGTCGTCTCCAACGCGCTCGGGGCGAACATGCCGGCGGGCATCACCTCGGCGCTGGCGGGCGGCTCGGACGCCAAGTACGGCGTCATCGAGGTCGACGAGAAGTACCTGGCCGGGGTGGCCCGGGACGTCACCCCCAAGGTGATCGCCCTGCTGAACCTCTCCCGCGACCAGCTGGACCGCGCCGCCGAGACGCGCATGCTCGCGGAGAAGTGGCGCGAGGGCCTGTCGGGCTCCAAGGCGGTCATCGTCGCGAACTGCGACGACCCGCTGATCGTCTGGTCCGCCTCCTCCTCCCAGAACGTGGTGTGGGTCGCGGCCGGCCAGGAGTGGAAGGACGACGCCTGGTCGTGCCCCTCCTGCGGCGGTGTCATGCAGCGCCCGGGCGACGACTGGTTCTGCGGCGAGTGCGGCTTCCGCCGCCCGACGCCGACCTGGGTGCTCTCCGGCGACCACGTCCTGGACCCGCACGGCTCGGCATGGCCGATCCACCTGCAGCTGCCGGGTCGCGCCAACAAGGCCAACGCCGCCACCTCGGCCGCCGTGGCCGCCGTCTTCGGCGTCCCGCCGCAGGTCGCGCTGGAGCGGATGTACCAGGTGCAGGCCGTCGCCGGCCGCTACGACGTCGTGAACTTCCAGGGCCGTGAGCTGCGGCTGCTGCTCGCGAAGAACCCGGCGGGCTGGCTCGAAACGTTTTCCCTGATCGACCCGCCGCCCACCCCGGTGATCCTCTCGGTGAACGCGCGCGGCGCCGACGGCACCGACACCTCCTGGCTGTGGGACGTGGACTACCCGCGCCTGGCCGGCCACCCGATCTTCGTGATCGGTGACCGCAAGCTGGACCTCGCGGTCCGCCTTGAGGTCGCGGGCCTGGACTTCCGGGTGTGCGAGACCCTCGACGAGGCCGTGCAGCTCGCGCCGCCCGGACAGATCGAGCTGATCGCGAACTACACCGCCTTCCAGGACGTGCGCCGCCGCGTCGGCAACTAGCCCCGTCAGAACCGCAGAGGACAAGAGCATGAGCGACAACAGCCTGCGTCTGGTGTGGGTCTACCCGGACCTGCTCAGCACGTACGGAGACCAGGGCAACGCCCTCGTGGTGGAGCGCCGGGCGCGCCAGCGCGGCCTGGACGTCCAGCGCGTGGACGTGCGCAGCGACCAGCCGATCCCCACTTCGGGCGACATCTACCTGATCGGCGGCGGTGAGGACCGGCCGCAGCGGCTGGCGGCCGAGCGCCTGCTGCGCGACGGCGGTCTGGAGCGGGCCGTCTCGAACGGGGCGATCGTCTTCTCCGTCTGCGCCGGGTACCAGATCCTCGGCAAGGAGTTCGTCAACGACATGGGCCAGCGCCAGGAGGGCCTGGGCCTGCTGGACGTCGTCACCGTGCGCGGTGAGGGCGAGCGGTGCGTCGGCGACGTCCTCGCCGACATCGACCCGCGCCTGGGCCTGCCGCAGCTGACGGGCTTCGAGAACCACCAGGGCGTCACCCACCTCGGCCCGACGGCGCGGCCGTTCGCCCGGGTGAGCATGGGCCGCGGCAACGGCACCGGCGACGGCACCGAAGGCGCGTACAACGACACGGTGTTCGGCACCTACATGCACGGCCCCGTGATGGCCCGCAACCCGCAGATCGCGGACCTGCTGCTGAAGCTGGCCCTCGACGTCAACGCGCTGCCGGCCATAGACGACCGGTGGTACGAGGCGCTGCGCGCCGAGCGCATCGCGACGGCGACGCAGCCCGCGTAGGCGGCACGGCACCAGACGTTCGGCCCGGATTCCCCTGGTGGGAACCGGGCCGACGTGCGTTCGTACCACGTACGGGACCAGCATGTGGAGGATGGTTCAGCGACCCTCGTTCCGCTTGTAGGGTGACGTGTAGTTCCAACCGGACGACGTGGTCCGGTCGTCGGCCCACGTTGCAAAGGTCTTTCCTGCCATGCGCATAGGTGTGCTCACTTCCGGTGGCGACTGCCCCGGCCTCAATGCCGTCATCCGCTCCGTCGTGCACCGCGCCGTCGTCGACCACGGCGACGAGGTGATCGGCTTCCACGACGGCTGGAAGGGCCTCCTGGAGGCGGATTACCGCAAGCTCGACCTCGACGCCGTCGGCGGCATCCTCGCCCGCGGCGGCACCATCCTCGGCTCTTCCCGGGTCCAGCCCGCGCATCTGCGCGACGGCGTGGAGCGCGCCCGCGGCCACGTCGCGGACCTCGGTCTCGACGCGATCATCCCGATCGGCGGTGAGGGCACCCTGAAGGCGGCGAACCTGCTCTCGCAGGCCGGTCTGCCGATCGTCGGTGTCCCCAAGACCATCGACAACGACATCGCGTCCACCGACGTCACCTTCGGCTTCGACACCGCCGTCGGGGTCGCCACCGAGGCGCTGGACCGGCTGAAGACCACCGCCGAGTCCCACCAGCGCGTGATGGTCGTGGAGGTCATGGGCCGCCACACCGGGTGGATCGCCCTGCACTCGGGCATGGCGGCCGGCGCGCACGCGATCGTCGTTCCGGAACGCCCCTTCGACATCGACGAGCTGACGGCGATCGTCGGCGAGCGCTTCTCCGCGGGCAAGCGGTTCGCGATCGTCGTGGTCGCCGAGGGCGCCAAGCCTCGCCCCGGCTCGATGGACTTCGAGGAGGGCGGAACCGACATGTACGGACACGAGCGGTTCGCCGGCATCGGCAACACGCTCGCGGTGGAGCTGGAGCAGCGCCTGGGCAAGGAGGCCCGGCCGGTGATCCTGGGCCACGTGCAGCGCGGCGGCACGCCCACCGCGTACGACCGGGTCCTCGCGACCCGCTTCGGCTGGCACGCCGTGGAGGCAGCCCACCGCGGCGAGTTCGGCATGCTCACGGCGCTGCGCGGCACGGACATCGTGATGGTGCCGCTCGCCGAGGCGACCTCGACGCTCAAGACGGTCCCGGCCGAGCGCTACGACGAGGCCCAGACGGTTCTGTGACCGTATGCCCGTTAGTGCCGCCCCCGCGCGCAGATGCGACCGGGGGCGGCACTACTGTGGTGGGGCGCCACAGTCAAGGGAGTGAACAGATGGACCACAGCGGGCACGGCATGGACATGAACATGGACCTGCCGCCGTTCACTCTCGGGCGCGGGCTGGAGTTCTCCTTCGACTCCTTCTTCCTCTTCGGCTCCCTGCTGGGGCTCGCCCTGTACGGGTGGGGCGTGCTGCGGCTGCGAGGGCGCGGGGACGCCTGGCCGCTGGGCCGGACCATCGCCTTCACGTCGGGTGTGCTGACCGTGGTCGTGGTGATGTGCACCAAGCTGAACGACTACGGCATGGTCATGTTTAGCGTGCACATGGTCCAGCACATGGTGATCAGCATGATCACCCCGATCCTGCTGCTCCTCGGCGCCCCGGTGACCCTGGCACTGCGCGCGCTGCCGCCCGCCGCGCGCGGCCACAAGGGGCCGCGCGAGCTGCTGCTGATGCTGCTGCACAGCCGCTACATGCGGATCATCACCCACCCGGCCTTCACGATCCCCATGTTCATCGCCAGCCTCTACGGCCTGTACTTCACTCCGCTCTTCGACTTCCTGATGGGGTCCAGGGCCGGACACATCTCGATGATGGTGCACTTCCTCGCCGTCGGCCTGATCTTCTTCTGGCCGATCATGGGCGTGGACCCGGGCCCGCACCGCCCCGGCTACGTAATGCGGATGCTGGAGCTCTTCGCCGGCATGCCCTTCCACGCCTTCTTCGGCATCGCCCTGATGATGGCCAGCGAGCCGATGATCAAGACGTACGAGAACCCGCCGGCCTCCCTCGGCGTCGACGCGCTGCTCGACCAGCAGTGGGGCGGCGGCATCGCCTGGGCCTTCAGCGAGATCCCGTCGGTTCTGGTGCTGATCGCCCTGGTCTACCAGTGGTACCACTCCGAGCAGCGGGCGGCGAAGCGCTCCGACCGGGCCGAGGACCGCAACGGCGACCAGGAGCTGGCGGCGTACAACTCGTATCTCGCCTCCCTCCGGGCGCGTGGCCAGTAGCGGAGTACCGCCTTCGCGCGTCACCATGGGGCATGACCGGATCCGTTAAGGCGATGGCCGTGATGACCTTCGCCGCCCTCGTAGCCGTCGCCACGTATTCCGTGGTCCTCGGCAGCAACGGCTGGCTGTGGTTCGGCTGGGTCGTGCTGGGACTGCTGACCGCCGGGATGGCCGCCTCCCGCAGCTCTTGACCGGGGCAGTGTTCGATCAAGACCGTATGCGATCAAGACAGTGTGCGATCAAGGCGGTCCCCGATCTGCCGGACCCGCCCTGACTGTCCGTACGATGACCGTGACAACGGGACATCGACGGGAGCGGCCTGGTGTTCTACCACTTGCTCAAGCACGTACTGCTCGGTCCGCTGCTCAGGCTGCTGTTCAGGCCGCGGATCGAAGGCCTGGAGAACATCCCGGCGGAGGGGGCCGCGATCATCGCGGGCAACCACCTGTCCTTCTCGGACCATTTCCTGATGCCCGCGATCCTCAAGCGGCGGATCACCTTCCTGGCGAAGGCCGAGTACTTCACCGGCCCCGGGCTCAAGGGGCGGCTCACCGCCGCGTTCTTCCGCAGCGCCGGGCAGATCCCCGTGGACCGCTCCGGGAAGGACGCGGGGCAGGCGGCCCTGCGCGAGGGGCTCGGGGTGCTGGCCAAGGACGAGCTGCTGGGCATCTACCCGGAGGGCACGCGCTCGCACGACGGACGGCTGTACAAGGGCAAGGTGGGCGTGGCCGCGATGGCCCTGGGGGCCGGCGTGCCCGTCGTACCGTGCGCGATGGTCGGCACGTTCGAGATCCAGCCGCCCGGGCAGAGGATCCCGAAGATCCGGCGGGTGACGATCCGCTTCGGCGAGCCGATGGACTTCTCCCGGTACGCGGGGCTGGAGGGCGAGCGCGCCGTCCTGCGGGCCGTCACCGACGAGATCATGTACGCGATCCTCGGACTGTCCGGCCAGGAGTACGTCGACCGGTACGCGGCCGAGGTCAAGGCCGAGGAAGAGGAGGAACGGAAGAAGGCCCGGCGCAGGTCGCGCTGAGCCTTCTCCCGCTGATGTTTCCCGGGTCCTGGCGGACGGGTCCTAGCGGACGGCCGGGAGCTCCTCGCGCGCCGGGTACTCGGCACCCGCGCCGTGGTCGAGGGACTTCGCGGTGACCGGGGCGGGGGCGACCGGAGTGGCGTGCGGAGCGCACTTCACGTCCTTGGCGTCGACCTTGCCGGTCAGCAGGTAGGTGTCGACCCGCGTGTTGATGCAGGGGTTCACCAGGCTGGTGACGCCGTGCGAGCCGGCGTTCTGCTCGGTGATGAGACGCGAACCGGCCAGGCGGCGGTGCAGCTCGACCGCACCGTCGTACGGCGTGGCCGCGTCACGCTCGGACTGGACGATCAGCACCGGCGCCAGACCACGCTTGGCACCGACCTCGATCGGGCTGCTCTGCTTGGACTTCCAGGTCGCGCAGGGCAGGTTCATCCACGCGTTGGACCAGGTCAGGAACGGGTACTTCTGGTGCAGCTTGGAGTTGTCCCGGTCCCACTTGGCCCAGCTGGTCGGCCACTTGGCATCGGCGCACTCGACCGCGGTGTAGACCGCGTTGCCGTTCTCGGACGCCGCGTTGCCCTTGGTGTCCGACATGTCCGGGGCGATGGCGTCGACGAGCGCCTGCTCGTCACCGGCCGCCCAGGCGGCGAAGGTCTGGGCGACGGGCACCCACGAGGAGTCGTAGTACGGGGCGCCCTGGAAGAAGCCGATGAGCTCGGCCGGGCCGACGACCCCGCCGATCGGGTTGGCCTTGGCCTTGGCGCGCAGCTCCTGGTACTTGGCCTCCACCTTGGCGCGGGTGTCGCCGAGGTGGAAGACCGCGTCGTTCTTGGCGACCCAGTCCTGCCAGTCGTTCCAGCGGGTCTGGAAGGCGACGTCCTGGCCGAGGTTGGCCTCGTACCAGATGTTGTCCTGCTCCGGGTTGACCACGCTGTCGACGATCATGCGGCGCACGTGCGTCGGGAAGAGGGTCGCGTAGACCCCGCCGATGTAGGTGCCGTAGGAGACGCCGAGGAAGTTCAGCTTCTGCTCGCCGAGGGCGGCGCGGATGACGTCGAGGTCGCGCGCGGTGTTCGGCGTGGTCATGTGCGGCAGCATCTCGCCGCTGCGCTCCTTGCAGCCGTCCGCGTACTCGGCGGCGAGCTTGCGCTGGGCGCGCTTGTCGGCCTCGCTGTCCGGGACCGGGTCGGCCTTGGGCGCCTTGACGAACTCCTGCGGGTCGATGCAGGAGATGGGCGCGGAGTGGCCGACACCGCGGGGGTCGAAGCCCACGAAGTCGTACGCCTTGGAGGCGTTGACCCACAGCGGGCTCTTGGTGGTGACCCGGCGCGGGAAGCGCATGCCGGAACCGCCGGGGCCGCCGGGGTTGTAGATGAGCGCGCCCTGGCGCTCCTCCTTGGTGCCCGTGCTGCCGATGCGGTCGACGGCGAGCTCGATGGTCTTGCCGAACGGCTTGGTGTAATCGAGCGGGACCTTCACCCAGCCGCACTGGATGGGCTTTTCGAAGCCCCAGTCCGCGGGGCAGTCCTTCCACTCGATCCCGGTGCGGGCGGCCCGGGCGGCGGCGATCTGGACGCCCACCGCCTCCGCGGCCCCGTTGTCACGGCCGGCCGAGGCCGCCGAGGCGGACGGCGCGAGCATCAGGCCCGCCGCCAGCGTGCCGGTGATCAGTGTGGCGGCGCTCCCCAGCGCCGCGTTGCGTATCACGTGGTTGTTCCCCCTGCGTCAGTCGCCGCCGTGGGCGGCCGGATTGGTCGGTCTTCGGTCGTCGGCATGCAGGGGGATCCTTGCGCCTTACCGTCACCGGGCAACAGAGCGGGGTCCACTTCTTTGCCAACCCGATAACCGGAGACGTGAGTACCGCTGAGCGGTGTCTGTTTCGTCCCGGAACTACCCCTGCGGCGACGGGCCGTAGGTACGTTCGGCCGCGTCCAGCAGCTCCCGCAGCCGCAGCGCGTCCGGGGCCATGGCCGTCACGAGGACGGCCGGGCCGGCCAGCGGCGTGACCACGGCGAACTCCCCCAGCACCGCGGCCGAGGGCGGGGCCTGGGCGAAGGCGGGGTCGACGACCAGGAGTTGGCCGAGGGCCCGGTGCCCTGCGAGTCCGGCCGGGCCGTCCCAGCCGCCGGGCGCGCCGGGGCCGCAGGCGAGCTCCTGGTCCAGGAGCGGGCGCCCACCGCGGGTGGCGGTGAGCCGACTGCGCAGCAGGCCCGGAGCCTCCCCGTAGCGTCCCAGGACCTGTTCCTCGCGCAGCACCAGGTGTGCGGTCGGCGCCAGTTGGACCCGCGTGCGCACGCGCAGGTCGCTGCCGCGCACGGAGACCAGCGGCTCCGGCAGCCACCGCACCGACGCGCCGTCCTCCAGGGTCAGGTGTACGTCGTACCGCGCGGGCTCGCCGCCCCGGCCGGGCAGCGCGAGGGTCGCCGCCGCCGAGGCGAGGGCGAGGCGCGCTCCGGGTCCGGCGGCGGCTTCGACGGTCAGGTGGTCCCCGCCCAGCGGGGCGCTCATGGCGCCGACCAGCATGACCCCTGCCTCGATGGCGGTCCCCCGGGTGCGGCGCAGGGCGAGCGGCCCATCCCCGGCGAGCAGCGGCAGCGCGGTCCCGCCCCGCCCGTCGGCGACGGCGCGGATGCGGGCGGTGGCCCGCAGGCCCGCCGGGGGAAGGGCGACGGGAGGCGCGCCGGTCACCGTACGACCCAGGCGGCGATCCGCTCGCGCACCCAGGCGGCCACCGGGGCCACGCCCTCGGGACTGCGCAGCGACTGGAAGGCGACGGGGAGTTCGCCGCGCTGCGCGGCGGCGTCGCGGGCCATCCGGCCGAGGTCGGAGCCGACGTGGGGGGCGAGGTCCGTCTTGTTGACGACGAGGAGGTCGGCGGTGGTGACGCCGGGGCCGCCCTTGCGCGGGATGTCGTCGCCCCCCGCCACGTCGATGACGAAGATCTGGGCGTCGACCAGGCCCCGGGAGAAGGTGGCGGTGAGGTTGTCGCCGCCGGACTCGACGAGGATCAGGTCGAGCGGGCCGCTCTGCCGGAAGGCCTCCTCCAGTTCCTCGACGGCCTCCAGGTTGGCGGAGATGTCGTCGCGGATGGCGGTGTGCGGACAGGCCCCGGTCTCGACGGCGGCGATCCGCTCGGGGGGCAGGACGGCCTCGCGGAGCAGGAACTCGGCGTCCTCGCGCGTGTAGATGTCGTTGGTGACGACGGCCATGGACAGTTCGGCGCGCAGCGCGCGGCACAGGGCGGCGACGGTGGCGGTCTTGCCGGAGCCGACGGGTCCGCCGAGTCCGATGCGCAGGGCGCGCCGGGTGCCGTCGGGGCGGACCGGTTCGGCGCTGTGGGTGTGGCGGTGCGGGTAGGTGACACCGTGGTCGAGGTGCATGGGGTTCTCCTTGGGGGACTTGGCGGCCGGTCGGGGCGCGCTCAGGAGCCGGTTCGGGGCACTCGGCAGGCGGTTCGGGGCGCTCAGGAGGCGAAGAGGCGTACCGGCCAGTCGGCATGGGCTTCCGCCGCGATCTCCAGCAGGGGCGAGGAGGCCGCGGGCAGGGCTTCCACGCCTTCTGTGAGGGCCCGCCCGGCGGCTTCGGCCGCCCGGGCCGCGACGGCGTCGAGTTCGGGGGCGAGGCGGGCCAGGACCCCGCTCGCCTCGAAGGGGTCGAGGCCCAGCAGCCGCACGGTCGCGGTCGCGGGGCCGCCGACGGCCTCGTACGCCGCCACCTGCGCGGCGTCGGACGGCCCGAGTCCGGCCGCCCGGGCGGTGAGGCCTAGCACGACGGGCTGATGGGCGCCGCGCGGGAACGCGGCCCCCAGTGCCTCCAGTTCGGGGCCGGGCCACGTGGCCCGGGCGGCCCGCAGCAGCTGGCGGCCCAGGCGCCGTGCGGCGGTGCGCAGGGCGGGCGAGGGGGTTCGTGCGTCGGCAGCGGCGTCGAGCTCCGCCGGATCGATCCCGAGGGCGGCGGCTGCGGCGAGCGCGGCGGCGGTGAGTCCGGCGGTGTGCAGCCGGCCCCGGCAGAAGTCCTCCAGGGTGGCGGCGTCGTGGATCCGGCCGGCCTTGCAGGCCGCCTCGGCCCCGCCGGAGTGCGCGTGGCCCCCGGCGGGGAAGCGGCCGTCGGCGAGGACGAGCAGCGCGGCGAGGCTCATCGGAAGAGACCTCCCATCAGAAGAGGAAGTATCTCTGCGCCATGGGCAGTTCGGACGCCGGCGCGGGTTCCACGGCCTCGCCGTCGATGGTGACCGTGAAGGTGTCGGCGTCCACCTCCACCCGGGGCATGGCGTCGTTGTTGCGCATGTCCGCCTTGCCGACCTTGCGGGTGTTCTCGATGGCCACGAAGGCTTTGCCGAGGCCGAGCCGGTCGGGCAGTCCGTCGTCGAGCGCGGCCTGCGCGGTGAAGTTCAGCGAGTTCAGGGCGGGCGCACGGCCGTGGCTGCCGAACATCGGGCGGGGCAGCACCGGCTGCGGGGTCGGGATGGAAGCGTTGGCGTCGCCCATCTGCGCGTAGGCGATCTGGCCGCCCTTGATGACCAGTTCGGGCTTGACCCCGAAGAAGGCGGGGCTCCACAGCACCAGGTCGGCGAGTTTGCCGGTCTCGACGGAGCCGATCTCCCGGGCGAGCCCCTGGGCGACGGCGGGGTTGATCGTGTACTTGGCGACGTAGCGACGGGCGCGGTGGTTGTCGGCGGGTCCGTCGCCGGGGAGGAAACCGCGTCGCTTCTTCATCACGTGGGCGGTCTGCCAGGTGCGCAGGACGACCTCGCCGACCCGGCCCATGGCCTGGGAGTCGGAGGAGATGATCGAGATGGCTCCGAGGTCGTGCAGGACGTCCTCGGCGGCGATGGTCGAGGGCCGGATCCGGGACTCGGCGAAGGCGAGGTCCTCGGGGACGGCCGGGTTGAGGTGGTGGCAGACCATCAGCATGTCGAGGTGTTCCTCGACGGTGTTGACGGTGTGCGGCCGGGTGGGGTTGGTGGAGCTGGGCAGTATGTTGGGCTCGGAGACCACGGTGATGATGTCGGGGGCGTGACCGCCGCCCGCGCCTTCGGTGTGGTACGAGTGGATGGTCCGACCGGCGATGGCGGCGAGCGTGTCGCCGACGAATCCGGCCTCGTTGAGGGTGTCCGTGTGGATGGCGACCTGGGCGCCGGTCTCGTCACAGACGCTCAGGCAGGCGTCGATGACGGCGGGGGTGGATCCCCAGTCCTCGTGGATCTTGAAGCCGAGGGCGCCGCCGCGCAGTTGGGAGTGCATGGCCTCGCGGGACATGGTGTTGCCCTTGCCGAGGAGGCCGATGTTGACGGGGTAGGCCTCCAGCGCCGCGAACATCCGGGCCAGGTGCCAGGGTCCGGGGGTGACGGTGGTGGCCTTGGTGCCCTCGGCCGGTCCGGTACCGCCGCCGACCAGCGTGGTGATGCCGGAGGCCAGGGCCTCGTCGATGACGGTCGGCGAGATGAAGTGCACGTGGGCGTCGATGGCGCCGGCCGTGACGATCTTCCCGTTGCCCGCGATGATCTCGGTCTCGGGGCCGATGACGAGGGCCGGGTCCACCCCGTCCATGGTGTCGGGGTTGCCGGCCTTGCCGATGCCGCAGATCCGGCCGTCGCGGATGCCGACGTCGGCCTTGACGATGCCCCAGTGATCGAGCACGACCACCCCGGTGATCACGGTGTCGGGCGCGCCCTCGGCCCGGGTGGTGCGGGCCTGTCCCATGGATTCGCGGATCACCTTGCCGCCGCCGAAGACGGCCTCGTCGCCGGCCCGGCCGGGGCCGCCGCTGAGGTCCTGCTCGATCTCGACGAAGAGGTCGGTGTCGGCCAGCCGGATCCGGTCACCCGTCGTCGGCCCGAAAAGGTCGGCGTACACCTGGCGTGAGAGCTCAGCCATCGAGCGGCCCTCCGGTCTCCCCGCGCAGTCCCGGTACGGTGCGCGAGCCCGCGAGCGGTACGAGCTCCACCGCGACCGGGATGCCCGGCTCGAAGCGCACGGCGGTGCCGGCGGCGATGTTGAGCCGCAGTCCGCGGGCGGCGCAGCGGTCGAAGTCGAGGCCGGGGTTGGCCTCGGCGAAGTGGTAGTGGGAGCCGACCTGGACGGGCCGGTCGGCGGCGTTGAGCACGGTGAGGCGGGTGACGGGGCGGCCCTCGTTGAGGAGCACCGGGCCGTCCCCGTAGGCGATTTCGCCGGGGATCATGCGGGCACTCCCCTTCAGACGATCGGGTCGTGGACGGTGACGAGTTTGGTGCCGTCCGGGAAGGTGGCCTCGACCTGGACGTCGTGGATCATCTCGGGGATCCCCTCCATGACGTCCGCGCGGCCGAGCACGGTGCGACCGGAGGCCATGAGCTCGGCCACGGTCCGCCCGTCGCGGGCGCCTTCGAGGATGTGCGAGGTGATCAGGGCGATCGCCTCGGGGTGGTTGAGGCGCACCCCTCGCGCTTTTCGCTTCTCGGCCACGTCGGCCGCCACGTGGATGAGCAGTCTCTCCTGCTCATGCGGTGTCAGTTGCACAGGTATCACCAAGCTTCCGGGACAAGATCAACAGCGCGCCGGGGCGACCCTACTGGCCGTCAACACTTTGTTGACCTGCGCATATCCGAGCCAAGCGTGTCTTGCCCAACACAGAGAAAGGCTTTCCGTCCCGACCACCGCAGCTTTACCGGATCATGGGCGATCCCTGGCGGACGAACGTGGCGCCACGCTAGGCGCCGTGCTTTTCCGTTGCGTTAACCCACGTTTCGGGAAGGCACCCGGTTCATCTCACGGGCCCCCGGATCCTCATTCCGTATACGGCAGCTGGCGCGGGCGCGGAACTCAGCAGCCCGTGACGCTCTCCGCCGGGGCCCCTACCGTCCAGGGCAGCGCGATCCAGACCGTCTTGCCCCCGTCCTCGGTGGGCGTGACCGAGAGCCGGCCGCCCGCTTCCGCGGTGAGCCAGCGGATGATGACCATGCCCCGGCCGTTGTCCTGCTGGACCGCCGCCGGGAGCCGCTTGGGCCAGCGCGGGTGGCTGTCGGTCACGCCGATGCGCAGCCATTCCTCGCGTTCCAGCCGGACGTCGACGGTGAAGGTGGGCGACTGGCCGAAAGTGTGCTGTACGGCGTTGGTGGCGAGCTCCGAGACGATCAGCCGGACGCTGTCCGCGGTCTCGGTGTCGTCGGGCAGTCCCCATTCGCCCAGCACCTCCGCGACGTAGCGACGGGCGGTGGCGACCGAGGCGGGATCGCTCGGCAGAGTGACGGATGCTTCCTGGTGGTCTGCCATGGCGACGGTCCCTTTCCCACCGGGGTCGAGCCGCCCCGGATCTGCGCTGGACGCCAGAGTGCCACCCATCGTGCCGCCGTTTGCGCCGATCCCCCAAGATATGCATATATCTGTCGCTCAATGCGGTGAACTCTGCTACGGAAGAGCGTATTTGGACGTCAGACTGGTGCGAGCTGTGCCGGTGGAAGGAGGCGGGTATGCAGCACGGTCCCGCGGTGCGTCGGCGCAAGCTCGGCGAGGAACTGCGTGCCCTGCGCGACCGGACCGGTCTCACCAGTGGTGAGGCCGCCCGGATCGTGGGATGGCACCAGTCGAAGATCAGCCGCATCGAGACGGGGCGCAGCGGGGTCAAGCCGGAGGACATCCGCCTCCTCCTCGACGCCTACGGGGAGCTCGTGAGCCCGGAGCAGCGCGCACTGCTGGAGGCGCTGTCGGCCTCGGCGGCCGGCCCAGGCCCCGGGACCGACACCGGGCGGGGCCGCCAGTGGTGGCACGACTACCGGGGGCTGCTGCCGCAGGAGTACCGGGACTTCATCAGCCTGGAGGCGGGCGCCCGGGCGGCGCGCACGGTGGAACTGTCCGTGGTTCCCGGGCTGTTGCAGACACCGGAGTACGCGCGGGCGGTGACGCGGGCCGCGCTGGGCGGGCTGCCGGAGCCGAAGGTGGACGCGCTGGT
Organism: Streptomyces sp. NPDC006463; assembly: GCF_042870715.1. Lineage (NCBI taxonomy): Bacteria > Bacillati > Actinomycetota > Actinomycetes > Kitasatosporales > Streptomycetaceae > Streptomyces > Streptomyces sp. NPDC006463. Next base: position 88,321 of record NZ_JBIAHP010000003.1, on the reverse strand, counting down.
CGACGTACGGCTGGCACGGCAGGCGGTGCTACGGGCCGATCCGCCGCTGGAGCTGAGCGCCGTACTGGACGAGGCGGTGCTGCGTCGGCAGATCGGCGGGCCCGGGGTGATGGCGGAGCAGCTGAGACACCTGGTGCAGGTGGGACGGCTGCCTCAAGTTCGGCTGCAGGTGCTGCCGTTCAGCGTGGGGGGTCATCTCGGCCTCACCGGGCCGTTCGTCATCTTCTCATTTCCGAACATCGCCGATCTGGATGTGGTGGTACTCGACCATTTGACGAGTAGCCTCTATCTGGAGCGGAAGGAAGACCTTGAGGCGTACAGCGCCGCGTTCCGTGCCATTCAGGCGCACGCCCTCCCGCCCCAGGACTCGTCGGATCTCATCAGCTCACTTGCTGACGACGCGTAAGGAGGCACCCCCGTGTCCGCAACCCCCTTATCCACCAGCGGACTTCTGATCAGCGCGCAATGGCGGCGGAGCAGCCGCAGTACCGGAATGAACAACTGCGTGGAAGCGGCCGCCCTCGATGGCGGCCTGCTGGCCGTCCGTGACTCAAAGCGGACGGACGGCCCGGCCGTGCTCTTCACCGGGCCGGCCTGGGACGGCTTCCTCGCCACCGTCCGGGCGGACCTGCTCCCGTAACGCCGCCTACCGGTCCGTGGCTCCGGCGGGTGCGGTCGCAAGGATCGTCGCCACAGCCCGGTCGATCTCGTCCCCCGTGAGATCGGCCCGTGCGGTCAGCCGCAGCCGGGAGATACCGTCCGGCACGGACGGCGGCCGGAAGCACCCCACGGACAGACCCGCCTCGCGGCAGTCGGCGGCCCAGCGCAGTGCCGCCGAAGCCGACGGGGCCCGTACCGACACCACGGCCGCGTCCGGCCGGGCCGCGGTCAGGCCGGACGCGGTGAGCCGCTCGTACAGCTGGGCGGCCACCTCGCGGGCGCGGGCGGCTCGTTCCGGTTCCCGCTGGAGCAGGCGCAGGCTGGCCAGAGCCGCGCCCGCGGCGGCCGGGGCCAGCCCGGTGTCGAAGATGAAGGTCCGCGCCGTGTTGATCAGGTGCCGGATCACCTTGGCCGGGCCGAGTACGGCGCCGCCCTGGCTGCCCATCGACTTCGAGAGGGTGAGGGTGGCGACCACACCGGGCGCGCCCGCGAGTCCGGCGGCGTGCAGCGCGCCGCGGCCGCCCTCCCCCAGCACGCCCAGGCCGTGCGCGTCGTCCACGACCAGGGCCGCGCCCTCCTCCCGGCAGGCGGCGGCGTAGCCGGCCAGCGGTGCGGCGTCCCCGTCCACGGAGAACACCGAGTCGGTGACCAGCAGCGCCCGGCCCTCGTGCACGGCGAGCGTCTTGCGCGCGGAGTCCGGGTCGGAGTGCGGGATCACGGCGGTCTCGGCGCGCGAGAGGCGGCAGCCGTCGACGATCGAGGCGTGGTTCCCGGCGTCGGAGACGACCAGCGTGCCCCGGTCGCTGAGCGCGGTGACCGCGGCGAGGTTGGCCGCGTACCCGGAGGAGAGGACGAGCGCGGCCTCGAATCCGCAGAAGGCGGCGAGCTCCCGCTCGAGCTCCGCGTGAAGCTCGGTCGTGCCCGTCACGAGGCGGGAACCGGTGGCTCCGCCTCCCCATCGCCCGGCCGCGTCCCGTGCGCCCCGGATGGTCTCGGGGTGCCGGGTCAGACCGAGGTAGTCGTTGCTCGCGAGGTCCAGCAGCGGCGACGACTCCGGTCGCGGGCGCAGCGTACGGACCAGTCCGGCCTGTTCACGGGCGCTCTCCGCGGCATCGATCCAGGAGAAGACATCCACGGGATCGGGAGTGTGCTGGGGCATCGGCAGGTCCTCGTGTTTTGTCGGCAGTCCACAGACCTGCCCGACCCTAGCTGCCGTGACTCCTGTGTCAGGTGTGGTGATACACACACACCCATCCGGCCATGTTGTGCGATCTCTCCTTGGCCGGGAGTGGTCGTGTGGGACAGGATCGGATTCATGGACCTGCTGAACACCCTGGTGGACAAGGGGCTGCGGCGTGAGCTGCCGACCCGCGAAGAAGCGCTCGCCGTATTGGCGACTTCCGACGACGAACTGCTCGACGTGGTGGCCGCGGCCGGCAAGGTGCGCCGCCAGTGGTTCGGGCGTCGGGTGAAGCTGAACTACCTGGTCAACCTGAAGTCGGGCCTGTGCCCGGAGGACTGCTCCTACTGTTCCCAGCGCCTGGGCTCCAAGGCCGAGATCCTCAAGTACACGTGGCTGAAGCCGGAGGAGGCCTCCCAGGCCGCGGCCGCCGGCGTCGCGGGCGGCGCGAAGCGGGTCTGCCTGGTCGCGAGCGGCCGCGGACCGACGGACCGGGACGTGGACCGCGTCGGCAAGACGATCGCCGCGATCAAGGAGCAGAACGAGGGCATCGAGGTCTGCGCCTGCCTGGGTCTGCTCTCCGACGGTCAGGCCGAGCGGCTGCGCGACGCGGGCGCGGACGCGTACAACCACAACCTCAACACCTCCGAGGCCACGTACGGGCAGATCACCAAGACCCACACCTACGCGGACCGGGTCGACACGGTACAAAAGGCGCACGCCGCCGGCCTGTCGGCCTGCTCCGGTCTGATCGCGGGCATGGGCGAGAGCGACGAGGACCTCGTCGACGTCGTCTACTCGCTGCGCGAGCTGGACTCGGACTCGGTGCCGGTCAACTTCCTGATCCCGTTCGAGGGCACCCCGCTCGCCAAGGAGTGGAACCTCACCCCGCAGCGCGCCCTGCGGATCCTCGCGATGGTGCGCTTCGTCTGCCCCGACGTCGAGGTCCGCCTCGCGGGCGGCCGCGAGGTGCACCTGCGCTCGATGCAGCCGCTGGCCCTGCACATCGTCAACTCGATCTTCCTCGGCGACTACCTCACCAGTGAGGGCCAGGCCGGCCAGGTCGACCTCGACATGATCGCGGACGCCGGTTTCGAGGTGGAGGGCGCCGGTACGTCGACCCTGCCCGCGCACCGCTCCGACGTCGCGGCCGCGGCCACCGGCGGAGGCTGCGGTTCGCACTCCGGCGCCGCCTCGGTCTGCGGCTCGGCCGGTTCCGCCGGTTCCGACGACCCCGCCGGGGACGCCGGCTGCGGCTCGGCCTGCGGCGGTTGCTCCGGTCACGCGCAGGCGGCGCCGGTGGCGGCGCAGGCGGATGCCGGTGAGGTCCGCTCGGACCTGGTGGCGGTGCGCCGCCGCGGCGCGGGGACGGACATCGCCCCCAATGCCTGATCAGATCGACCCCCTGTCGTCCGGCGCGGAACTGCTCGCGCTGGACCGGCAGCACGTCTGGCACCCGTACGGCCCGATGCCCGGTCGGCAGGACCCGCTGGTCATCGCGTCCGCCTCGGGGGTACGGCTGCGGCTGGCCGACCCGTCCCAGGGAGAGGGCCACGACGAGCTGGTCGACGGCATGTCCTCCTGGTGGTCGGCGATCCACGGCTACAACCACCCGGTGCTGAACGAAGCCGCGACCACGCAGCTGGGCCGCATGTCACACGTGATGTTCGGCGGGCTCACCCATGAGCCCGCCGTCCGGCTCGCCGCGAAGCTCGTCGAGATCACCCCGCCGGGACTGGAGCACGTCTTCCTCTGCGACTCGGGCTCGGTGTCCGTCGAGGTCGCGGTCAAGATGTGCCTGCAGTACTGGCGTTCACTGGGACGGACGGGCAAGACCCGGCTGCTGACCTGGCGCGGCGGCTACCACGGGGACACCTGGCAGCCCATGGCCGTCTGCGACCCCCAGGGCGGCATGCACGAGCTGTGGCAGGGTCACCTGCCGCGACAGGTCTTCGCGGACGCGCCGCCCGGCGGCTTCGACGCCCCGGTGGACCCGGCGTACGCCGACCACCTGCGCTCCCTGATCGCAGCGCACGCCGACGAGCTGGCCGCCGTCATCGTGGAGCCGGTGGTACAGGGCGCGGGCGGCATGCGCTTCCACAACCCGGGCTACCTGCGGGTGCTGCGCGAGTTGTGCGACGAGTACGGCGTGCTCCTCATCCTGGACGAGATCGCGACGGGCTTCGGCCGCACCGGAGCGCTCTTCGCCGCCGACCACGCGGGGATCACCCCGGACGTCCTGTGCCTGGGCAAGTCACTGACGGGCGGTTACCTCACGCTGGCGGCGACCCTGTGCACGGCCCGGGTCGCCGACGGCATCTCCCAGGGCGAGGTGCCGGTGCTGGCGCACGGGCCGACCTTCATGGGCAACCCCCTGGCGACGGCCGTGGCGCTGGCCTCGGTCGACCTGCTGCTCGGCCAGGACTGGGCGACCGAGGTCAAGCGGATCGAGGCGGGCCTGCGCGAGGGCCTGGCGGCCGCGTCCGGGCTGCACGGCGTGCGGGACGTACGGGTCCTCGGCGCGATCGGCGTGGTGCAGCTGGACCACGAGGTCGACGTGGCGGCCGCCACCAGGGCGGCGGTGCGCGAGGGCGTGTGGGTGCGGCCCTTCCGGGACCTGATCTACGTGATGCCCCCGTTCGTCACGGGCGACACCGATGTGGCCCGGATCTGCCGCGCGGTGGTCGCGGCGGCGCAGGAAGGCTGAGAAGACCTACATGTCCGTAGTGATCGTGTCCGGCACGGGCACGGAGATCGGCAAGACCGTCGTCACGGCGGCTATCGCGGCCGCCGCGGTGGCGGCCGGCCGCTCTGTGGCGGTACTCAAGCCCGCCCAGACGGGCGTGGGCACGGCCGAACCGGGGGACGCCGCGGAGGTGGTCCGGCTGGCCGGCCCCTCCGTCACGGCGGTGGAACTGGCACGCTATCCGGAGCCGTTGGCCCCGGACACGGCCGCGCGTCGCGCGGGTCTGCCCACGGTCTCCCCGGCCGCCGTCGCGGAGGCGGCGAACCGGCTCGCCCTCTCCCACGACCTGGTCCTGGTGGAGGGCGCGGGCGGGCTGCTCGTCCGATTCGACGAGGAGGGCCACACCCTGGCCGACGCGGCAGGCCTGCTCGGCGCCCCGACCCTGCTCGTCGCCCCGGCGGGACTGGGCACCCTCAACTCCACCACCCTGTCGGCGGAAGCCCTGCGGGCCCGGGGCCTGACCGCGCTGGGCGTGGTGGTCGGCAGCTGGCCGGCCGACCCGGACCTGGCCTCCCGCTGCAATCTGGCGGACCTCCCGAAGTCCTCGGGCCTCCCCCTGCTGGGCGCGGTCCCGGCAGGTTCGGGCACCCTTCCCCCGCCCCACTTCCGCACCGCGGCTCCGACCTGGCTCTCCCCCACGCTCGCGGGCACGTGGTCCCCGGAACCCTTCCTGACCACCTGGTCCCCGTCGGCCTTCGTCCCGGCCGCGCCACCCGGCCCAGCCGGCGAGTGAATTGGGCGTCCCCCGGACGGAGTCCGGGGGACGGGCCGGGTGCGGAGCCCCGGCAGCGGCGCCGCAGCCGGCACGGGCACCCGCACCCATGCCCACATCTGAAGGGTGAGCGCGAGCGAACAGGGCACGCTGGAAGTACGGCTACGTACGCCACCCCCGCCCCGGAGGTCCGCCATGCTGCCGCGCCGCCGCACCGCTCCGCCCCACGACCCCGTCCACCACCCGCTCTTCGCCCGCGTCTACGCCCGCGCCAGCGAAACCGCCGAGACCCGCGGCATCGCCGCCCTCCGCACCGAGCTCCTGCACGGAGTGACCGGCCGCGTCATCGAGATCGGTGCCGGGAACGGCCTGAACTTCGCGCACTACCCGCGCGCCGTCTCCGAGGTCGTCGCCGTCGAACCGGAGCGCACCCTGCGCCGCCGCGCGGCCACGGCCGCCCTGCGCGCCGAGGTCCCCGTGGACATAGTGCCCGGCGCTGCCGAAGCCCTCCCGGTCAAGAGCGAGGCCTTCGACGCGGCCGTCTCCTCACTGGTGCTGTGCACCGTACGGGACCTGCCCCGCTCCCTCGCCGAGCTGCACCGCGTGCTCCGCCCCGACGCCGAGCTGCGCTTCTTCGAGCACGGCCTCGCCCCCGGCCCCGGCATGGCCGCCGTCCAGCGCGCATTGGACCGTACCGTCTGGCCCTTCCTGTTCGGCGGCTGTCACACCGCCCGCGACCCGCTCGCCGCGGTCGAGGCGGCCGGTTTCCGGATCGTCTCGCAGCGCAGCTTCCGGCTGCCCGAGCGCGGCCCGGCCTTCCCCACCTCCTACTGCGTCATCGGGTCGGCCCGCCGAGTGGCTTGACCCGGCGCTTCGACTGCTCCCTCGGCTCGTGCCCGGCCGCGTCCCCCATCAGGTGGACCCGTTCGTTCCGGTCGGGCACCGGCGCGTCCTCGCGCCGGGCGAGCAGCAGTGCCCACCGGCCGCTCGCGTGGAGGCGCTCGACCCCCGCGGGATCTTCGCCGATACTCGTTCCCTCTGCGGCGGTCTTGAAGAGGTCCCGGGCGGCGCTGAGGTACGCCTCCGACGCAGGACCGATGTGAAGACCGTTCACGGCCGGCTCGCATCATCCGGCCCCGCTCCGCCAAAAGAATGATCCGTTCTCTTTGCCCGTCCTTTACCATGTGGGCAAAGAGTCCTCCTGATTGAAAGGTGTGAGCGTCCGCCCATGGGCGAGCCTCCCGGTCCACGACAATCCCGCTGCCCCCGCTCGCGACACCGCGCGATGCCCCGCGTCCTGGCCGATCCTGGGACGGAGGTGATCGACCGATGACCGAGGTGCTCCTTCTCGTCGTGGCGCTGCTGCTCTGCATTGTCTGCGGGGTCTTCGTCGCGGCGGAGTTCTCGTTGACCACCGTCGAGCGCAGCGAGCTCGAACGGGCCGTCGACCGCGGCGAACCCGGGGCGGAGAGTGCCCTGGCGGCCGTCCGGACCCTCACGTTCCAGCTTTCCGGCGCCCAGCTCGGCATCACCGCGACCGGCCTGGTCATCGGCATGATCGCGAAGCCGTCGATCGCCGCCCTGCTCCAGGGACCGTTCGAAGCCATGGGGATGTCGGCCGCCGCCGCTTCCTCCACCGCGCTGATCCTCGGCACCGGCGTGTCGACCGTCGTGCTGATGGTCGTCGGCGAGCTGGTGCCCAAGAACTGGGCGATCTCCTCCCCGCTGGCCATCGCCAAGCGCGTCGCGACGATGCAGCGGGTCTTCAGCCGGGCCTTCAAGCCCCTGATCAGCCATCTCAACACCACCGCGAACCACATGGTCCGCCGCTTCGGCATGGAGCCGGCCGAAGAGCTGGCCTCCGCGCGCACGCCGCAGGAGCTGGTCGCCCTCGCGCGGCACTCGGCCAAGGCGGGCGCGCTGGAGAAGGACACCGCCGAGCTGTTCGTGCGGACCCTGAACCTCGCCGACCTGACCGCCGAGAACGTCATGACCCCGCGCGTCCAGGTCACCGCGCTCGACGTGCAGACGACCGCCGAGGACGTGGCGAACGCGACGCTGGCCACGGGCCTGTCCCGCTTCCCTGTCTACCGGGGCAGCCTCGACTCCGTCGTCGGCACCGTCCACATCAAGGACGTACTGGCCCTGTCCGCCGAGGTCCGGCGCCGGACCCCGGTGTCACAGCTGCTGCGCGCCCCCCTCCTCGTACCGGAGTCCCTGACAGTGGACCGGCTCCTGGACCGGCTGTCCGGGAAGCAGACGATGGCCGTGGTCATCGACGAGTACGGCGGTACGGCCGGTGTGGCCACGCTGGAGGACATCGTCGAGGAGGTCGTCGGCGAGGTCCGCGACGAGCACGACCCGCACGAGATCCCTGACCTGGCCCCGGCTGGTACGGACGATGCCGGACGCCTCCTCTACGCGGCCGACGGGGCCGCGCGCACCGACCAGCTCCAGCGGATCGGCCTGCGCGTGCCGGAAGGCCCGTACGAGACCCTGGCCGGCCTGATAGCGACCGAACTGGGCCGGATCCCGGCCGTCGGCGACAGCCTTGAGCTGGACGGCTGGCAGCTGGAGGTGGTGGACGCCGGCGGTAGGCGGGCCGCGCGCGTGCTGCTGCACATGCCGGCCGAGCCGGGCGACGACGGCGCGGACACCCTCCGGGACAGGCCCAGGGACAAGGACAGGCCCAAGGGCAAGCAGAGGGACAAGCGCAAGCGCAGGGACGGGGATGAGGACCGATGACCGCCGTCCAGTTGCTGATCGGCCTGGCGACCCTCGTCGTCAACGCCTTCTTCGTCGGCGCGGAGTTCGCCCTGATCTCGGTCCGCCGTAGCCAGATCGAGCCGTACGCCGAACAGGGCGACCGGCGGGGCCGAGCGGTCCTGTGGGGGCTGGAGCACGTATCGGCCATGATGGCGGCGGCCCAGCTCGGCATCACCCTGTGCACCCTGGTGCTGGGTGTGGTGGCCGAACCGGCGATCGCCCACCTGCTGACCCCCCTGTTCGACCTCTTCGGGGTGCCGGCCGCGCTGACGCACGCGATCTCCTTCGTGGTGGCCCTGGCACTGGCGACGTACCTGCACATGCTCTTCGGCGAGATGGTGCCGAAGAACGTGGCACTGTCCGAGCCGGTGCGCACCGCGCTGCTGCTGGGTCCCCCGCTGGTGACCGCGACGCGGGCGCTCCGTCCGGTGATCTTCGCGATCAACGCCTTCGCCAACGCCCTGCTGCGCCTGCTGCGGGTGGAGGTGAAGGACGAGGTCGCGGCGACCTTCTCGGACGACGAGCTGGCGCGCATGGTCAAGGACTCCAGCGAGGCCGGGCTCCTGGACGACCGGGCGAGCGAGCGGCTGCACGACGCCCTGGAGCTGGGCCGCCGGCCGGTCACCGACGTGGTGCTGCCGGCGGGACGGGTGGTCTCGGCCCGGGAGGGGATCACTCCGGCCGGGCTGGAGCGGCTCTCGGCCGAAACCGGGTACTCCCGGTTCCCGGTGGTCGACGGCCAGCACCGGATCCTGGGCTACCTGCACGTCAAGGACGCCCTGGACGCCGAGGCGCGGAACGAGCCGTTCCCGGTGTCGGCGCTGCGGCCGATCGCCCAGGTACGGGCGGAGACCCCGCTGGACGACGTGCTGACCGCCATGCGGCGCAGCCGTACGCACCTGGCCGCGGTGCTGGGGCCGGACGGCGCCATGACGGGCCTGGTGACGATGGAGGACGTGCTGCGCGAGCTGTTCGACCGGCCGGCCTCCGCGTAGCCCCTCGTACGGGACGGTGTCGGTCCCCGGCCCTGCGGGGCCGGGGTACCACGCGGTAACATCGCTCCCGCCATGGAGATGAATGCGCCTTACACCAGCTTCGTCGCGGTCGGCGACTCCTTCACCGAGGGCATGTCCGACCTGCTCCCGGACGGCTCCTACCGGGGCTGGGCCGACCTGCTTGCCGCCCGCCTCGCGGCGCGCGAGCCGGGCTTCCGCTACGCGAACCTCGCGGTCCGCGGGAAGCTCATCGGGCAGATCGTCGAGGAGCAGGTTCCGGCGGCCGCGGCCATGGGCGCCGACGTGGTGACCCTGGTCGGCGGGCTGAACGACGCGCTGCGCCCCAAGGTGGACATGGGCCGGGTACGGGGTCACCTGGAGGCGGCCGTGGAACTCCTCGCCCCCTCCTGCAAGCACCTCGTCCTGATGCGGTCCCCAGGGCGCAACGGGCCGGTGATGGACCGTTTCCGGCCCCGGATGGAAGAGCTCTTCGGCATCATCGAGGAACTCTCCGCACGCCACGGAGCCCTGGTGGTGGACCTGTACGGGGCGCCGGTGCTCGCCGACCCCCGCATGTGGGACGTGGACCGGCTGCACCTCACGGCCGAAGGCCACCGCCGGGTGGCGGAGGCCGTCTGGCAGACCCTGGGCCTGCCCGCCGAGCAGGACTGGCACACCGAACTGCCCGCCGCGGTCCCCCCGGGCTGGGCGGTACGCCGGTCCCAGGACCTGAGCTTCGCCCGCCGGCACCTGCTCCCCTGGGTCGGCCGCCGCTTGACGGGCCGCTCCTCCGGGGACGGCCGCCCGGCCAAGCGCCCGGAGCTGCTCCCGTACGAGCCGGCCGCGAGCGATCTGCTCTCGTAGCAAGACACAATCCGGGCCAGGGTCCCTACCTGCGTAAACGCACAGCCGCAGCCCAAGTAGAATCCCTACACGTGACTGCCAAGCCCCGCATCCCCAATGTCCTGGCCGGCCGCTACGCCTCCGCGGAGCTCGCCGTCCTGTGGTCCCCCGAGTACAAGGTGACGCTGGAGCGGCGGCTGTGGCTCGCCGTGCTGCGCGCCCAGAAGGACCTCGGTATCGAGGTCCCCGACGCGGCCCTCGCCGACTACGAGCGCGTGCTCGAAACGGTCGACCTCGCCTCCATCGCGGAGCGCGAGAAGGTCACCCGGCACGACGTGAAGGCCCGTATCGAGGAGTTCAACGCCCTCGCCGGTCACGAGCACGTCCACAAGGGCATGACGTCGCGCGACCTCACCGAGAACGTCGAGCAGCTGCAGATCCGGCTCTCGCTGGAACTGGCCCGTGACCGCACGGTCGCCGTCCTGGCGCGCCTCGGCAAGCTGGCGGGCGAGCACGCCGAGCTGGTCATGGCCGGCCGCTCCCACAACGTCGCCGCGCAGGCGACCACGCTGGGCAAGCGCTTCGCGACCGCGGCCGACGAGCTGCTGGTCGCCTACGACCGCCTCGAGGACCTGCTGGGCCGCTACCCGCTGCGCGGCATCAAGGGCCCGGTCGGCACCGCCCAGGACATGCTCGACCTGCTCGGCGGCGACGCGGCCAAGCTCGCCGACCTGGAGCAGCGCATCGCCGCCCACCTCGGCTTCGCCCAGGCCTTCACCTCGGTCGGCCAGGTCTACCCGCGCTCGCTCGACTACGACGTGGTCACCGCCCTGGTGCAGCTGGCCGCCGCCCCGTCGTCGATCGCCAAGACGATCCGGCTGATGGCCGGCCACGAGCTGGTGACCGAGGGCTTCAAGCCCGGCCAGGTCGGCTCCTCCGCGATGCCGCACAAGATGAACACCCGCTCCTGCGAGCGCGTGAACGGCCTGATGGTCATCCTGCGCGGCTACGCCTCGATGACCGGCGAGCTGGCCGGCGACCAGTGGAACGAGGGCGACGTCTCCTGCTCCGTGGTCCGCCGCGTGGCCCTGCCGGACGCCTTCTTCGCCTTCGACGGCCTGCTGGAGACCTTCCTGACGGTCATGGACGAGTTCGGCGCCTTCCCGGCCGTCGTCGCCCGCGAGCTGGACCGCTACCTGCCGTTCCTCGCGACCACCAAGGTCCTGATGGGCGCGGTGCGGGCCGGGGTGGGCCGCGAAGCGGCCCACGAGGTCATCAAGGAGCACGCGGTGGCCTCCGCGCTCGCCATGCGCGAGCAGGGCGCCGAGCGCAACGAGCTGCTGGACAAGCTGGCCGCCGACGAGCGGATGCCGCTGGACCGGGCCCAGCTCGACGCCCTCATGGCCGACAAGCTGTCCTTCACCGGCGCCGCGGGTGACCAGGTCGCGGCGGTGGTCTCGCGCATCGAGGCGATCGCCAAGCAGCACCCGGAGGCCGCCGGGTACACGCCGGGGTCGATCCTCTGACGCCCGACGAGCTGAGCGCCGCCCGCGACCGCGTCCTCCCGGACGTGGTCGCGGGCGGTCTGCGTGTGCTCTTCTGCGGCATCAATCCAGGTCTCCTCTCCGCCGCCACGGGCCACCACTTCGCCCGCCCCGGCAACCGTTTCTGGCCCGTCCTGCACCTGTCGGGCTTCACTCCGCGGCGCCTGGCCCCCGCTGAGCAGGAAGAGCTGCTGACCTACCGTCTCGGCATCACCAATGTCGTGGCCCGCGCCACGGCCCGCGCCGACGAGCTGAGCGCCGAGGAGTTCCGCGAGGGCGGCCTCATCCTGACGGCCAAGGTGGAACTGCTGCGCCCCCAGTGGCTGGCGGTCGTCGGCGTCACCGCCTACCGAACCGCCTTCGGCGAGCGCAAGGCCCAGATCGGCCCCCAGGACCGGACCATCGGCTCGACCCGCGTCTGGGCCCTCCCCAACCCCAGCGGCCTCAACGCCCACTGGACCGCCGAGTCCATGGCGCAGGAGTACGCCCGACTCCGCGCGGCCGCCGAGTCTCCCGACGGACCCTAGCTCCGCCCCGACCCGACCCGCCTCACGGCGGGTCGATCATGGTGACCCCTGCCATCAGCAGGTAGGGGTCCTCCCTGTCCCACTGCGCCACGTAGGCCACCAGCCACTGCTCCTCGGCCCGCCACAGGTGCACGTGGTCGGTGGTGTTGCTCAGCTCGTCCCACGGCTCCGGTATCTCCTCCCCCTCGAACCCCCGGTCCAGCAGCGATGCGACGCTGAAGACCTGCTGCTCCCCCCACCGGTCGGCCAGGGCCTGGGTGAGCGCTCCGTATTCGGCTGCGATCTGGTCGGCCGCCTCGGCCCGGCCCGATCCGTCGTCGTCCCAGAAGTCCCGCGTTCGGCTCAGCTGGACGAGGTGGTAACCCGGGCCGCTGCTCTGCCCGCTGGACCGGTCCGGCTCGGGCGGGAACTCCTTCGCCCTGAGCCGGTCGATCGTGTCGAGGTGCTCTGCCGTGGTCATGCCGTCAGTATCCAGACCTCCACTGACAACTGGCCCGGCGTCACGCGTCCCGTCGCCGCACCGCGATCCACCCGGCGACCAGCGTGACAACCGCCCAGAGCGCCATCACGCCCAGCCCGGTCCACGGCCCGAGGTCACCTTGCGCGGGCTCGATCCGCAGCACCATCTGCCCGGCGCGGTCCGGCATGTACTGCCCGACTCCGCCCGCCGCACCGGCGACGACGAAGGAGACCAGCAAGATGAACGGTATGAGGATGCTCAGCACAGCCGTCCCGCTGCGCAGCACTGCCGTCAGTCCGGCGGCGAACAGCGTCATCAGGGTCAGGTAGAGGCCACAGCCGACGACCGCCCGTACGGTGCCCGGGGCGCCCAGTTCGAGGGCGTACGGGCCCATGAACGCCTGGCCGCCCAGGAAGGTCAGGAGAGCGGTGAGCTGGCCCATGACGAGGGCGAGTCCGCCGACCATCGAGATCTTCGACAGATAGAGCCGAGTGCGGTCGGGTACGGCGGCGAGGCTCGTGCGCAGGCCTCCGTTGTGGAATTCGGCGGAGAACGCGCTCACGCCGAAGGCGATGGCCGCTATCTGCCCGAAGTTGAGTCCGTAGAAGGCGGCGAGCAGCGGGTCGTCTCCCATGCTGCCTTCCTCGGCCGTTCCTATCAGCGCGGCCGTGAGCGTCTGGATCCCCGCAGTGGCGACAAGGACGGATATGAACGACCCGAGGGTGCCCCGAAGGGACCGGATCTTGATCCATTCCGAGTGCAGGACGGGGATTGTGGGCAGAGCGGCGCGCATGGCGAGGCCTCCTTGAAAGTGGGGACGGTCAGTGGGTCGCGGCGAACTGGGTATGGCCGGCGGTGAGATCGAGATACGCCTGCTCCAGCGAGGCGCGCTCGTCGGAGAGCTCCAGCACGGGGATGCCCTCCCGGGCGGCCATGGCTCCGAGCTGCTCCGCCTGTATGCCCTCGACGGTCCATCGCCCGCCGTCGGCGCCCACCAGCTCGAAGCCGTCCCGGGCGAGGGCGGCCCGCAGCCGTGTCGGGTCCGAGGTGCGAACCCGTACTCGGGGCGCGCTGCGGGCGTCGATGAACTCCTCCATCGCGGTGTCGGCCAGCAGCCTGCCCCGGCCCAGCACGACGAGGTGGTCGGCCAGAGCGGCCGTCTCGGACATGAGGTGGCTGGAGACCAGGACGGTCCGTCCCTCGGCTGCGAGTGAGCGCATCAGCTCGCGGATCCAGATGATGCCTTCGGGGTCCAGCCCGTTGGTCGGCTCGTCCAGCAGCAGGACTCCGGGATCGCCCAGCAGTGCCGCGGCGATGCCGAGCCGCTGCCGCATGCCCAGCGAGAACTTCTTGACCCGGCGCTCGGCCGCCGAGGTTATGCCGGCCTGTTCCAGCACCTGTTCCACCCGGCGCATCGGGATCCGGTTGGTGGCCGCGAGGAAACGCAAGTGGTCCCGGGCGGTGCGCCCGCCGTGGATCGACTGCGGGTCCAGGAGTGCGCCCACCCGGTGCAACGGGTAGGTGAAGCCGGTGTACCGCCGCCCGCCGATGGTGGCCGTCCCGGACGTCGGCCGGTCCAGCCCCAGCAGCAGACGCATCGTCGTGGACTTGCCGGCGCCGTTGGGCCCCAGGAATCCGGTGACCCGCCCGGGCCGAACATCGAAGGTGAGGTGGTCCACGGCACGGGTGACGCCGTATTCCCTGGTCAGTTCTCGGATCTCGATGTTGTTCATGCCTCAAGACTCGCCGCCGGACCCGCCCCCTCCCCTCCCCCACGTGGGGGGTTCGCCTCCCCCGCACGGGGGAGACGGTGGCAGTGCTCCGACTGCCAGGATGAGGACATGTACCGACTGCTTCGTGCGCCCCTCCGCAGGGTCACGTACACCCGCTGGCTGCATCTTGTGGTCCCGATCCTGATCGTGCCCATCTGGCTCTTCATAAAGCCGGGATGGCCTTGGATGCCCGCTCTGATCGTCGCGCCGTTCGGGCTCATCCCATGGGTGCGGCTGGCCGAGGGGTTGCAGGCGCAGTTCCTGCTGACCCCGCCCGAGCGCGGCGACCACGACGGGTCCATAAGCACCGCGCCGTCGGCCCGTTGGGGGGACCGCTGGCGGACGGTCGCCTGGCTGGAGATCCGTCTCCTGCTCGCGGGGGTGGCGATGTTGGCCACCGTGTGGCTCCCGGTCATGACGCTGGAGCTCGTCCTCACCGGGGCGGGGAAGTCCCTCGGCGGGGGTGGTGCGATCCTGCCCTTCGTCCCACCGCGCTGGGCCGCTCTGCTCCTCGTTCCCGTACCACTGCTCCTGCTGCTGGCCGTGGTGGTCCTGCTCGGCGAAGCCGTCACGGCGGTCGCCGCCAAACTGCTGGGGCCTTCGGCGGCGGAACGGCTGACGGCGCTGGAGGCGCGTACCGAGCAGCTGCTGGAACGAACGCGGATCGCGAGGGAGTTGCACGACTCCATCGGGCACGCGCTCACCGTCGCGGTGGTCCAGGCGGGGGCGGCCAGGGCGGCGGGGAACGCGGAGTTCACCGACCGCGCTCTCAGCGCGATCGAGGAGACCGGCCGGGCCGCGCTGGAGGATCTCGAACGGGTGCTGCTGGTGCTCCGGGAGTCCGCACAGCCACCCTCGCAGCGGCCCACCCTGGCCGACGCGGACCGGCTGTTGAACTCGGCGCGGGCCTCCGGATCCTCGGTCGACGCCGAGCTGTCGGGTCCGCTGGAACAGTTGCCCGGCCCCGTCACGCGCGAGGGGTACCGGATCCTGCAGGAGGCGCTGACCAATGTGCTGCGGCACTGCGGCCCGGTGCCGGTCCGGGTACGGATCGAGGCGGCCGTGGGGCGGCTGAATCTGGAGGTGGTCAATCCGCTACCTGACGGTCCCGCGCTGATGACGGGCACGGGCAGCGGGCTGCGCGGGATGCGGGAGCGTGCCGCGTTGCTGGGAGGCGAGGCCGAGACCGGTCCGCACGAGGGCAGTTGGAGGGTGCGCGCGCGGCTTCCGCTGGAGCGAATACGCTGACCGGATGCCGGTTACCGTACTGCTCGTCGATGACGAACCCCTGGTGCGCGCGGGTCTGCGCGCCGTCCTGGAATCCCAGCCCGACATCGAAGTGGTGGGTGAGGCGGCCGACGGGGCCTCGGTCGTCCCGCTCGTGCGGCAACTGCGGCCCGACGTGGTGGCGATGGATGTGCGGATGCCGCTGCTCGACGGGATCGAGGCGACGCGGGCGGTCCTGCGGACGGTGGACTCGCCGCCGAAGATCCTCGTGGTGACCACCTTCGAGAACGACGAGTACGTCTACGAGGCGCTGCGGGCCGGTGCGGACGGGTTCCTGCTCAAGCGGGCGCGGCCCTCGGAGATCGTGCACGCGGTGCGGCTGGTGGCGGAGGGCGAGACGCTGCTCTTTCCGGCCGCGGTGCGGGCGCTGGCCGCGCAGTACGGCAACCGGAAGGCCCGGGCGGCGCTGGAGCGGGCGGCCCTGACCGAGCGGGAGGAATCGGTGCTGCGGCTCATGGCCCGGGGGCTGACCAACGTGGAGATCGCACGCGAGCTGATCATCGGCGTCGAGACGGTGAAGTCACATGTCAGCGCCGTCCTGACGAAGCTGGGGGCGCGGGACCGGACCCAGGCGGTGATCACGGCGTACGAGTCGGGGTTCGTCGCCCCGGCCTGAGCTTGACGTTTATGGTTCAGGGTCGAACGGGGCTCGAACTTGTTCGGCGTTTCCGCTCGTCACCGGACGTGTGAGAGGCGGGGGCCGATGCTGTGATCAGGTTCGCTGCGGCTCGGAGGCTGGGATCGTGGGACTGGTCGCGCACGGTGTTCAACGAGACGCCTTGCCGGTGTTGTCAGGGTTCCGGTCGGAGCTGTACGCATGCCTGGTCTCCCGGAGCGATGCGTGCAGCGACGGACCGGTCCGTACGCTCGTGGACCTGGCGCTCGCGCCGGAACACCGCCGTGGTCACGGGGCCTTGTACTCCGGGCTGAACCGGGGCCGGATCGACGTTGCCCGGCTGCGGAGGGCCTTGGCGGGTGTGCCGTTGCCACGGGCCAGAGACGGCCGCCTGGTGTTGGCGGTAGACGTGTCTCCGTGGCTGCGGCCGGACGCCGACACATGCTCGGACCGCTCGTTCTGCCCCACCTTCGGTCGGGGCCTGGGCAAGCACCAGATGGTGCCCGGCCGGCCGTACTCGATCGTCGCCGCGCTGGAGACGGGCCGGACCTCGTGGACCGCGCTGCTGGACGCGATCCGGCTGGAGCCCGGCGCCGACCTGGCCGCGGTCACCGCCGACCAAGTACGCGACGTCGTCGAACGCCTCGTGGGAGCTGGCCAGTGGCGGGACGGTGACCCGAACGTCCTGGTCGTCCTCGACGCCGGATACGACGCACCCCGTATCGCCCATCTCCTGGCCGGTCTTCCTGTCGAGGTGCTGGGGCGGCTCCGTTCGGACCGAGTGACGCGCAAGCGCGTCCCGGTGCCGTGGATCTGCCCGCCGCAAGGCGGCCGCCCGCCCAAGCACGGAGGCGAGTTCGCCTTCGGTGACCCGGCCACGTGGGGCGAAGCCACCGCGGTCACCGTCACCAACACCAACCGCTACGGGACCGCAACCGCCCAGGCTTGGGACCGGCTCCACCCCCGGCTCACCCGCCGGGCCGCTTGGGGCACCACGAGGGACCATTGCCCCTCATTGAGGGCACCGTGATCAGGTTGTCGGTCGCGAAACTGCCCAGCGGCGGGGTGAACAAGCCCGTCTGGCTGTGGTGGTCGGGCTACGGCGCCGCCACGCACGACGTCGACCGGTGCTGGCAGTCGTTCCTGCGCAGGTTCGACGTTGAGCACACGTTCCGTCTGCTCAAGCAGACTCTCGGCTGGACCCGGCCCCGCCTGCGGGACTCACAAGCGGCCGACCGCTGGACCTGGCTCGTCCTGGCCGCACACGCCCAGCTCCGCCTAGCCCGTCCCGGTCGCGCGGGACCTCCGCCGTCCCTGGGAGCGGCCGGCCGAACCGAACAGGCTCACCCCCGCCCGGGCCCGGCGGGGGGTTCAGTAACCTCCGTGCGAAGACAGGCACGCCAGCGGGTGCACCAATACCCACCAAGCCCGGCCCCGGCCGCCCGCTCGGCTCGAAGAACCGACAGCCCGCCACCCGCCACCCGCCACGACGTCGGACGCGTCCTCGCCACCGGCGAGTCCTACACACGACCCGCACACCACAACGTCCGCACCAAACCCCGACGAACAAACTCCGCCTCCAGCGATTCGATCGGCACGTAGGGTCCGGAGATGGACATAGTCAGCGGTGTCGTCGGTATCGAGTACTCGCACTTCTACATTGCCGAGCACATCGAGGAGGGATTCGAGAGTGTCGACAATCTGCCGGACTTTCATACCGACGAGCCCGTGATCGTCACACCCGGCATGCTCACCGTCGTCAGTCGCGTCCAGGCACACGATGCCTGGGTAACCCTCATGGCAGCCGAGGCCGAGCCTGAGCAGCAGACGGAACAATGGCAATCGCTCGGTTCCTGGCTGTACCGGCCCATCTACGGAGGCCGGATGGGAATCTCCGGCCCCACCACCGGCCCTGCCACGCCGGCGATGGGCTGGCTTCCGGGTAACCAGGGGTTCGCCCCAACCCTGACGCTTCACCCAGCGACGATCTACACGGTTCACGTCTACGCCAGGGGCCGAGAGAACTCCCGAGCCCGGTACGAAGCCGCAATGGCCCGCAAGGAATGGGGACTCAGCGAGGCGTTCGAGGACTACGTAGCCATCTTCATCCCTGCCGGAGAGCAGGCCCCCCGCGCCGCAGGTTAAACCTTGCAAGCTGAGGGGAGGGGCTGATTCCGGCCGATGGGGGGCCGCTTCTCGCCGTCTTGGCGGGTGGGCAGTACGATCCGGCTGACAGGCTCGCCAGCTGGGAGGACACACGTTGGGGCAGCTGACCGGCGGGGACCCCTCTCTGCTCCGGCGGATCAATTCAGCCGTGGTGCTCCGGGCACTGCGCGCTGCCGAATCGCCGACCCTCACCGATCTCACACGGGTGACCGGGCTCTCCCGGCCGACCGTCGAAGGGGTCGTCGAGGGGCTCATGGGGACCGGACTCGTCGTCGAGGCCGATGCCGAGGAGGGCGCGCGACGACAGGGGCGTCCCGCGCGCAGGTTCCGGTTCCGGGCCGAGGCGGGACACCTGCTGGGCATCGAGATCGGCTCGCACCGGATCGCGGTACTGCTTTCCGGGCTGGACGGCCGGGTCATCGGCGCGGGTACCAAGGACGTCGCCGAGGCGGCTTCGGCCGACGAGCGACTGGAGCGGGTACGGGCGGCGGTCGCGGACCTGCTGCGCCGGGCCGGCGTGCCGCGGGACTCCCTGCGGGCGGTCGGGGTCGGCAGCCCCGGCATCGTGGAGGCGGACGGCACGGTGCGCCTCGGCACGGCGTTGCCCGGCTGGACCGGGCTGCCGCTCGGGGAACGGCTGCGGCGCTCGTTCCGTTGCCCGGTGCAGGTGGAGAACGACGCCAACGCGGCGGCGGTCGCCGAGCACTGGAAGGGGGCCGCGCGGGACACCGACGACATGGTGTTCGTGATGGCGGGGCTCAGCCCGGGCGCGGGCTCGCTGATCGGCGGCCGGCTGCACCGGGGCTTCGGCGGCGCGGCCGGCGAGATCGGCGCGCTGCACCTGCTGGGCCGGGAGGCCACCCCCGAGAAACTGCTCTCCACCACCGGCGAACCGCTGCATCCCTTGGACGAGCCGGCCGTGGCCGAGGTCTTCGCGATGGCCCGGCGGGGCGACGAGCGGGCGGTGGCCGCCGTGGAGCGGTTCATCCAGCGGCTGGTGCACGACGTGGCGGCGCTGGTCCTGGCGATGGATCCGGAGCTGGTCGTCGTCGGCGGCTGGGCGGCCGGCCTGGACGGGATCCTGGAACCGTTGCGCCAGGAGCTGGAGCGCTACTGCTTGCGCCCGCCGAGGGTGGCCCTGTCCCTCCTCGGTGAGGCCGCGGTGGCCACCGGCGCGCTGCGGCTCGCGCTGGACCACGTGGAGGAAGAGCTCTTCGCGGTGGAGAAGACGGTCACGACCCGCCGCCGCTGAGGCCACGAACCGCCCGTGCGGCGCCTCGGAAGGCGCCGCACGGGCGATTCGGAACGGCAGGCAGTGGTGCGGGGCGGCGGCCGCGCAGGACCAGCGGGAACCGGCCGGGTCGTTCGGGAGCCGAGCTGTACGGTCCGGAAGCCGAGCGATCGGGCCGGAATCCGAGCTGTACGGGCCGGAAGCCGGGCGGTGCGGGTCAGGAAGCGACGCGCGGCTCGTCGGTGATCTCGACGTCGCCCGAGTCGCCGAAGGTCAGGCGGCACGTGTCGGCTCGGTAGGTGGCCACCGAGACCGCGGCGGTGCCGGCGGCAGTGAAGTACCGGGTGGTGACCAGGAGAACCGGGGCGCCGGGCAGGCGGTCCAACTCCTTGGCGTCGTCGGCGCGGGCGGAGCCGAGCTCCACGGAGCGGTCCTGGCCGTCCAGGACCAGCCGCTGCAGCTCACGCAGGACGGCCCGGGCGCGCGCGGGTCCGGCCGGCGCCTCGATGGCGGGAAGGCCGGGCACGGAGTCGGCCGGGACGTAGAGCATTTCGGCGGCGACGACCTGGCCCTGGGTGACCCGGGTCCGGCGCACCGTGTGGACGGGCTGGTCGGCGGCGAAAGCCCCGCCCGTACCGAGGAGCCCACGGACCGCGGTCGGCGGCAGACCCTCGACCGCGTCCACCGGCTCCCAGCCGTCGACGCTCTCGCCGGGCCAGCCGTGCTGCGCGCTGCCGACGGCGACACCGACGCGCGGCGGGGCGACGGTCGTACCGACGCCGCGACGCCGCTGCAGTCGGCCTTCGAGCTCCAGCTGCTCCAGCGCCTGGCGCAGGGTCGCGCGGGCAACTCCGAAACGGGCGGCGAGTTCACGCTCGTTGGGAAGCACCTCGCCGACGGCGAAGTCCTGGTCGAGCGCCTCGCTGAGGACTGTCTTGAGGTGCCAGTACTTCGGCTCCGGCACCGTTTCGAGCTGCGTGGTCCCCACCCTGACTCCTCCTGCCATCGCCGCACTCGCCGTGTGTTTCCGGCGGCAGTTCCGCGCCTTTGTTTATTAAAGGTTCCTGCACTATCCCTGCGACGATAGGACGGCGCACCCCCTTGGTCAAGACCAATGCTCGCCCCCACGCCGGGCAGACCGGGCATATGTATCAAGCCGTTCACGGGATGTTCTCGTGTGCCCCAAAGCCTTGTAGTCAAGGGCTACCAGACGGTAATCATGGCGGCGGGAACTACTGACAGCCTGTCTCACACGCGTTCACCCGACGAGGAGCAGCATGACCGCCACGGTCTCCTTCACGATCGATTCGCCGCTGGGCCCGCGCACCGCCACCGTCTCCTACGAGCGCAAGGGCGCGGGCGAACCGCTCCTCCTGCTGCACGGCATCGGTCACCACCTCCAGGCCTGGCACCCGGTGACCGACATCCTGGCCGTCGAACACGATGTGATCGCCGTCGACCTGCCCGGCTTCGGCGCCTCGGAGCCGCTGCCCGCGGGGGTCCCGTACGACCTGGCCACCGTCACTCCGGCGCTCGGGGCGCTGTGCGCCGCACTCGGCGTCGAGCGCCCGCACGTGGCGGGCAATTCGCTCGGCGGCCTGCTCGCGCTCGAAATGGGCCGCACCGGCCTGGTCCGCTCGGTCACCGCGCTGTCCCCCGCCGGGTTCTGGACCGAGGGTGAACGCCGCTACGCCTTCGCCGCCCTCCTCGCGATGCGCACAGGCGCCAGGACGCTGCCCCGCCCCGCGCTGGAGCGGCTCTCGCGCAGCGCCGTCGGCCGGGCCGCGCTCACCGGCACCATCTACGCCCGCCCGGCCCGCCGTTCGCCCGAGGCCGTGGTCGCCGAGACGCTCGCCCTGCGCGATGCCACCGGCTTCGAGGAGACGCTGGCCGCGGGCGGCTCCGTACGGTTCACCGACGACGTGCCCGGCCTGCCGGTCACCATCGCCTGGGGCACCCGCGACCGGCTGCTCCTGCGCCGCCAGGGCGTACGCGCCAAGCACACCCTCCCCGACGCCCGGCTGGTCCGCCTCCCGGGCTGCGGTCACGTCCCGATGAGCGACGATCCGGCGCTCGTCTCCCGGGTGATCCTGGACACGGCCGCGAGCACGGCGACCGGCCTGGCCGCCTGACCGGAGGCCGCCAACCCCGCTGTCCGCCGTGCGCTGACGGCTGTTCATCCGCGGTTCGCGTGGCCGACGTGGCCGGGCCGGGGTGCGGCGGCACTCTGGTACGGCCCGTCCTCGCCGGCCTCTGGAGAAGCACCGATGGCATCGACACCGCACACCCGACGGACTCTCATCGGCGGTTCCCTCGCCCTGTCCTCCGCGCTGCTCGCCGCTCCGGCGCTCGCCGCCCCCGCCTTGGCCCGCTCGGGCCGGCCGAATGCGCTCTGGGGCGTCCAGTCCGGCGAGATCACCGCCCACTCGGCCACCGTCTGGACCCGCGCCGACCGCCCGGCGCGGATGTACGTCGAGACCTCCCCGAGCGAGGCGTTCCGCTACGCCGTACGCCGCCACCGCGGCCCGCTGCTCGGCCCGTCCGGCGACTTCACCGGCACCACCGTCCTGCGCGACCTCCCGCCCGGGCAGCAGATCCACTACCGGGTCGTCCTGGCCGACCCCGACGATCCGCGCCGTACGGGCGAGCCGGTCCACGGCACCTTCCGCACCACGCCCGCCTCCCGCCGCCATGACGTGCGCTTCCTGTGGTCGGGCGACCTGGCGGGCCAGGGCTGGGGCATCAACCCCGACCTCGGCGGCTACCGCGTGTTCGATGAAATGCGGCTGCGCGACCCCGACTTCTTCCTCTTCAGCGGGGACACGATCTACGCCGACGGGCCCATCCAGTCCTCCGTCACCCTGCGCGACGGCACCGTCTGGCGCAACGTCACCACCGAGGAGAAGTCGAAGGTCGCCGAGACCCTCGCCGAGTTCCGCGGGAACTTCCGCTACAACCTGCTCGATCGCAACCTGCGCGACTTCAACGCCCAGGTCCCGGTCCTCGCCCAGTGGGACGACCACGAGGTGCGCAACAACTGGTACCCGGGCCAGCTGATCGAGGACCCCCGCTACACCGTCAAGGAAGCCGACACCCTCGCCGCCCGTGCCCGCCAGGCCTTCGGCGAGTACTTCCCCGTCACCGACCTGCGCGGCGGCCGCGCGGAGGGCCGGATGTACCGCGTGATGCGCTACGGCCCGCTGCTCGACGTCTTCGTCCTCGACATGCGTACGTACCGAGACGCCAACTCCCCCGGCACCCAGACCGAGGACCCCATCGGCATCCTCGGCCCCGAGCAGCTGGCGTGGGTCAAGCGCGAGCTCTCCCGCTCGCGCGCCACCTGGAAGGTCATCGCCGCCGACATGCCGCTGGGCATCGTCGTCCCCGACGGAGCCGCGAACTTCGAGGCCGTGGCCCAGGGTGACCCCGGCGCCCCGCTGGGCCGCGAGCTCCAGATCGCCGAACTGCTCCGTCACATCAAGCACCAGCACATCACCGGTACCCTCTGGCTCACCGCCGACGTGCATTACACGGCCGCGAACCACTACGCGCCCGAGCGTGCGGCCTTCACCGACTTCGCACCCTTCTGGGAGTTCGTCTCCGGCCCGGTCGGCGCGGGCGGCTTCCCGTCCGGGCGGCTCGACGCCACCTTCGGCCCGCAGACGGCCTACGTCCAGTCGGCGTCCGTCGCCAACATGTCGCCCTCCGAGAACCCTCCGTACTACGGCGAGGTCGACATCGACGCCGGCAGCGGGGAACTCACCGTCCGGCTGCGGCGCCAAGGAGGCGGCGTACTGTTCACCCGGACGCTCCAGCCCGGCCGCGTGGGCCAATAGACGGCAGGACGCGGGCGGCAGACACCAGCGGCGCCCCACCTGGCCACCCGGTCTTTCGGCCTCCCGGCTCCCGGGCTTCCCGGCTCCCGGGCATGGGAAAAAGCCAGAAAACCGGGTGAAATCGGCCAGATGGACACTTAACCAATCGGTCACAGATCGTTCGCGATCACGCAACACCCCTGCGCCACAGTGGTGTGCATGACTGAACGTAACCCTGTCTCTGCCCAGCGTCCCCACCGCCACCACTGGCGCCGCGACGTCGTCGAGCTCGCCGCGCTCTTCTGCGCCGTCGCTGTCGCCGACGGCATCGCCAACCTCGTCGTGCACGGTCCGAGGGGCCCGATCATGCTGGTCGCCTCGGCCCTCGCACTCCTGGTCACCGCGGCTTTCCACATCTGGTGGGCGCGTCGCCACAGCCATGCGCCCCCGCCGGTGAGCACAGCGCCGACGGATCCGACGCCGTCCGCCGCCGCCACCGCCGGTCCCGGCACGAGCGCCGCCACCACCGTGCTGTGGCGGATGCGCACCACCGTCCGTGACGAGCCCGGCTCCCTGGCCGCGCTCTGCACCGCCCTCGCCCTCAACTCTGTCGACATCCTGACCCTCCAGACGCACCCGCTCCCCGAGGGCGGCACCGTCGACGAGTTCCTGCTGCGCGCCCCGCAGCAACTGCCCTCCGCCGAGCTCACCCGCGCCGTCGCCCAGGCCGGCGGCAGCAGCACGTGGATCGAGCGTGCCGACGCGCACGACCTGGTCGACACCCCGACCCGGGTCCTGGGCCTCGCCACCCGCACCGCCCTGGACGCCGCCGAACTCCCGCTCTCGCTGCGCCAGCTGCTGGGCCGCTGCACGATCCACTCGATCCCGGCGACCACGCTCTCCGGCCGTCCCAACGCCGCCGCCGACGCCCCGGTCGAGGGGGTCCTGGAGGCCACGGTCATGCGGCTGCGCGACCCCTCCGGCGGCGCGATCACCGTGGAGCGGCCCTACCTGCCCTTCACCCCGACCGAGTTCGCCCGCGCCCGCGCCCTGGTCGAGCTCGACGCCCGGCTCGGCCCCCGTGTGCCGCGCAGCCAGGACGTGCTGACCCTGCCCGAGGGCAACGAGATCACCGTGCGCCGCGCCGACGGATCCGACCAGGCGGCGGCCCGCGCGATGCACGACCGCTGCTCCGAGCGCACCCTCGGCCTGCGCTACCACGGCCCCGTCGCCGACGCCGACCGCTACCTCGGCCACCTGCTGAGCCCCCGCTTCGGCCGCACCCTCGCCGCCACCACCGCCTCCGGCAAGCTCGTCGCCCTCGGCCACTTGCTGTGGGACGGGGACGAGACCGAGGTCGCGCTGCTGATCGAGGACGACTGGCAGCGCCGCGGCATCGGCTCCGAGCTGCTGCGACGGCTCGTCGCGATGGCCGTCGAAGCCGGCTGCGACAGCGTCTACGCCGTCACGCAAGCCTCCAACACCGCGATGGTCGCCGCCATGCGCGGCCTCGGCCTGCCCCTCGACTACCAGATCGAGGAGGGGACGTTGGTGATCACGGCCCGGCTGGACGCCACCCCGGTCAGCTCCCGGCTCCCGTACGACCCCCACGCGCAGCAGGCCCCGCGCCACCAGCACTGACCGGGCCCCCGGTCCCCGCCCGGTCCCCCTCGCCCGCACCGGGGGGACCGGGTCGTCGGAGGTCACGGCTCCGCATATACGTCAGCAGGCTGGCGCCAAACGGTGATGACATGGCCCGTCTCCCGTACGAAGATGGCGACATGTCAGAGATCTTCCACAACGGCAGCGACCGGCTGCCCCGCCAGGTGGCCGACGCGTACGTCGACGACCTCATCACCCTCGACCCGATCACCGGTACGTACCTGGGCGTCGCCGCGAGCTCCGGCAAACTCCCGGACTTCTCCCCGGCCGGCCGCGCGGCCGTCGCCGACCTCGCCCGCACCACCCTCGCCCGCCTCGACGCCGCGGAGCGACTGCCCGGTGCCGACAGCGACGCCGAGCGCCGCTGCGCCCGCCTGCTGCGCGAACGCCTCACCGCCGAGCTCGCGGTCCACGAGGCCGACGAGGACCTGCGCGCGGTCAGCAACATCCACAGCCCCGCGCACTCCATCCGCGAGGTCTTCACCCTCACCCCCGCCGACACCGACGAGGACTGGGCGGCGATCGCCGAGCGGCTGCGCGCCGTCCCGGCCGCCCTCGACGGTTACCGCGAGAGCCTGAGCCTCGGTCTGGACCGCGGCCTGTACGGCGGTCCGCGCGCCACCACCACCATGATCGGCCAGCTCGCCACCTGGGCCGGCCAGGACGCCGACGAGCCGGCCTTCTTCACGGACTTCGCCTCCGGCGGCCCGGACGCCCTGCGCGCCGAACTGGACGAGGCGGCCGCCGCCGCGACGGACGCCGTCGCCGAACTGCACGACTGGATGAGCACGGTGTACGCCCCGGCCGTCGCGGGCCGGCCGGACACCGTGGGCCGCGAGCGGTACGCCCGCTGGTCGCGGTACTTCAACGGCAGTGACCTGGACCTGGACGAGGCGTACGCCTACGGCTGGTCGGAGTACCACCGCCTGCTGGCCGAGATGAAGACCGAGGCGGCCAAGATCCTGCCGGGCGCCGGGCCCTGGGAGGCGCTGCGGCACCTCGACGGGCACGGCACCCACATCGAGGGCGTGGACGAGGTCCAGGCCTGGCTGCAGGGCATCATGGACGAGGCCATCGAGAACCTCGACGGCACCCACTTCGAACTCGCCGAGCGGGTCCGCAAGGTGGAGTCCCGCATCGCCCCTCCGGGCGGCGCCGCGGCCCCGTACTACACCTCCCCCTCGGAGGACTTCTCCCGGCCGGGCCGCACCTGGCTGCCCACCATGGGCCAGACCCGCTTCCCCGTGTACGACCTGGTCTCCACCTGGTACCACGAGGGCGTTCCGGGCCACCACCTCCAGCTCGCGCAGTGGACGCACGTCGCGGACCAGCTCTCCCGCTACCAGGCCACCGTCGGCTGGGTCAGCGCCAACTGCGAGGGCTGGGCGCTGTACGCGGAGCGGCTGATGGACGAGCTCGGCTACCTCAAGGACGCCGAGCAGCGCCTGGGCTACCTGGACTGCCAGATGATGCGTGCCGCGCGGGTCATCGTGGACATCGGCATGCACCTGGGTCTGGAGATCCCGGCGGACTCGCCGTTCCACCCCGGCGAGACGTGGACGCCCGATCTCGCGCAGGAGTTCTTCGGCCTGCACAGCGGCCGGCCTGCGGACTTCGTGGTGAGCGAGCTGACCCGCTATCTGTCGATGCCGGGACAGGCCATCGGGTACAAGCTGGGCGAGCGCGCCTGGCTGCTCGGCCGGGAGAACGCCCGGGCCGCGCACGGCGACTCCTTCGACCTGAAGGCCTGGCACATGGCGGCGCTGTCGCAGGGTTCGCTGGGGCTGGACGACCTGGTGGACGAGCTGTCGAGGCTCTGATCCACGACACGGAACGGACCGCCCGCCGCCCGCCGCCGAGCGGCGATCAGCGAGGAGCGGCCCGTTCCGTGTTTCCGTCCGTCCACGCTCAGCAGCCGCAGTCGTCCGAGTCGGTGGGGGCGGTCAGCGGGTCGGCCTCGGCGCGCTGCTGGCTGCCCTGCCAGGTCTCGACCTCGAAACCCTCGCGGATCCAGTACTCGATGCCGCCGAGCATCTCCTTGACCTGGAAGCCGAGTTCGGCCAGGGCCAGCGCGGAGCGGGCCCCGCCGTTGCAGCCGGGACCCCAGCAGTACGTCACCACGGGGACGTTCTTGTCGAGGAGCCGCTCGGCCTGCTCGGGGATGAGGGCGGTGGGCAGGTGGACGGCGCCGGGTACGTGGGCCTGGTCCCAGGAGGGCGTGGAGCGGGAGTCGATCAGCTGGAAGCCGAGTTCGGCGCCCTGCTCGCGGTGGGCCTTGAAGGCGGCGGCGACGTCCGACACGTCAGCGTGGAAGGCCAGGCTGGCCGCGAAGTAGGCGGCGGCCGCGGCCGGAGCGGCCGGCGGTACGCGCAGCACGGGGTTGGCGGAGGCGGAGGCGGTCGCGGTGTTCCGAGTCGTCGTCATGGCCAAAAATCTACGATCTGTTGATCATCTCCGGAAGTGGTTTTCCCCGGCCTTTTCCTTGCCCGACCGGGGAATCCCCTGCTAGACCTGCCAGATGACCGACTATTCCCCTGACGCCACCGACTGGCGGATCCTCGAAGCCCTCCAGCGGGACGGCCGCGCCAGTTTCACCGAGCTCGCCCGCTCCGTGTCGATGTCCGCGAGCGCCGTCACCGAGCGCGTCCGACGCCTGGAGGAGACCGGCATCATCACCGGCTACACGGCGGTCGTGGACCCGGAGAAGCTCGGCAAGTCGATCCTCGCGCTGGTCCGGCTGCGCTATCCGCACGGCAACTACAAGCCGTTCCACGACTTCCTCGACGCGACCTCCGAGATCCTCGAAGCCCATCACGTCACCGGTGACGACTGCTTCGTGCTGAAGGTCGCCGCCCGCTCGATGGCGCACCTGGAGGAGATCACGGGTCGGATCGCGGGCCTCGGCCCGGTGACCACGAGCATCGTGTACTCGTCCCCGCTCCCCCGGCGGCTGCTCAGTCCGTGACCTCGGTCCGTGACCTCGGTCCGTGACCTCAGTCCGTGAGCGCCGCCGTGCGGTGGCGCACCACCGACCCCCCTCGCTGCTTGACGATCTCCAACTGGGCCTGCACCCGGGTCCGCAGGTCGGCGACGTGGCTGACGATGCCGACGCTGCGGTCCCGCTCGCGCAGCGAGTCCAGTACGTCGAGCACCTCGTCCAGCGCCTGGTCGTCGAGGCTGCCGAAGCCCTCGTCGATGAAGAGGGTGTCCAGCCGCATGCCGCCCGCCTCGTCGGTGACCACGTCGGCCAGGCCCAGCGCCAGCGCGAGCGAGGCGAAGAAGGTCTCGCCGCCCGACAGGGTCGCGGTGTCGCGCTCGCTGCCGGTCCAGGCGTCGACGACGTGCAGCCCGAGGCCGGAACGGCCCCGTCCGCTCGCCCGCGCGTCGGAGTGGACCAGGGTGTAGCGGCCGCCGGACATGCGCAGCAGCCGTACCGTCGCGGCGGCGGCGACCTGTTCCAGGCGGGCGGCCAGCACGTACGCCTCCAGCCGCATCTTGCGCTCGTTGTCGGCGGAGGTGCCCGCAGTGAGTCCGGCCAGCCGGGCCACCCGGTCGTAGGCGTCGCGCAGCGGGCCCAGGGCGCGCAGTTCCTGCTCGGCCTGCCGGGAGAGCCGGTCGAGCTCGGCGCACCGGACGCGGGCCGCGTCGAAGGCGGATCCGGCGGTACGAAGCTTCGCCGCGGCCTGGGCCGCATACGCCTCGGCCTCCTCCGGCGCGGCCGGGGGCAGGGCTGCCGCCGCGGCCGTGTCCGCCTCGCCGAGGCGGTCCGCCAGCATGGCCTCCTCCGCCTGCCAGGCGTCCATCCGGCGCTGGAGCGCGGTGCGTTCGTACTCCGGGAGCACTGCGTCGGCAGCGGCCCCGATGGTGTCGAAGCCGGCCTTGAAGGCAGCGTCGGCGAGCTGGTCGTCGGCCTCCTTCAGCCGGGCGGCGGTGGTCTCGGCCCGGCGCAGCGAGGCGGCGGCCGCCGAGACCATGCGGACCCGGTCCTCCAGGATCCGGGCGCGGGCCGCGACGGTGGGTGCGTCGCCCCGTACGGCTGCGAGCTCCGCCTCCAGCGAGGCCTGTTCCCGGTCCAGGGCCTCGCGGCGCGAGACCCTGGCCGCGGCGCGCTCGGCGGCGGCGAGCCGGTCCGCGCTGCGCGCCGCGTGCTCCCGCTCGGCGCGGGCGAGCTGCTCACGGGCCGCGTGCAGTCCGGCGGCCGCGGCGTGGGCGGCGGCGTGCCGGGAGCTCAGGTCCGAGGTCAGGGTGAGGAGTTCGTCGGTGGTGGCGTCCCCCGCGGCGGCCGCGGCCTCGGCGCGGGCCTCCTCCACGGCGGCGAGCCGGCGTTCGACGGCGGCCCGGGCCTCCTCGGCCCGCTCGAAGAGGGCGTGGGCGGCGTCCTCGGCGGCGCGGTCCACATGGCCGGGGGCCGGGCGGGCCGGGGCGGGGTGCTCCGCGGATCCGCACACGGTGCAGGCCTCCCCCGCCACCAGCGCCTCGGCGAGTTCGGCGGCGATCCCGCGCAGCCGGGCCTCCTTGAGCTCCAGCCAGCGCTCCCGGGCGGCCGTCGACTCCTCGCGCACGGACAGCAGTTCGCCCGCGGCGCGCTCCACGGCGGCGGCCAGCTCGTCGCGCCGGCGGGCGGCGTTCAGGTGCATCCGGGCGGGTTCCAGCTTGCCGGCGAGCTGCTCGGCCAGGGTCGCGGCCTGCTGGGCGGCGTCCGCGCGCTCGTGCAGGGCGGCCCGGGTGGCCTCCCAGCGCGCCAGCCACTCGGCGGACTCCTGGTGCTGGTCCTCGGCGGCCCGGGCCTCGCGCTCCAGGTCGGCCCGCTCGCGGCCGATCTCGGCGCTGCGCTGCTCGGCCCGGCGGGCGGCGCCCAGCGCGCCGAGGTCCTCGCGCAGCCGCTGCTCGACGGCGGCCAGCTGATCGGTGCCCGCCTCCCGCAGCTGCTGCGGGAGGTCGGCCCGGGCGGCGCTCTCGGCGTGCGCGGCGGCCAGGTGCGCGGCGTTCGCCGCGCCGCGCAGTTCCAGGGCGGGAGCGACCAGAGCGCCCCGCCGGGCCCGGTCCAGGAGCGCGCGCACCCGCTCCCGGTCGGGCTCCGCCGCGGCGAGCAGGGCTGCCCGGCGGGCGGTCTCCGCGTGCCGGCGCTGGAGCCGGTCGAGTTCCCTCGCCTCCTCGGCGGCCCGGCGAGCGGCCGCGTGCCGGCCCTCGACGGCGGCCAGCGCGTACTCGGCGACGCCCAGCCGCTCCCGCGCCGAGCAGCGGGCGACGGCGGCCCAGGCGCGGATCGCCGCGGCGAGCCCCGGGTCGCCGGGCTGGTGCCGGGGCAGCGGCCAGGCCCGCAGGTCGGCGCTGTCCCCGGCGGCCTGGGCGAGCCGCTGCGCGGTGTGGAGCACCCTCTCGTCCCCGGCGCGCACCTTGGCCTCGGCGGCCCGGCGGCGTTCGCCGAGCAGTGCCTCGACGGCGGCGAAGCGGCGGGTGTCGAAGAGCCGGCCGAGCAGCCGGCCGCGGGCCGCCTCGTCGGCGCGCAGGAACTTCGCGAACTCCCCCTGCGGCAACAGCACCACCTGGCAGAACTGCTCGCGGCTCATGCCGAGCAGCTGCTCGATCTCCTCGCCGATCTCCTGGTGGGAGCGGCTGAGCGGCTGCCAGCCCTCGCCGGTGTGCTCGCGCAGCCAGCTCTGCGCCTTGTCCTTGGTGGTGCCGGTGCCGCGTTTCTTGGGCCGGTCCTGTTCGGGACGCCGGGTGATCTCCAGGCGGCGGCCGCCCGCGGTGAGTTCGAGGGCGACCTCGGTCGGGGTACCGGCGTCCGCGTGGTCGCTGCGCAGGCTGGTGCCGGGGGCCTGGCGGGCGCCGGGGACGGACCCGTAGAGGGCGTAGCAGACGGCGTCGAGCACGGAGGTCTTGCCCGCGCCGGTGGGTCCGTGGAGCAGGAAGATCCCGGCGCCGGACAGCGCGTCGAAGTCGATCTCCTGGGGCTCGGCGAAGGGGCCGAAGGCGGTGACTCGGAGCCGGTGCAGCCTCATCGGTGGGTCTCCTGACGGCTGTCGTCGGCCCGTACGTCGTCGAAGGCGCTCCGCAGGACGGCGCGCTCGGCCTCGTCCGCGTGGCCGCCGCCGCGTACGTGGGCGACGAAGTCCTCGGCGATCTCCTGGTCGCTGCGGCCCTTGAGCCGCTGGGCGTAGGAGGCGCCGGTCCCCTCCTCGCGGCCCTCGGGGTCGAAGGCGAGGCTGAGGGTGTGCGGGAAGCGGGCGGCGAGCTTGGCCATGGGGTCGTCGGGGCGGACCGGGTCGGTGAGCGTGGCCTCGACCCAGGCGTCCTCGTACGCGGCGTGCGCCGGGTCCGCGACCAGGTCGTCGAGGGTGCCGCGCAGCCGGGCGAGGGGCCGCGGCACGGGGGTGTCGACGCGCTCGGCGCCGGTGATCTCCCCTTCGGCGCCCAGCTCGATCAGCCACATGCTCTTGCGGTGGTCGGCCTCGGAGAAGGAGTAGGCGAGCGGGGAGCCGGAGTACCGGACCCGTTCGTTGATCGTCTGACAGCCGTGGAGGTGGCCGAGGGCGGCGTAGTCCACTCCGTCGAAGACGGAGGCGGGCACGGCCTCGACCCCGCCGACGGTGATGTCGCGTTCGCTGTCGCTGGCCTGCCCGCCCGTGACGAAGGCGTGGGCAAGGACGACGGAGCGGGTGCCGGGCGCACGGGCGGCGAGGTCGGCCCGGATCCGGTCCATGGCCGCGCCGAGCACCGCCTCGTGGCTCACCTTCTCGGCGCTGAACTCGTCCTTGACCAGGGCCGGTTCCAGGTAGGGCAGCCCGTACAGCGCCACCTCGCCGTGTACGTCGGCCAGGACCACCGGCTCGGCGCAGCCGGCCGGGTCGGTCCTGAGGTGGATCCCGGCCCGGTCGATCAGGCCTGCCCCGACCCCGAGCCGGCGGGCGGAGTCGTGGTTGCCGGAGATCATCACGGTGGGGACGCCGAGCTCGGCGAGCCGGTGCAGGGCCTGGTCGTACAGCTCGACGGCGGGCAGAGGGGGCACGGCCCGGTCGTAGATGTCCCCGGCGACGAGGACGGCGTCGACCTCGCGCTCGCGGACGGTCTCGACGAGGTGGTCGACGAAGACAGACTGGGCTCCGAGCAGGTTCACGCGGTGGAACGACCGGCCGAGGTGCCAGTCGGAGGTGTGCAGGAACTTCACTCGACCGCTCCGACCCGCACGCTTGATCTCCTCCGTGGCTCCGCACCGACCCTCCAGGCTAACCCGTCTTCCAGGAGGAGTACTGCCGTCCCGCGGTTCCCGGCCGGCTCGCCGGCCCCGTGTGTTACAGGCTCGTGGCACCGGTGCGAAACCTCTGTGGCCGGACTCCGTCGGCGGCTTCGTGCCCTTGTACCGGGTCCCGGCCGCTGGCTAGCTTCGCCCGCATGTCGCCCTCCCCCGCTCTTCGTGTCCGTCCCGTGCTGCTCGCGGCCGGGTCCGCGGCCCTGCTCGCCGTGACCGCCGCCGTGCCGTCGGCCGCCGCGCCGCCGCAGCCGGCCGCGGCCGCGTCCGGGTCCGTGGTGCTGGACTGGTACGACACCACCGCCGAAACCGTCGCGGCCACGGCCGCGCCCACCCAGATCACCAACAGCCGTACCTGGGCGATCGGCTGGATCGCAGCCGCCCGCGCCACACGTGAGGCTCCGGGCGGCGCCGCCCGAGCGCCCTTCCAGGACGCCGCCGTCGCCTCCGCCGTGCACGACGCGCTGGTCGGCCTCGCCCCCGCCCGCAAGGCCGAGCTCGACGCGGCGCTGGCCGCCACGCTCGAACGGGTCCCGGACGGCCCGGCCGAGACGCAGGGCGTGGCGGCGGGGGCCCGGCAGGCCGAGGCGGTACTCGCCTCCCGCGCAGGCGACGGCCTCGACCCGGCCTCGGTGAACGCGCCCTTCACCGTTCCGGCCGCCGCCCCCGGGGTCTGGCAGCCGACCCCGGACGGCTACGCGCCGGCCGTGCAGTACGGCAACCGCCTCGCCAAGCCGTTCCTGCTGGAGCGTCCCGACCAGTTCCGGCTGGGTCCGCCGCCCGCGCTGGACTCCCGCCGCTACAAGGCCGACCTCGCCGAGGTGCGCGCGTACGGCGCGGCCGACAGCCGTACGCCGCGCCAGACCGAGACCGCGAACTTCTGGTACGGGGCCTCACTGACCCTCTACACGGAGCCGCTGCGGGTGGCCGTGGCGCGCTCGCACGGCTCGACCGCCGACCGGGCGGCACTGCTCGCGCTCTTCCACGCGGCCCTCGTCGACACCCAGATCGCGACCTCCGACAGCAAGTACGCCTACCTGCGCTGGCGGCCGGTGACGGCCATCCGTACCGGGTCCATCGCCCCCGATCCCCTCTGGACCCCGCTCCACCAGACTCCGGCCCACCCCGACTACCCCAGCGGCCACGCCACCTACGCGGGCGCCGCCCAGGCCGTCCTGGACGCGCTCGCCGGGCCGCGGACCGCTCCCTTCGAGTTCACCAGCCCGACCGCGCCCGGTGTTCGCCGCACGTACACCAGCTGGCGCCAGCTCACCCTGGACAACGTGGACGCCCGGGTCTACTCGGGCATCCACAGCCGCACCGCCGACGAGGCGGGCGTGCGGCTCGGTGACGCGGTCGGGCGCAACGCGCTGCGCAACGCCGACCGGCTGTTCGGCTCCCTGTGACCGTCCGGCTCAGGCTTCGCCGTAGGCCTCGCCGCCGAGCTCGAAGGCCGCGGTCCCCGCGCTGATGTCTGCGAGCCAGGCCCGGAAGGCCGGGGCGTCCGCCTCGGGGAGGCCGATCTCGATCGTGACGGCCTCCCCGTAACGCACGTCCAGTACCAGGCGGCCGGTGGATCGCAGGTCGTTCTGCATCTTGCCGGCGCGCTGGTGGTCGACGGTGACGGTGGCCAGCCGGTACCGGCGCCGGGTGACGGTGCCGAGCTCGTCGAGGGCCTCGCCGACGACTCCCCCGTAGGCCCGGATCAGCCCGCCGGCGCCGAGTTTCACACCGCCGTAGTAGCGGGTGACGACGGCGACGGCGTACCGGATGTCCCGCCGCATGAGCATCTGCAGCATGGGTACCCCGGCGGTGCCGCCGGGCTCGCCGTCGTCGCTGGCCTTCTGGACGGAGGCGTCGGCGCCGATGACGTACGCGAAGCAGTTGTGCGTGGCGGTGGGGTGCTCCTTGCGGATCCGTGCGACGAACTCCTGCGCCTCCTGCTCGGTCGCGGCGGGCGCGAGCGAGCAGAGGAAGCGCGAGCGGTTGATCTCGGATTCGTGCACACCCTCGCGGGACACCGTCACGTACTGGTCTGCCTTCACCGCTCCACCCTAAGGGGAATCGGACAGGTGTCCTCGTCGTTGATCCCGGAGCAGCACGACGACAAGAGCGGTTCCAGAGCAGCAGGAGGCGGCACACGTGTACGGCGATCCGGCGACCATCCGCAAGATCCTCACCGAACTGGGCGGCACCTGGGCCGTGGTGGGCCTCTCGAACAACCAGGACCGGGCGGCCTACGGGGTGGCCCGCGTCCTCCAGCAGTTCGGCAAGCGCGTGATCCCCGTACACCCCAAGGCGGAGACGGTGCACGGCGAGGCCGGTTACCCCTCGCTGGATGCGATCCCCTTCAAGGTGGACGTGGTGGACGTCTTCGTGAACAGCGCGCTGGCGGGGCCGGTCGCCGACCAGGCGGCGGCCGTCGGCGCCGAGGCCGTCTGGTTCCAGCTCGGCGTGGTCGACGAGGCCGCCTTCCACCGCACCCGCGAGGCCGGGCTGGCCATGGTGATGGACCGCTGCCCGGCGATCGAGATCCCCGCGCTCCAGCCCCTGTCGTCGAAGTAGTGGCGCCTGGCCCGCGGCGGCCGGTTTGACCTCGGTGGGGGTGCTGGGGTTCTTTTGTCCGCACCCCCGCCCTTCACCGCACCGTACTGCGAGGCCTGCCCATGACCGCCCTCTTCGCCCTGGCCACAGCCGTGCTGTGGGGCCTCGCCGACTTCGGGGGCGGTTTGGTGACCCGCCGGATACCGGCGCTGACGGTGGTCGTCGTCTCGCAGGTCGTCGCCGTCGTCGTGCTCGGCGCGGTCGTGCTCGGCACCGGCGCGTGGCGGGAGGCGGGGCCGCAGCTGTGGTTCGCCGTCGGAGCCGGCCTGGTCGGGCCGGTCGCCATGCTCAGCTTCTACAAGGCACTGGCCCTCGGCCCGATGGGCGTGGTCTCACCGCTCGGCTCCCTCGGGGTGGTCGTGCCGGTCGCCGCCGGGCTGATCCTCGGCGAGCGGCCCGGCCTCGGCCAGTTCGCGGGCATCGCGGTGGCCGTCGTCGGCATCGTCCTCGCGGGCGGCCCTGAGCTGCGCGGCGCGCCAGTCCAGCGCCAGGCCGTCGTGCTCACCCTGGTCGCCGCCTTCGGCTTCGGCGCGGTGATGACCCTGATCGCGCAGGCCTCCACCACCGTGACCGGGCTGTTCCTGGCGCTGTTCGTGCAGCGGGTCACCAATGTCGCGGTGGGCGGCGGCGCCCTGTGGGTCCAGACCAGGCGCGGCACCCCGGCGCTCCCGGCGGGCACCGGCCCGCGGATCCTGTGGGGACTGCTGCCCGCGCTGGCCTTCGTCGGCCTCGCCGACGTGGCGGCGAACGGCACCTACTCCGTGGCCGCCCAGAACGGTCCGGTCACCATGGCCGCCGTACTGTCCTCGCTGTACCCGGTGATCACCGCGCTCGCGGCCTTCGCCGTACTGAAGGAGCGCCTGCGCCCCGTCCAGGCGGCGGGCGCCGGCCTGGCCCTGGCCGGCACGGTCCTGCTTGCGGCGGGCTGAGAGCCCGGAAGCTCAGGACTGCTCCGCCTCCGCCAGCTCCGCCAGCCCGCGCAGCTGCTCCGGGGTCATCCCGTCGGGGATCGGTACCGGCGCCGGAGTGCGCAGCGGCGGCTGCCAGCCGGTCTCCGGCTCCCAGCGCCGCACGACGCGCGCAGGCGCCCCGGCCACCACGGCGTGGTCGGGCACCTCGCCCCGTACGACGGCCCCCGCGGCCACCACGACGTTGCGGCCCAGCCGCGCGCCCGGCAGGACGACCGCACCCGTACCGAGCCAGCAGCCGGGACCGATCTCGACCGGCGCACTGCGCGGCCACTGTTTGCCGATGGGCTGGTGCGGGTCGTCGTAACTGTGGTTCGTGGACGTGATGTACACGCCGGGGCCGCAGAAGGTGTCGTCCCCGATGGTGATCCGGGCGTCGGCGATGACGTGGCTGTCCCGCCCGATGACCACCCCGTTGCCGAGGACCAGCATCGGCTCCGTGCCGAGGTCGAGGTCCGGCATCATCCCGGCGGTCAGGGTGACCTGCTCGCCGATGATGCAGTAGTCGCCGAGCCGGATCCAGGGTTCGCCGAAGACCGTGCCCTGCGGGAAGGCGAGCCGGGTGCCGTGGCCGATCGCGCCGAACCGCAGCCGCCCCGGAGTCTGCGCGGTGACCGCACCGGCCCGCTGCATCCATCGCCAGCCCGCGTGGACCGCGCGGCTCGCCAGCCGGCGGCGCAGGACCGTCAGAGATGAGAACGTGTTCTGGTTCTTCGGCACCCGGCAACGGTAGTGCGCCGCGCGCCGGTCGGCCGGGCCGCGATCCTGTGATCTTCACCCCATCGCCGGTCGGGCCGGGCCCGTGCCCTACGGTGCCGGTAGCGCGGCATCCGGAAACAGAGGGAAACGATCATGACGCATCAGTCGACGCACGGGCAGGCACTCATCGCGGGTGTCGGCGGCAGGCAGCCGTCCGTGGACCCGAAGACCTTCACCGCACCCACCTCCGTCGTGGTCGGCGACGTCACCCTGGCCGCCGGCGCGAGTGTCTGGTACTCGGCGGTCCTGCGCGCCGACTGCGGTCCGATCACGCTCGGCGCCGACAGCAACGTGCAGGACAACTGCACGGTCCACGTGGACCCCGGCTTCCCGGTCTCGATCGGCGAGCGCGTCTCCATCGGCCACAACGCCGTCGTGCACGGCTGCACCGTCGAGGACGACTGCCTGATCGGCATGGGCGCGACCGTCCTGAACGGCGCGGTGATCGGAGCCGGCTCGCTGGTGGCCGCCCAGGCACTGGTCCCGCAGGGCATGGTCGTCCCGCCCGGCTCCCTGGTCGCGGGCATCCCGGCCAAGGTACGGCGCGAGCTGACCAAGGAGGAGCGCGAGGGCATCACGGTCAACGCCGCCATGTACGTGGAACTGGCCGAGCAGCACCGCGCCTCGGTGACCCCGGACGCCTGAGTCCGGGGCGGGCGGCCTATTCGGCGACGGCCACCGGGGCGGCCTGCTCCACCGGGGCGGCCGCCGCGGCCGCCTTCTTCATACGGCTGCGCACCACCAGCGTCACCGCGATCCCGAACAGTACGGCGAGGCCCAGAGCCAGCCAGGAGAACCGCTTCAGCCACGGCTCGGCGACGATCCCGACCGAGTAGATGACGGCCGTGGTCCCGCCGGCCCAGAGGATCCCGCCGAGGATGTTCGCGATCAGGAACCGCCAGTACGGCATGCGCAGCACGCCCGCGAGCGGCCCCGCGAAGATCCGCAGCAGCGCCACGAACCGCCCGAAGAAGACGGCCCACATGCCCCAGCGTTCGAAGGAGCGTTCCGCCACGGCCACGTGCTCCGGCCCGAAGTGCTTGGGGAAGCGCCGGCCCAGCTTCTCCAGCAGCGGCTTGCCGCCCCTGCGCCCGATCGCATAGCCGATCGAGTCGCCCACGATCGCCCCGGTGGTCGCGCAGATTCCCAGCACGACGGGGTCGATCTCGCCGTGCTGCGAGGCCAGCAGCGCCGAGCTGACCAGGATGATCTCGCCCGGCAGCGGGATGCCGAGGCTTTCCAGCCCGATGACCAGACCCACAAGGAGATAGATGCTGACCGCCGGAATCGTCTCCAGCCATTCCTGGATGTGCACCGGTACGTCCTCCCGTGTCGTCTCCGGCGCGCCCCCTGTGACACGCCGAACGGGCAGCCTATCGGCTCCTCACTTCCGCCTTTGACCTCAGTGGGAGTTCCCGCGAGGAACGGCCCGCGAACACTTCCCGGCGGCCGGAACCCAGCACCCAGCCGTGCTGCTCCGGGTCCCAGGACGACAGCGCCCGGGCATCGATGTCGACGGTGACCCGCTGGGCCTCGCCCGGCGCGAGGGTGAGCCGCCGGTAGCCGGCCAGCGCGCGCACCGGCTGGTCGAGCGTGATCTCCGCGGACGGGCCGACGTACACCTGGGCCACCTCGGTGCCCTTGCGCCGGCCCGTGTTGCGGACGGTGAACTCCACGCGCAGGCCCCCGCGCTCCGGCCGGACCGTGAGCTTCTCGTACTGCCAGGTCGTGTACGAGAGCCCGTGCCCGAACGGGAACAGCGGGGCCACGTGCTGCGCGTCGTACCAGCGGTGACCGACGTGGACGCCCTCGGTGTACTCCTGGCGGCCGCCGACGCCCGGGTAGCGCAGCGGGTCCCCGGCCACCGGGGTCGCCTGCTCGTCCGCCGGGAAGGTCTGGGTGAGCCGGCCGCCCGGGTCCACGTCCCCGAAGAGGATGTCGGCGGTGGCGCCCGCGCCCTCCTGCCCCGGGTAGTACATCTGCAGGACCGCCCCGGTACGGGAGAGCCAGGGCATGGCCGTGCCGCCGGAAGTGTTGAGCACGACCGTGGTGCGGGGGTTGGCGGCGGCGACGGCCTCGATCAGCGCGTCCTGTCCGCCCGGGAGCGCCAGGGTGGTCCGGTCGCTGCCCTCGGTGGCGTCCTCGTAGGCGAACAGGACCACGCTGCGGGCCGCCTTCGCGGTGTTCACCGCCTCGGCGAGGTCCGCGGCCCGGCCTGCCTTCGTGATGTGCCGCAGCCGGAAGCGCCGGCCCTTGTCCCCGCCCCGAGCGGTCACGGCGAGCCGGTGGGTGCCCGCCTTGAGGGAGAGCGTGCGGCGGCGGACGGTCATCCCGTCGGGCGCCGAGCCGAGCAGTCCGCCCGCGTAGTGCTCGGCCGCGCCCTGCCGTACGGGGAACATCTCCTCGCCGTCCAGGCGCACGCCCGGCCGCTCGCCGGTGTAGTGGACGACCAGGGTCCACTCGTCGTCCGCCGTGAGCCGGAACTCCCCCTCGTGGCTCCAGTCGCGCCCTGCGTCCACGGCCCGGTCGTCCAGGTCGGCGGGGGGCGTCAGCAGGGTCGGCGGCAGGGGGCGTCCGTACAGGTCCTCGCCGAGTGCGTAGCGCACGGTGGAGCCGCTCCCGGCACGTCGGCGGATGGCGGTGAACGGGGCGGCCGCCCCGTCGGGGACGACGTGGGCGCTGCCGCCGCCACCGACGAAGGGCACCTGGCCGGTGGGGCCGATGACGGCGATCGAGCGGGCTGCGGCGCCCGTCAGCGGCAGGGTGCCGTGCTCGTTGCGCAGCAGCACCGCCCCGGCGGTGGCCACCTTGCGGGCGACCCGCGCCCCGGCGGCCGCATCCCGCGAGGGACGCGCGGCGGGCCGGGCCGCGAGCAGCCCGAAGCGGTCCATGGAGGTCAGGATCCGGCGCACGGCGAGGTCGACGGCGCTCTCGGGGACGGAGCCGCCGCGCACCGCCTCGCGCAGCGGGCCGCCGAAGTGGGTGCCGCCGGGCATCTCCATGTCGAGTCCGGCGCCGATGGCGGCAACGGTGCTGTGGGTGGCGTCCCCGTCGGACATCACCCAGCCGTCGAAGCCCCAGCTCCCGCGCAGCACTTCGTCGAGCAGCAGCGTGCTCTCGCAGGCGTAGACGCCGTTGACCTTGTTGCAGGCGGCCATCACGGCGCCCGCGCCGGCGGCCACGGCGGCCTCGAAGCCCCGTAGCTCGGTCTCTCGCAGGGTCTGCTCGGCGACCACCACGTCCACGGTGTCGCGGCCGTGCTCCTGGTTGTTGAGGGCGAAGTGCTTGACGGCGGAGATGAGCCCCTCGTCCTGGATCCCGCGGACCATCTCGCCGACGAGGTCGGCGGTGAGGCGCGGGTCCTCGGCGAAGGTCTCGAAGTTCCGGCCCGCGTACGGGGTGCGGATGAGGCTGGCCATGGGCGACAGGAGGACGTCCTGGCCGAGCGCGCGGCCCTCACGGCCGATGACGCGGCCGTACTCGCGGGCGAGCGCCGGGTCGAAGGCGGAGGCGAGCAGGACCGGCGCGGGCAGCGCGGTGGCGGGCCGCGTGACCCGTACGCCGGCGGGTCCGTCGGCGAGGCGCAACGCGGGGATGCCGAGGCGCGGGACGCCCGGCAGGTAGCCGCACTGGCCGAGGGAGGCCGGATCGCGGTCGCCGTGGAGCAGGGCGGTCTTCTCGTCGAGGGTGAGCCGTTCGATCAGGCTGTCGATCCGGGCGCCGTCCGCGGGCTCGGCGGGGCCCCCGGGGGCGGGGGCGGCGTCCGCGCGCAGTCCAACGCCCGGCGGCACGGTCGCGGCGCAGCCGCCCGCTCCGAGGGCCGCGCCCACCGCTCCGAGCAGCCGGATCGCGGAACGTCTGGACACGGCCTCGCTCATGACGCTCTCCCGCGACGTGGGTTGGCGGGAGCGGTCCGCGCCGACCGCTCCCCCGCCCACTGTGCGCCGCGCCCGGCCGGGGCCGCCTCAGCCGCGCCACCGCCGCGCCGAGGTTCAGCCCTGCGGCGGCTGGGACACGCTGTCGGCGTCCCGCCGGGGCTCGCCTTGGAGCTGCACCCGGGCCTCGGTGCGGTGCCCGCGCGCGATGTAGTCCCGTACGACGGCCTCCACCGCGTCCTGCGGCGATCCGACCCCGGCGAGCACCATCACTTCCACCACGAGCTCGGCGTCGAGGCTGATGTTGACCTTGGCCACGGGTACCCCCTCCATCGTCGTGCGAGGGACTCTAGCCGCCGCACGGCCACGGTTTGCGGAGTTCCCGCCCTGTCCGTCGCCGGTGGCCGGCGCCCCGGGTCCGGATCCGGCGGACGCAATCGCCGCAGCCGTGGCCGACCGGCACGGCGAAGGCCCCCACCCTCCAGGGGCGGGGGCCTCGTCGCCGGGCGCCTAGGCGTTGGGGCGCAGGGTCCAGACGACCGTCATCTCGCCCGTCACGGCCTCGTCCTCGCGCTGGATGGCGATGGTGACCGGGAACTCGGGGCGGCCGCCCGCGTCGAGTTCGGCCACGACCTCCGCCGCCGGGCGCCCGAGGGTGGCGGTGGCGGTCACGACGCCCTTGGCGAGCTTCTTGTAGCCGATCTCGGCCCGCACCGCGAGGGGCACGGCGCGCGAGAGCTGGTCGCCGAAGGCGGCCAGGACGATGGCGCCGCTGGCGGACTCGGCGAGGGTGAACATGGCACCGGCGTGCGGGCCGCCGACGTGGTTGTGGAAATCGGGCTGGTCCGGGAGGCGGACGACCGCGCGCTCCGAAGTGGTCTCCAGGAACTGGAGGTTCAGGGTCCGGGCCATCGGCACCGTCGCGGCGAGCAGTTCGCCCACGTTCATCTGATCTGCGCTCATGAAACGCGATGTTACCCGCGAGTAGATGCCCTTGGCCAGAGCCGTTCCGGGGGCGGCCGTGGCTCCTCGCCTGCGCTCCTACTATCGTTACCGGCCATGTGGCCAGGACAGCAGCAGCCGCCCGGGGGCGAGCAGAACCCCCAGGACGCGCAACAGAATCCGTACCAGCAGCAGCCGGGGCAACCGAACCCGTACCAGCAGCAGCCGGGTTACGGGTACCCGCAGCCGGGCTACCA
Organism: Streptomyces sp. NPDC006463; assembly: GCF_042870715.1. Lineage (NCBI taxonomy): Bacteria > Bacillati > Actinomycetota > Actinomycetes > Kitasatosporales > Streptomycetaceae > Streptomyces > Streptomyces sp. NPDC006463. Next base: position 46,682 of record NZ_JBIAHP010000003.1, on the reverse strand, counting down.
GACGGCCCCGCCCACCCAGCCGTGGGGCCAGCCCCAACAGCCGCAGCCGGCCCAGCAGCCGGGCGGCGGCGGGAGCCCCTACCAGACCAAGACCGTGGCCATCGTCGCGGCGGCCGCGGTCGTCGTGGCGGCCGCCGCGACCGGCGCCTTCGTCCTGACCCGGGACGACAAGAAGACGGACGAGGCCAACGACAAGCCGGCGGCCGCCTCCTCGGCTCCGGTGTCCGCCGCGCCCGCCCCGGCCGGCAGCAGCGCGAACCCGCGCGCCGACGGCGACATCAAGCCCGTGATCCCGGGCTGGAAGGTCGTCGTCAACCCCAAGCACGGCACCGCCTTCGACGTCCCGCCGGAGTGGAACGTGCTGGGCGCCGGCATGGCCATCGGCTTCGAGGACGAGGTGAAGAACGACGGCTCCGCGGCCGTGATGATGTCGGGGCCCGCCAAACTCAAGGAGGACTGGTGCAAGGTCGACTCCGACAAGAACGGCAGCGAGGAGAAGACCGCACTGGCCGGCACCGGCACCAAGGGCGGCCAGGGCGCCAAGGACACCGCCGAGGCCGTGCGTAACGAGGCCGGCAACTGGGCGTGGGCCGGATACGCGCAGAAGGCGCCGAAGGGCACCACCAAGGTCTCCGAGCCGAAGGAGTACACCACCTCCTCGGGCCTGAAGGGCCACATGGCGACCGCGACCGTGACGGGTGTGCCGAAGGAGAACAAGTGCTCCTCCGACGGCAAGTCCATCGCGTTCAGCTTCAAGAACGCCAAGGGTGACTTCGCCAGCTGGATCCTCTACAGCGCCGCGGGCGTCCCGGACGAGGTCAGCAAGGAGACGCAGGAGAAGATCCTCAGCTCGGTCCGCCTGTCCGCGGGCTGATCCCCTTTCCCCTCCGCCCCGGGCCGACAATCCGTTTGGATTCTCGGCCCGGGGCGGGGATAGTCCGGGGGTGAGCTCTCCCCCCTCCGATTCCGCCGGTACGCCCACACGCCGCCGCCTGCCCGCTTGGGCCGGCCGCAACTACACCCTGCTGACGGGCGCGGCGGTCGTCACCAACCTCGGCAGCCACGGAGCGCTCATCGCGGCCGCGTTCGCGGTGCTGGAGGCCGGCGGTTCCGCGGCCGACGTCGGTCTGGTCGCGGCCGCCCGTACGCTGCCGCTCGTCCTCTTCCTGCTCGTCGGCGGCGCACTCGCCGACCGGCTGCCGCGCCACCACGTGATGGTCGCGGCCAACACCCTCAACTGCCTCTCCCAGGCCGCCTTCGCCGTGCTCGTCCTCGCCGGTGACCCCCAGCTGTGGCAGATGATGCTGCTGACAGCCCTGTGCGGGACCGGTACGGCCTTCTTCAACCCGGCGGCCGAGGGCATGCTGCTGTCCACCGTCTCCGGTGAACACGCCAACCGCGCCTTCGCGCTCTTCCGCATGGCGATGAACGGCGCGGGCATCGGCGGCGCGGCCCTCGGCGGAGCGATGATCGCCGCGATCGGTCCCGGCTGGGTGCTGGCCGTGGACGCCGCGGCCTTCGCGATCGCGGGAGCCCTGCGGGCCTTCCTCGACGTCGGCCACATCACCGAACGGGCTCCCGGCGGCGGCCTCCTGGCCGACCTGCGCGAGGGCTGGGTGGAGGTCAGGACCCGGCCCTGGCTGTGGAGCATCGTGCTCCAGTTCTCCGTCGTGGTCGCAGTCGTCGGGGCCGCGGAGGCGGTCTACGGTCCGCTGGTCGCCCGCGACCAGCTGGGCGGGCCGGCGCCCTGGGGAGTGGCCCTGGGCTGCTTCGGCGCGGGCACCATCGCGGGCGCCGTCCTGATGATGGTGTGGAAGCCGCGCAGGCTGCTGCTGGTCGGCACCCTGTGCGTGTTCCCGCTCGCCCTGCCGTCGGCGGGTCTGGCCGTGCCTCTGCCTGTGTGGGCCCTGTGCGTGGTGATGTTCGTGAGCGGCACGGCCATCGAGGTGTTCGGTGTGAACTGGATGACCACGATGCACCAGGAGATCCCCGAGGAGAAGTTCTCCCGGGTCTCCGCCTACGACTGGTTCGGCTCGGTGTCGATGCTCCCCCTGGCCACCGCCCTCGCGGGCCCGGCCGAAACGGCCTTGGGCCGCACCCAGGCCCTGTGGGGCTGCGCGGCCCTGGTGGTCCTGGCCACGGCCCTGGTCCTCCTCATCCCGGACGTCCGCAACCTGACCCGCAGGCCCCCGGCCGCACCGGTCGCCTCCGGGCCGGGCGCCTGCGGCCCCGCGAAGCGAAGCGACGGCCGACCGCTCACCCCAGGCTGAAAGCGCCCTGTGGAGGAGCCGGGGACGGCGCGGCGTCCGCGTCGGTCACCGGCACGGCCCCCCGCATGAACCGCGCCAGCGAATCCCCGGACTCCACCCTCGCGGGAAACGCGTCGGCGGCGCACCGCCGGGCCAGCGCGGCCACCTCCAGCGGAGCGTCGGAGGCGAGCAGCACCGCGTTCCCGAAGCGCCGCCCCCGCAGCACCGCCGGCTCGGCGATCACGGCGAGCTCGCCGAACACCGACGCGAAGTTCGCGAGCTGCGCCCGCAGGAAGCCGAACGGCGCCCCGTCGGCGAGGTTCGCCGCGTACAGCCCGCCGGGCCTCAGCACCCGCGCCGCCTCCCGCGCGTACTCCACGGACGTCAGCTGCGCCGGCACCCGCGAACCGCCGAAGACGTCTGCCACCACCACGTCCGCACTCCCCGCGGGCGCGGCCTCCAGCCAGGCCCGGGCGTCGGCGGCGTGCACCGTGACCCCGGCCCCCGCGGGCAGCGGCAGGTGTTCGGCGACCAGTTCCACCAGCCCCGCGTCGAACTCGACGACCGTCTGCCGGGATCCCGCCCGGGTCGCCGCGGCGTAGCGCGGCAGGGTCAGGGCGCCGCCGCCCAGGTGCAGGAGGTCCAGCGCGAGCCCCGGCTCCGCCGCGCAGTCCAGGACGTGCCCGAGGCGGCGTACGTACTCGAACTCCAGGTGCCGCGGATCGTCCAGGTCCACATACGACTGCGGCGCCCCGTCGACGGTCAGCAGCCAGGCCCGCTCCCGGTCCACGTCCGGCATCAGCTTGGCGGTGCCCTGGCCCACGTCCCGGATCACCGGGATCTGTTCGTCGTTCACCCGTCCATTGTCGGGCCGGTCCCGGCTCAGCCCGACCAGACGGCCGCCGCCTGGGAGGCGTGCTCCTCGGCCTGCACGAGGCCCGCCCGCGCGGCCGGATCCCGCCGCGCCGGGTCGAGTACGTTGCGCCCGAAGGCTTTGCGGGCGGCCTGCGACGGGGTGATCAGCAGCACTCGGGCGCCCGCCTCGCGCAGGCGCGCGGCCTGTGCGTAAGGCGAGGGGACGAGCCCGGAGCCGAGCGCGATGGGGGCGATGACCACCACACGCCGGTAGCCTGCGGCCAGGTCGGCGTTGGTGGCGGAACGGACGCCTCCGTCGATGAAGCGACGCCCGCCGACGGTCACCGGCGGCCACACCCCGGGCACGGCGCAGCTCGCCGAGACCGCGTCGACCAGCCCGGCCCCGCTCTCCCGGTCGAAGTCGGCGGGCTCACCGCTCAGCGCGTCCACCGCGGTGACGACGAACCGCCGGTCGGCGGGCCACTCGTGCGAGACCAGCCGGGACGCGAGCACCTCGCGCCGCGCGGCCTCCGCCCCGGTGTCGGCGGCCAGTGCCATGGCGCCGACCCGCTGCCGGTAGGCCGTCGCGTCGCGGCGCGAGCGCGCCATCGCGACGGCGTACCGTGCGATCAGTCCGGCCCCCAGCTTCGCCGCGATCTCCCCGGCGGCGTCGCCGAGCTGGCGCTCGTACAGCTCCTGCGCGGTGAGCAGCCCGGAGGTGAGCTGGGCGCCGACCACCGAACCCGCCGAGGTGCCGACGACGAGGTCGGCGGTGGCGAGGTCCACTCCCGCGCGGGCGAGCCCGTACAGGATTCCGCACTCCCAGCCGATGCCGGTCAGTCCGCCACCGCCGAGCACCAGTGCCGTGTCGCCGCCCATGTCCGCCCGCCCCTCCTTGCATGCCTGTGGTGACGGCAGTCTGACGCACCCAGCCCGCCGTCACCACAGACGGGGCCCGGATCAGTCCGCCCGGGTCACCCCAGTACGGCCGTCACCGTGCCCGCGCCGACGGTCCTGCCGCCTTCGCGAATCGCGAAGCCGAGCCCCGACTCCAGCGGGACGTCCCGCCCGAGCTCGACGGTCATGGTGACCGTCTCCCCCGGCCGGGCCACGCCGGCCTCCCCCAGGTCCACGTCCCCCACCACGTCGGCGGTGCGGACGTAGAACTGCGGCCGGTATCCGGTGGCGACCGGCGTCGTACGGCCGCCCTCGCCGGTGGAGAGCACGTACACCTGCGCCGTGAAGCGCCGCTTCGGCGTCACGCTGCCGGGAGCGGCCACCACGTCGCCACGGCGCACCTGGTGCCGTTGGACCCCGCGCAGCAGCAGCGCGACGTTGTCCCCCGCCTCGGCGGACTCCATCGGCTTGCCGAAGGTCTCCAGCCCGGTGACCACGACCGGGTCGGACGCTCCGTCCGCGCCGAGCATGCTCACGCGGTCGCCGAGCCGGATGCTGCCCCGCTCGACGGCGCCGGTCACGACGGTCCCGCGTCCGGTGATGGTCAGCACGTTCTCCACCGGCAGCAGGAACGGCGCGTCGGTGTAGCGCACCGGGGTCGGCACGTACGTGTCCACCGCGTCCAGCAGCGCCTGGATCGCCCCGGTCCACCGCGGGTCGCCCTCCAGCGCCCCGAGCCCGGAGACCCGTACGACCGGCGCGCCGTCACCGCCGTAACCGTGCGCGGTGAGCAGCTCGCGGACCTCCAGCTCGACCAGGTCGGTCAGCTCGGGGTCCCCCGCGTCCGCCTTGTTGAGTGCCACCACGATGTGGTCGACGCCGACCTGCCGGGCGAGGAGTACGTGCTCGGCGGTCTGCGGCATGACCCCGTCGAGCGCGGAGACCACGAGGATCGCCCCGTCGAGCTGCGCGGCGCCGGTGACCATGTTCTTGACGTAGTCGGCGTGGCCGGGCATGTCCACGTGCGCGTAGTGGCGGGTGTCGGTCTCGTACTCGACGTGCGTGAGGTTGATGGTGATCCCGCGCCGGGCCTCCTCGGGGGCCCGGTCGATGCGGTCGAAGGGAACGAAGGAGGCGCCGCCGCGCTCGGCGAGGACCTTGGTGATGGCGGCGGTGAGGGTGGTCTTGCCGTGGTCGACGTGACCCATGGTGCCGATGTTGAGGTGCGGCTTGGTGCGCACGAAGGCCGTCTTGGCCATGATCTCTTCCCGTGGCTCGAAGCTGGAACGGGACCCCTGAATCGAGCCGACCCTCCCCTGCGGGGTCCGCCGGACGATCCGGGAAGGGTCAGCTTCGTGCGCCGTCGAATGCGGCGAAGGGGAATGCCTCTGCGGGAACAGTGACAGCGAATGCGGCAGCCTTCGGCGCGTCCGCGACTGCGGACGGTGCGACGGGGAAGGCGTACCGGGACATGCCCCTGATCCTGCCGGACCGCCCCGGGCCCGTCGAATGAATTTCCGCGCGCTCAGAGGTTCTTGAGCGCCTCGCGTACGGACAGCGGGGACAGGGAGCCGCGTTCGTCCTCGACGAAGGCGCGCACGGCGGCGGGGTCCGTCTTCGCGTACTCCCGCAGGCACCAGCCGATGGCCTTGCGGACGAAGAAGTCCGGGTGGTCCGCCCGGCGGCGGCAGTAGCCGAAGAGCCGGCCCGTGTCGGTGGCGGACTTGAAGCGCAGCTGGTGGAGCAGGGCGGTGCGGACCAGCCAGAGGTCCTCCTCGCCGATCCACTCGTCCATCACCGCCGCCAGCGCGGGGTCGGCCGCCACCAGCGGGCCCACCGTGTGCGCGGCCAGCAGGTCGACCGTGTCCCACCACGGGACGGTGGTGATCAGGTGCCGGGCCACCGGCAGCAGGCCGGAGGAACACCGGGAGACGTGCCGGCGCAGGTAGTCCACCGCGAAGTAGTGGTACTCGCGCTCCGGCAGCCGCCAGCAGCGCAGCGCGAGCGCCGCGCAGTCCGCCTCCGACGGCCGCGGTGTGTCCTTGGTCACTGCCTTGGACAGCTCGCGGCGCAGCGGGGTGGGAATGCCGAGGAAGGGGGCGACGTCCTTCATGTACGTGGTCATGGCCCGGGCCCGCGCGGGGTCGGCCGCCGCCGCGTACTCCTCGGTCAGCCGCTCCAGGAGGGTGTCGGCGAGGGCGCTGCGCGGCACGTTCGAAGGTCGCCGGTCGTTCGACAGCATGAGGCCCAGATTACGGCGGTGCGCCACACCGGTCGGCTAGTCTCCCGGGATGTCCCTCCTCCTCGCGCCGTGGACCCGGCTGTCACTGCTCGTCGTGCTGCTCGTGGCGGCCGGCGCGTGCGTGCTGCTGTACGAGCCCCAGCGCATCCTGTCGCAGGGGTGGCCCCCGGGGTTCCCGGTGGGGGCGGCGGTCCTGTTGTTCGCCGCCGGGTACGGCGTGTGTGCGGCGGCCTTCGTCCCGCGCCCCCTGCTCAACCTGGCCGCGGGAGCGGTCTTCGGCACCCAGTTCGGCCTCGTCGCGGCGGTCGGCGGCACGGTGCTCGGCGCCGCGATCGCCTTCGGGCTGGGGCGGATCATGGGCCAGGAAGCCCTGCGCCCGTACGTGCGCGGCCGCTGGCTCCAGGCGGCCGACGGGCAGCTCAGCCGGCACGGCTTCCGTTCGATGCTCGCCGTGCGGCTCTTCCCCGGGATGCCCTTCGTGGTGGCCAACTACTGCGCGGCGGTGTCCCGCTGCGGCTGGCTGCCCTTCCTCGGCGCCACGGCGCTCGGGGTCGTCCCGAACACCGCGGCGTACGTGATCGCGGGGGCCAGCGCCTCCTCCCCCGGCTCGCCCGCGTTCCTCGTCTCGTTCGGCTTCATCGTGGTCTCGGTGGTGGCCGCCGGGGTGGTCGCGTGGCGCAAGCGGCACCGTCTGGCACCCGCCCGGATGCCCGCAACGACGTACGAACTGACGCCTCAGCACCCCCCTGTGGTCAGTGGTGCTTCGCACGGGCCCTAGCATCGGACCCGAACTGCCCGACGATCACAAGGACGAGCGCACCCCGACATGAGCTGGTTCGAATCCCTAATCCTCGGTCTCGTCCAGGGGCTTACGGAGTTCCTCCCGATCTCCTCCAGCGCCCACCTGCGGCTGACCGCGGCGTTCGCCGGCTGGCACGACCCGGGAGCGGCCTTCACCGCCATCACGCAGATCGGCACCGAGGCCGCCGTACTGATCTACTTCCGCAAGGACATCGCGCGGATCGTCTCCACCTGGTTCCGCTCGCTGTACACGTCTGCGCTGCGTTCCGAGCAGGACGCGAAGATGGGCTGGCTGGTGATCGTCGGCTCGATCCCGATCGGCGTCCTCGGCCTCACCTTCAAGGACCAGATCGAGGGCCCGTTCCGCGATCTGCGGCTGACCGCCACCACCCTCGTCGTGATGGGCATCGTGCTGGGCGTCGCCGACCGGCTGGCCGCCCGCGACGAGGAAGGCGGGCGCCACCGCGCGGTCCGCGAGCGCAAGACGCTGAAGGAGCTGGGCGTCAAGGACGGCCTGATCTTCGGTGTCTGCCAGGCGATGGCCCTGATCCCCGGCGTGTCCCGGTCCGGCGCGACGATCTCCGGCGGTCTGCTGCTGGGCTTCACGCGCGAGGCGGCCGCCCGCTACTCCTTCCTCCTCGCCATTCCGGCCGTGCTGGCCTCGGGCGTGTTCGAGATCAAGGACGTGGTCGAGACCCCGGGCCACATCTCCTGGGGGCCGACCATCTTCGCGACGGTCATCGCCTTCTTCGTCGGCTACGCGGTCATCGCGTGGTTCATGAAGTTCATTTCCACCAAGAGCTTCATGCCGTTCGTGATCTACCGGATCGTGCTGGGCATCGCCCTGTTCATCCTGGTCGGGACGGACGTGCTGAGCCCGCACGCGGGTGAGTCCGGCTCCTAGCAGGCCCCCCACTTCACCGCTTCGCGTGAACCGGAGGCCGCTCGGGAACGTTCCCGGGCGGCCTTTGCGTCGTTGTCCCTGCAGAGACCTGAAGGCAGAAGCAGGGGGTGTCCCATGGGTCGCGTGGTTCTGGAGCGTTTTCCGGCCGGAAGTCCGAGGGGTAGCTGGCCCGCCGAGGAGTACGCCGCGCAGCGGATGCGCGAGGGAGTGCCGGCCGAGGTGGTGATGGATCTGGACAGCGACGCGTTCCTCGTCGTGGTCCGGCAGCGGGAGGCGTATTCCGGTCACTGAGGGGCCCGGGAGAAGATCCCGCCGGCGCACGCCCCCTTGGCCTCCTGACCCGCCAGCCCCACACTGACCCGATGACGCAGCGTGTGGACCTCGCCACGGTAATGGACCGGCTGGCGATCGACGAGGTGGTCACGGGGTACGCGGTGGCCGTCGACGACGGCGACTGGGCGGGGTACCGCGCCCTGTTCACCGCCTCCGGGCGGGCCGACTACAGCTCCGCGGGCGGGATCGAGGGCCCGGCCGGGGAGGTCGCCGACTGGCTCGCGGAGACGATGAAGCTGTTCCCGGTGCGTCAGCACCTGATCGTGAACCGGCTGATCCGGCTGGAGGACCTGGGCGGTTCACCCGGCGACAGCGCCGAGGTGCGGGCCGACTTCCTCAATCCGATGCGTCTCGAAGGAACGGACGGCACCGTGACGGACGGCGCCGCGGCGGACAGGACTGTGACCAGCGGCACCGTGACGGCGCCCAACTTCGTCGCCGCCGGGCGGTACTCCTTCGCGCTGGCCCGCACCCGCGACGGCTGGCGGCTCACCCGCGTCACCGTGCACGAGAAGTGGCGGCACATCTCCGCCTGACTGCCACACTGGAAGCGGAGGCGCGCCATGGTCCCGATCCGTGCCCGTTGGTCCCCACGGTGGCGTACGCCCGCCGCCGTCGCCGCCGGGGCGCTGCCCGCCCTCGCCTTCCCCGCGCCCGCGCTCTGGTGGTTCGCCTACGTCGCCCTCGTGCCCTGGATGCTGCTGCTGCGGTCGGCTCCCGCAGGACGGCGGGCCGCGCTGGAGGGCTGGCTCGGCGGTGCGGCCTTCATCGTCGCCGTCCATCACTGGCTGCTGCCCAGCCTGCACGTGTTCCTGGTGCCGGTGGCCGCTCTGCTGGGCCTGCTCTGGATCCCCTGGGCCCTGCTGGTGCGGGAGTTGCTCGGCGGTGTCCCGTCGGCGGGACGTACGGGCGCCGCGCTGGTCCTCGTACCGGCCGCGTGGCTGCTGTCGGAGCTGGCGCGGTCCTGGCAGGGGCTGGGCGGGCCGTGGGGGCTGCTGGGGGCGAGCCAGTGGCAGGTAGCGCCCGCGCTGCGGCTGGCCTCGGCGGGCGGGGTGTGGCTGGTGAGCCTGCTGGTGGTGGCGGTGAACTGTGCGCTGGTGCTGCTCGTCGCGGTGCCCGGGGCGCGGGTCCCGGCGGTGGCCGGGGTGACGGGGTGCGCGGTGCTGACGGGAGTGGTGTGGCTGTGGGTTCCGCGCCCCGAGGTGTCGGGCGGGCTGCGCGTGGCCGTCGTGCAGCCGGGGCTGGTGGCGGACGGTCCGGACAGCGCGGAGCGGCGGTTCGCCGTCGGGGAACGGCTCACCCGCGACCTGTCCGGGCGGCCGGTCGACCTGGTGGTGTGGGGCGAGAGCAGCGTCGGCGGGGACCTGGCGGCCCGCCCGGACCTGGCCGGACGGCTGGCTTCGCTGTCCGCGCAGGTCGGGGCTCCGCTGCTGGTCAATGTGGACGCACGGGGGGCCGACAGCCCCGGGATCCGCAAGAGCGCGGTACTGATAGGCCCCGAAGGCCCCACCGGCGACCGGTACGACAAGATGCGGCTGGTCCCGTTCGGCGAGTACATACCGGCCCGGGCCCTGCTCGGCTGGGCCACTTCGGTCGGCAAGGCGGCCGGTGAGGACCGGGTGGCGGGTGACGCACCGGTGGTGATGAACCTGCCCGGGCGGCCGGACGGCCGGCCCGGCGTCCGCGTCGGCCCGCTGGTCTGCTTCGAGTCGGCCTTCCCCGACATGAGCCGGCACCTGGCCCGCGAGGGAGCCGCCCTCCTCGTCGCCCAGTCGGCGACCTCCAGCTTCCAGGGCAGCTGGGCCCCGGCCCAGCACGCCTCACTGGCCGCGCTGCGGGCGGCCGAGACCGGCCGCCCGGTGGTGCACGCCACCCTCACCGGCGTCAGCGAGGTGCACGGCCCCTCCGGGGAGCGGATCGGCCCCGCCCTGCCCACCTCCGCGAGCACGGCGCAGGTGTACGAGGTCCCGCTCGCCCGGGGCGCGACCCTCTACGTCCGCTTCGGGGACTGGGCGGTGGCCGCGGCCCTCGCCTCGCTGGCGGCCTACTGCGCGGTGGAGGGCGCCCGAACGCTCAGGAGGCCTGCGCCAGAGCCGAGCTCACCACGCGCTCGCACAGCTCGTGGGTGAGCAGCGCGTCCCGCGCGCTGAGCGTCCTGCCCGCCTCGACGGCCACCAGGAAGGCGTCCACGACCTGCTCGATGCCGCGCTGGCGCGCGACCGGCACCCAGTCCCCACGGCGCCGCACGGTCGGCTGGCCCTTGTGGTCGATGACCTCCGCGAGGTTGACGACCTGCCGCTTGGTGTCCTGTCCGGACACCTCCAGGATCTCCTCGGTGGAACCGGACAGCCGGTTCATGATGCCGAGCGCGATGAAGCCGTGACCGGACAGCTGGAGCACCACCTGGTGCATCAGTCCCTCCCGCACCACGGCCCGTACGTCGATGTGGTCGGCCTCGCCGGGCAGCAGGAAGCGCAGGGTGTCGACGACGTGGATGAAGTCGTCCAGCACGAGCGTGCGCGGGTCCTCGGGCAGCCCGACGCGGTTCTTCTGCATGACGATCAGTTCGCGCGGGTGGTCGGCGCACTGCGCGTAGCCGGGCGCGTAGCGGCGGTTGAAGCCGACGGCGAGTGAGACCCCGCGCTCCTCTGCCAGTTGCACGAGCCTCGCCGAGTCCGCGAGCTCGTACGCGAGCGGTTTGTCCACGTACGTCGGCACTCCGGCCTCCAGCAGCCGCCCGACGATCTCGGGGTGGGCGGCGGTCGAGGCGTGCACGAACGCCGCGTCGAGCCCTTCGGCGAGCAGCGCGTCGAGATCGGTGTGCAGGCGCCCGGCCGGGATGCGGTGGACCGCGCCGACCCGTTCCAGCGTGGCGGGGGTGCGGGTCTGCAGGTGCAGCTCGACGCCCGGGCGGGTGGTGAGGACGGGCAGGTACGCCTTCTGCGCGATGTCGCCGAGTCCGATGCAGCCGACCTTCACCGGGAGCCTCCTGTTTCGTTCCTTGAGGGACTCCGGCAGCTTAGCTGCGGCCGATCCGGACTTAATCCCTGGTGGCGGGGGCGGCGTTCGCCGAGGATGTCCCCCATGACCACCAGTTCCGGATCACATCGCAATGAGCCTTCCCCCACCGCCGACGAGCGCGGCATGCTCGACGGCTGGCTCGACTACCACCGCGCGACCCTCGCCTGGAAGTGCGAGGGGCTCCAGGACGAGCAGCTGCGCCGCAGCCCGCTCCCGCCCTCGGAACTGAGCCTGCTGGGCCTCGTACGGCACATGGCCGAGGTGGAGCGGTACTGGTTCCGGGAGATCATGCTCGGCGAGGAGCTTCCCGAGCTGTACTGCACGAGCGAGGACCCGGACGGGGACTTCCACTTCACCGGGAAGGACACCTGGGCCGAGGCGGAGCAGGTGTGGCAGACCGAGGTCGAGCTGGCGCGCCAGGCCGCTGCGGGCCGGTCGCTGGACCTGCTGTCGGACGCCGAGAGCCACCACCGGGGCGAGGTGTTCAGCCTGCGCTGGGTGTACACCCACATGATCGAGGAGTACGCGCGCCACAACGGCCACGCGGACCTGCTGCGCGAGCAGATAGACGGAGCCACCGGCGACTAGCGGGTGCTGCGTCACCCGTGCGGGGTGAATATGGGCTGCGGGTTTTCGCAACGTGGTCCTCGCAGAGCAGAGTTGCGCGAGTGCACCCAACCCGAACCACGACGAAACTGCTGCTCGGAGTCGCCTGTGCGGTATCGGCCGTCTCCGGCTGTGTGAATGTGAGCCCCGCCCCCGGGCGGCCGGGGGCGGCGGCTCCCTCCGCGGGGCTGCCGCCGCACCACGAACCGCGCGGCGGGCCGGGAACCGCTCCGGTGATCATCCAGGCACCTGCCCTGGAGGCGTTGGAGGCGGCCCCGGAGCAGTCGGCGCGGCCCGCGGGCCCCGCCCCCGCCGGGCGGTCCGCCGAGCGCACCGCCGAGCGCACCGCCCAGGGCGCCTCCGGCGGGCCCCTGGAGGCCGCGCCGCCGGTGCCGGACATCCCGGAGCCCCGCAGGCCCGCCGAACCCGTCGCGGGCCGTCAGGAAGGCGGCCGCGGCCGCCCGCACGGCCCGCGGCCCGGCGCCGCGGTGGAGCGTGAGTTGGTGCGGGAGCTGCCGGTGCGGCCCGCCGACGTGTGCGCGCTGGGCCGCAGGCACGGGCGATGGCACCCGGACAGCCCCGAGGCCCGCATCTGCGCGGGCCTCCACGGGGACTGATCCGCTTCCGGGCCGGCCGGATCAGGGAGACTGTTCCGGGAACGGCCGGGGACCCCCGCCCGGTTCCGCCGCGAGCCGCCGCTCCAGCCGGGCGATGGCGGCCCGTACACCGTTGCCGTACCCGTCGTCGGGCAGCGCGCCCGTGGCGGCCCGGGCCCGCGCCAGGTGGACGCGGGCCGCCTCCGGCCGCTGGAGCTTCACGTAGTCGGCGGCCAGGCTGAGGTGCAGGGACGGGTAGAACGCCCGCATCGACCGATGGGGCTCCCGGTGTGCGGGCGGCCCGTCGCGGAGTTCCTCGGCCGCGCCGAGGGCCCTCAGGTCCCAGGCCAGTTCGTCGGCGGGCTCGTCCTGGGCGTCGGCCATGTAGTGGGCGAGCGTGCACCGGTGCAGGGCGTCGCCCTGCTCGCCGATCTCGGACCAGATCGCCCCGAGCCGGTTGCGGGCCTCCTCGCGGTCCCCGGCGTGCAGCAGGATGACCGCCTGGCCGATCCTGGTCATGACGGCGTCCTCCGACGCCTCCTGCTGCTGCTCCGTCACCGCGGCCTCCGGCTTGCTCTGCGCCAGACCTGCTCCGGTCTGATCGTCAAGAAGCTAACCGGAGGCACCGGCATTGGTGCCGAGGCGCGGTGGGCCGTCAGCCGAGGTCCGGGATCCGCCAGTCGATCGGCTCATGGCCCTGGGCGGCGACGGCCTCGTTGATCTGCGTGAAGGGCCGGGAACCGAAGAACTTCTTGGCCGACAGCGGGGAGGGGTGGGCGCCCTTGACGATCACGTGCCGCTCCTCGTCGATCAGCGGGATCTTCTTCTGGGCGTAGGCGCCCCACAGCACGAAGACGGCCGGGTCGGGGCGCTCGGACACGGAACGGATCACCGCGTCGGTGAACTTCTCCCAGCCCTTGCCCTTGTGCGAGTTGGGCTCGCCCTCACGGACGGTGAGCACCGCGTTGAGCAGCAGGACGCCCTGGCGGGCCCACGGCATCAGGTACCCGTTGTCCGGGACGGGCAGGCCCAGCTCCTCCTTCATCTCCTTGTAGATGTTGCGGAGCGAGGGCGGGGTCTTGACCCCGGGCCGGACGGAGAAGCACAGGCCGTGGCCCTGCCCGGCGCCGTGGTACGGGTCCTGGCCGAGGACCAGCACCTTCACCTGGTCGAAGGGAGTGGCCTCCAGGGCCGCGAAGACCTGCTCGCGGGGCGGGTAGACCGGCCCGTTCGCCCGCTCCTTCTCGACGAACTCCATGAGTTCCTTGAAGTAGGGCTGGTCCAGCTCCCCGCCGAGGACGGGGAGCCAGGACTCGGGCAGCATCTGGGTCACGGCGACAACCTCCGGTACAAGTTCGATTCAACTGCCCAGAACCTACCGGGGGCCACTGACAACGCCTCAGCCGCCCGCTTCGGTGAAGCGGCTACCAGCTGGTCTTGCGGTAGAACTCCCACATCTGCATGACGGTCTGCGGGTCCAGCGCCCGCTCGGCGCCCGCGATGTCGTCGCGCGCGGCGACGTACAGCTTGCCCTGCCACAGGGGCAGCAGCCGGACGTCCTCGGCGAAGATCTGCTGCGCCCGCTCGAACTCGTGGACGCCGGCCGAGCGGTCACCCTCGCGGCGGGTCTTCGGCAGCAGGTCGGTCAGGATCTCGGCGGGCTCGTACGGGGTGCCGACCGCGTTCTCCTTGCCGACGAACGGCGCGATGAAGTTGTCCGGGTCCGGGAAGTCGGGGAACCAGCCGCGGCCGAAGACCGGGTACTCCTGGCCCTTGTAGCCCTCCTGGAAGGCCTTCCAGGGCTGGCTGCGCAGCGTGATCTTGAAGAGCAGGCTCTCGTCCAGCTGGCGCTTGAGCTCGGTGAACTCGTCGGCGGTGGAGGAGCCGTACCGGTCCGTGGTGTACCAGAGGGTCAGCTCGACCGGCTGGTTGATACCGGCGTCCCGAAGGATCTTCTTGGCCTTGGCGATGTCCGAGTGGCCGTACTTGTCGTAGAACGGCGTCTTGTGGCCGACGACCCCCTTGGGAACCATCGAGTACAGCGGCTCGGCGGTGCCCTGGTAGACCTTGGAGACGAGGACCCCGCGGTCGACGATCTGGGCGATGGCCTGGCGGACCGGGAGCTTGGCGACCACCGGGTCCTTCGGGTTGAAGACGAGGTAGCGGATCTCGGCGCCGACGTTCTCGACGACCTGGACGCCCGCCCCGTGCGACTCGGGGCTCTGCAGGTCCCTGACCTCGGCGGCCGACAGGCCTCGGTAGGTGGCGTCGATCTCCTTGGCCTTGAGCGAGGCGAGCATCTTCGTGGAGTCCGCGAAGTAGCGGATGGTCACGCCCTTGTTGCGGCGGTTGGCGAAGCCCGCGTAGCTCTCGTTGTTGCCGAGGACGGCCTCGGAGCCCTCCTTGTACGAGTCGAGCACGTACGGGCCGGAACCGGTGACCTTGCCGTCCTCGCGGACCTTGTCGGCCGGGTACTCCTTGGGCGCGACCAGCGAGGCGGCGGGCGAGCCGAGGACGAGGGGGAAGGTGGCGTCCGGGGTGTTCAGGTGGAAGACGACGGTCAGGGCGTCCGGGGTCTCGATCTTGTCGAGGCTGCCGAAGAGGTCCTTGGGGCCGACCTTGGAGCCGATGGTCCGGATCCGGTCGAGGGAGTGCTTGACCGCCTTGGCGTCGAGCGGCTCCCCGTTGGAGAACTTCAGGCCCTTGCGCAGGGTGCACCGGTACGACTCGTTCGCGGCATCCGTGAACTCGCAGCTCTGGGCGGCGTCCGGCTGGGGCTTGGTGGCGCCCGTGGGGAAGGCCAGCAGAGTCTGGTAGACGTTCCGGTACAGCTCCCAGGAGCCGTCCCATGCCGCCGCGGGATCGAGGGTGCTCGGTGCGCTCGTCGTACCGACGACGATCCTCTTCGCGTCGTCGGCGCCCTCATCCGAGAGCAGGCCGCAACCGGCGAGCAGGGATATGGACGCAAGGGCCGCAGTGATCTGCAGGCATCTGGTCCGGTTGAACACGTGCACGCTCCTCGATCAGCCAGGGGTGCGGCAGACCCTACCGCAGTGCCCCACAAATCCAATGGGTTGGTTTCGTGGGGCACATGACCGGTTCCGTGCCCATTCGGTATGCATTTACCTCCCTATCGGAGGTAAATCCGTCCGACTATCGGTCAGTGCACACCGGCATTGAGGAACATTCCCCCGTCGACGACGAGAGTTTGCCCCGTGATCCATTCCGCTTGTGCAGATGTAAGAAATGCGGTGGCCCCTCCGATGTCCTCCGGGGCCCCGAGCCGGCCGAGCGGATAGGCGGCCGAGGCCTCCTGCTCCCGGCCCTCGTAGAGCGCCTGCGCGAACTTCGTCTTGACCACCGCGGGCGCGATCGCGTTGACCCGGACCCCGGGCGCCATCTCGTGGGCGAGCTGGAGCGTGAGGTTGATCATGGCGGCCTTGCTCATCCCGTAGGCGCCGATGAAGGGCGACGCGGAGACGCCGGCGATGGAGGCGATGTTCACGATCGCCCCGCCGTTGTCCTTCTGCCAGGCGTGCCAGGTCTGCTGGGCGAAGCCGAGCGCCGAGATCACATTGGTCTCGAAGACCTTGCGCGCGACTCCGAGGTCCAGGTCCGCGATGGGGCCGAAGACCGGATTGGTGCCGGCGTTGTTCACCAGGAAGTCCACGCGGCCGAAGGCCTCCATGGTGCGCTCGACGGCGACGGCCTGGTGGGCCTCGTCGTGCGCCTTTCCGGCCACCCCGATCACCCGGTCGGCGCCGAGCCTCTCGACGGCCTCCTTGAGGGCGTCCTCGTTGCGCCCGGTGATGCACAGCCGGTCGCCCCGCGCGAGCAGCGCCTCGGCGATGCCGTAGCCGATGCCCCGGCTCGCCCCGGTGATCAGCGCGACCTTGCCACTGTCGACGCCGTTTTCCTTGCTTTCCGTCATGGCCGTACGCCTTGTCTCTCGTGGACTCGTCAGTTGAGCGGGCCGCCGGCCACGTACATGACCTGGCCGGAGACGAAGCCTGCGGCCTCGCCCGTGAAGAAGGCGATCGCGTTGGCGATGTCGTCCGGGCGCCCGACGCGCTGGACGGGGATCTGGGTGGCGGCGGCCGCCTGGAAGTCCTCGAAGCCCATGCCGACGCGGGCGGCCGTCTGGGCGGTCATCTCGGTGACGATGAAGCCCGGGGCGACGGCGTTGGCGGTGACGCCGAACTTGCCGAGCTCGATGGCCAGGGTCTTGGTGAAGCCCTGCAGACCGGCCTTGGCGGCGGAGTAGTTGACCTGGCCGCGGTTGCCGAGCGCCGAGCTGCTGGAGAGGTTCACGATGCGGCCGAACTTGGCCTCCACCATGTGCTTCTGACAGGCCTTCGACATCAGGAACGCACCGCGCAGGTGGACGTTCATGACCGTGTCCCAGTCGGTCTCGCTCATCTTGAAGAGCAGGTTGTCGCGCAGCACGCCCGCGTTGTTGACCAGGATGGTCGGGGCGCCGAGCTCGCTCGCGACGCGCGCGACGGCCGCTTCCACCTGCGCGCCGTCGGAGACGTCGCAGCCGACCGCCAGGGCCTTGCCGCCGGCCGCCGTGATCGCCTCCACGGTGTCCTTGCAGGCCGCCTCGTCGAGGTCGAGTACGGCGACGGCCCGGCCCTCGGCGGCCAGGCGTACGGCAGTGGCGGCGCCGATGCCCCGGGCCGCCCCGGTCACGATCGCTACGCGCTGCTCGGTGGTGGACATGCTGGATCTCCTCGCCCTTGAGAGGCGGCCGCCCAGAGGTGAGCAACCGCTTAGTAGCTTCAGCTGAGGAGACGCTAGGAGCGATGACACTCCGTGTCAACGGGGACGGATCCGGCCCCGTCGGCGCCACGAACGCCGACGGGCCCCGGTCAGCGGACCAGCAGGTCCAGCAGCCGTTCCACCTCGGCGGCGGGATCGGCCGTCAGGCCGGTGTGCACCGGCCCCGGCTGCACCACCGTGCTGCGCGGCGCGATCAGCCACCGGAACCGCCGCCCCGCGTCGTCACCCGCCGCCTGACCGGCGGACTCGCCGCCGGTACAGACGCCCTCCACCCCGTGCAGCGCGGCCCGCACCCCGGCCACGTCGGCCCCGGGATCCAGCACCAGGAGCTTCGTCTCGTCCAGATGGGTGCGCGCCGCCACGTACGAACGCGCCCGGCAGTAGACGATCACGCCGGCGTTGAAACACTCGCCGCGCTCCATCCGGGGCACCACACGCACCAGCGCGTACTCGAACACGTCCCGCTTGGTCACTCGCCGTCGCTCTTCTTCTTGGTCTTGTGGGGCCATTCCGTCAGGTGCTCGGTGAGCCAGCCCGGCGGCTTCTGCGGAGCCTTCACCTCCGCCTCCATCGAGATCCTCTCGTGGATCGTGGCCGCGCGCGGCAGCAGCGCCTCCACATAGGCGCGGCGCAGCGCGTCGGTGGAGTCGAAGCCCGGCTCGTCGACCAGCCACTCGTCCGGGACGTCGGCCGCGACCTCGGTGAGCAGTTCCTCGGTGACCAGCGGTGCGAGCGCTGCGGCGGCGGCCGCGATGTCCGGCCCGACGGGGGCCAGTACGTGGTCGGAGGCGTTGTACGGCTTGGCGGCGGCGGCTTCGGCGGTGGGCCAGTTGTGGTGCCAGATCATGGTGGCGCCGTGGTCGATGAGCCACACGTCCCCGTGCCAGACGAGCATGTTGGGGTTGCGCCAGGACCGGTCGACGTTGTTGATCAGGGCGTCGAACCAGACCACGCGCCCCGCCTCGGCCGGGTCGACCTGGTAGGCGAGCGGGTCGAAGCCGATCGACCCGGGCAGGTAGTCCATTCCGAGGTTGAGCCCGCCGCTGGCCTTGAGCAGCTCCTGCACCTCCTGGTCAGGCTCGCCGAGCCCGATGACGGGGTCGAGCTGCATCTGCACCAGCCGCGGGACCCGCAGGCCCAACCGCTGGGCGAGGCGCCCGCAGATGACTTCGGCGACCAGGGTCTTGCGGCCCTGGCCGGCTCCGGTGAATTTCATGACGTAGGTACCGAGGTCGTCGGCCTCGACGATCCCCGGGAGCGAGCCGCCCTCACGCAGGGGCGTGACGTAACGGGTCGCGATAACTTCGGACAGCATCCGCCCAGGTTACGGCGGTCAGGACGCGGGAGCCCACTGCTTAAGCAGCGCTTCGGCCGTGGTGACGGCGGCCACCAGCGAGAGGGAGTTGCGGATCACCTCGGCGGTGCAGGATGCGGGCACCCCGGCGATGGCGTCGGCCGGGACCACCACCTGGTAGCCGAGGTTCACGGCGTCGAAGACGGTGTTCGGGATGGCGATGTTGGAGGACACCCCGGTGACGACGAGCGTGCGGATGCCGAGATTGCGCAGCAGGGCGTCCAGGTCGGTACCGGCCATCGGGGAGAGCCCGTGCAGCCGGCGGACCACCAGGTCCTGCTCGGCCACGACGATGGGGGCAGCGACCTCCACCGCCCGGCTTCCGGAGAGCTGGCGCACGGGCAGCTTCCCGGCGGCGCGGAACAGCCGCGCGTTGGTGTTCGCCCCGCGACCGTCCGGCCGCCGCTCCGCTACCGCGTGCAGCACCTGCACCCCGGCTCCGCGCGCGGCGTCGGCGAGCGCGGCCACCCGCCCGAGCATCCCGGAGTCCCGGGCCTCCTTCGCGAGTTCGGGCAGGGCGCTCTCCTCACCGACGACGCCGTTCTGGCATTCGACGGTGAGCAGCGCCGTGGTGGCGTTGTCGAGATCCGGCATGGCTCCCCCTGGCGTGACGGCCGTCGACCCCGCATGATTCCTGACACACAGTCAGATGTGAAGGGGCGCGGGACGGATGGACGAGACACGCGTGGACAGGACCCAGCGGCGGGGCCGCCGCATCATGATGAGCGACGAGGAGGTGGACGCCTTCCTGCGCGAGCAGCGCACCTGCCGGGTGGCCACGGTCTCCCCGGACGGGCGCCCGCACGTCGGCGCCCTGTGGTTCGCCTGGGACGGCACCTCGCTGTGGCTGTACTCGATCACGCGCAGCCGGCGCTGGTCCGACCTGCGCGGGGACCCGCGGATCTCGGTGGTCGTGGACTCCGGCGAGTCCTACGACGAACTGCGCGGCGTGGAGCTGTCCGGCAGCGCCGTCTTCGTGGGCGAAGCCCCGCGCACCGGCGAACCGTGCCCGGAGCTGGCCGAGGCCGAGCGGATCTTCCCGGTCAAGAACTTCGGCATCGAGCAGATGCCGCACGACGGGCGGCACGCCTGGATCCGCCTGACCCCGGAGTCGGTCGTCTCGTGGGACTTCCGCAAGCTCTAGAGCCGGATCAGAGCGCGGCGGCGGCCTGCCGCAGCGCGTCGACGGCGGCCCGGATGGAGGGCCGGCGGTCGGCGTCCGCACGCCAGACGGCGTACACGTGGCGGCGTACGGTGTCGCAGACCGGCAGCAGCCGGACCCCGGGCGGCACCGGGCCGCGGCCCAGCTTCGGTGCCACGCACACCCCGAGCCCGGCCTCCACGAAGGCCAGCTGGGTGTGGTGCTCCTCGGCGATGTGGGCGATGCGCGGCTCGATTCCCGTACCACGGAGGGTGAAGACCAGCCACTCGTGGCAGAACTGTCCCTCGTTCCAGGAGATCCAGTCGTCGTCGGCGAACTCGGAGAGGGAGATCTCGGTCCGGTCGGCCAGCCGGTGGGCGACCGGGACCGCGATGTCGACGGAGTCGTCCAGCAGGTGCGTCCGGGTGAGCTCGGCGGGCACCGGCATGCGCTTGTTGTGCCAGTCGATGGCCAGCGCCAGGTCGAGGTCCCCGCGCACCACGGCGGCCATGCTTTCCTCGGGCTCCTGCTCGCGCACCAGCGCCCGCAGGTCCGGATGGCCGTCACGCAAGGCCGACAGGGCCTGCGGCAGCAGTCCGCGCATCGCCGTCGGGAAGGCCCCGATGCGCAGTTCCCCGACGGCGCAGCCCCGCTGGGCCTCCACATCGGCCTGGGCGAGTTCCACCTGGGAGATGATCCGAGCCGCGTGGTCGGCGAGCAGCCGCCCCGCGTCGGTGAGCCGGACCCCGCGCCCGTTCTTGGCCAGCAGGGGCTGGCCGACCTCGCGTTCCAGCTTGGCCATCTGCTGGGACACGGCGGAGGTGGTGACGTGGAGTCCGTCGGCCGCGCCGCTCACCGAGCCGTGGCGGGCGAGGGCGTCGAGGGTACGCAGGCGCTCCAGGTTCAACATGTAAGCGATGCTACGTCGTCACTTCGAGAAAGTCTCGCTTGTCCTACGAAGTTGCTCCGAGCACAGTAAGGGTCATGAGCGCACCCACAGCCCCCCGGCCGACCCTCGCGGCCCCGTCACCGTCCTCCACCACGACCACCCGGCGGGGCGTCCTCCTGGACTGGCGCGTCCGCTTCGCGATCCTCTCGGTCATCTGGGGCTTCAGCTTCCTGCTGATCAAGGTGGGCACGGAGGCGTACGCGCCCTTCCAGGTGGCCATGGGCCGGGTCCTGTTCGGCGCGCTCGCCCTCCTGGCCGTGCTCCTCGTCCGCCGCGAGCCGCTGCCGCGGGGGCTGCGCACCTGGGGCCACCTGAGCGTGGCGGCGCTCCTGCTCAACACCGCCCCGTTCTCCCTCTTCGCCTACGCGGAGCTGAGCATCCCCTCCAGCCTGGCCGGCATCTGCAACGCCACCTCCCCGCTGTGGGGGATGGCGCTGTCCCTGGTCGCCCTGTCCGAGGACCGCCCGACGCGCCGCCGCTTCGCCGGTCTGGGCCTGGGCTTCCTAGGCGTCCTCACCGTCCTCGGCGCCTGGCAGGGCTTCTCCGGGGTCGACGCGAAGGGCACCGCCTTCGCCCTGCTGGCCTCGCTCTGCTACCCCATCGGCTGGATCTACGTCCGCCGTACGCTGGCCGGGACCCCGGGCTCCCCGGTCGCCCTGACCGGCGGCCAGCTCATGGTCTCCACGCTCCAGCTCGGTCTGGTCAGCGCCCTGTTCACCTCGGCCCCGGCCTCGTTCCCGCTCTGGCCGACCCTGTCGGTGATCGCCCTGGGCGCCCTCGGTACGGGCATGGCCCTCCAGATGCAGTACGGCCTGGTCTCGGAGGTCGGCCCGACCACCGCCCAGATGGTCACGTACTTCATCCCGGTCATCGCCACCACGGCGGGCGTCCTGGTCCTCGGCGAACACCTCCACTGGAACACCCCGGTCGGCGCCGCGATCGTCCTGGCGGGCGCCGCCCTCACCCAGACCCGCCCCGCCCCGCACAAGCCCGCCTGACGCCTGCTAGCCCCCGGCGGCCGGATCGCCTTCAACGTACGGGGTTCGGCCGCCTCGCTGGAGCGCTGGGGAGACAGCAACGCCGAACTGCGTTGCACGCCCGGGGCGACTTCGGCCCGGTGAACCGCCGGATGTCAGCCCGCCTCCACCGTCTCTTCGGCGCGGCGATCGCCCCGCGCGGATGCGTCCTCGTCCTCGGCGGGCTGCTCGAACTCGCCTGACCCACCTCGGCAAGGGACCGGCCCGGAACCGCGGTCAGACGTACCGGACCCCCGTCGCCCCCGGCCGGACCGCCGCGGCCACGGCGTCGGCCAGGCCCGGCACCTGCGGCAGCGACAGCTGTGACACCGTCAGCCGCACGCCCGGTCCCGCCTCGACGCGGAACCGGGCGCCGGCGGTCACCGCCCAGCCCGCCGCCAGCAGCCTCGTCACCACACCCGTCTCGTCGGCCACCGGCACCCACACGTTCATCCCGCTCCGCCCGTGCGCCGCCACGCCCCGCTCCCGCAGCGCACCGACCAGCGCGTCCCGCCGCTCCCCGTACGAGCGGGCCACCGCGGCCCGGTCCACCGCGCCCGAGGTCCACAGCTCGACCACCGCGTACTGCAGCAGCCGGCTCACCCACCCCGGGCCCAGCCGCTGCCGGCCCCGTACCCGGTCCAGCGTCACCGCGTCGCCGGTCAGCACCGCCAGCCGCAGGTCCGGCCCGTACGCCTTCGCCGTGGACCGCACCAGCGCCCAGTGCCGGGTGATCCCGCCCAGCGGATGCAGCGGCAGATCCACGATGCCGTGCCCGTGGTCGTCGTCGATCACCAGCACCCCGGGGTGGCGCGCCAGCAGCTCCCGCAGCTCCCCGGCCCGCTCACCGCTCACCGCGGCCCCGGTGGGGTTCTGCGCCCGCGAGGTCACCACGAGCGCCCGCGCCCCGGCCTCCAGGGCCCGCTCCACCGCGTCCGTACGCGGCCCCTCGTCGTCCACCGCCACCGGCAGCACCCGCAGGCCGAGCGCCGGCACCAGGTCCAGCACGC
Source organism: Streptomyces sp. NPDC006463 (assembly GCF_042870715.1). NCBI lineage: Bacteria > Bacillati > Actinomycetota > Actinomycetes > Kitasatosporales > Streptomycetaceae > Streptomyces > Streptomyces sp. NPDC006463. The sequence continues at coordinate 23,926 of NZ_JBIAHP010000003.1, read as the reverse complement.
TCCCCCAGCCCGGGTCCTCGACCGCGACCGCGTCCCCCGGCCGCAGGTGGGCGGCCAGCACCCGTTCGATCCCGTCCAGGGCGCCCGAGGTCACCGCCAGCGGCCCGGCCGGCACCCCGTCCGCGTCGAGGTCGGCCCGGGCCAGCCGCGCCAGCTCGGGCACGACCGGGTCCTGCCCGTAGAGCGTCGGCGCCTGCGCGTACCGCCGGGCGGCCGCCGCCAGCGCCCCGTCCAGCGCGGGGAGCAGCGACACGTCCGGATTGCCCTCCGTGATGTCCCGTACGCCCGCCGGCACCGCCATCCGCAGGGCGTCCCGGGGAGCGCTCGACGGACGGGGCCGGACCCGGCTGCCGCGCCGCCCGTCGGTCTCGATGACCCCTCGCTCGCGCAGCGTCCGGTACGCGGCCGCCACGGTGTTGGGGTTCACCCCCAGCTCCGCGGCCAGCTCCCGCATCGGCGGCAGCAGCGCCCCCGGCGCGAGCGCGCCCTCCCCCACGCCCGCTTCGACGCTTGCCGCGATATCCGATGCGCGGCGCCCTGTGATCCGGTAGTCTCCTAGCACAAAAGACATTATGCACTAGTACAACGGAGCCCGCATCATGACCGCCACGCCCGTCACGTCCGAGCCGACCACCGCGACCGCGTACGAGCCCACGGACCGCACGGTGCCGACCCGCTCCCGCGACCGGGCCCGCTACGACCGCGAGACGGTGCACTCGATACTGGACCAGGCATACATCTGCCACCTCGGCTTCGTCCGCGACGGCGCACCGGTGGTGCTGCCCACGCTCTTCGGCCGGGTCGGCGAGGCGCTCTACATCCACGGCTCCACCGGCTCCCGCCCGCTGCTCGCGGCGGGCAAGGCCGACCCGGGCCTGGCGGTCTGCGTGACCGTGACCCACGTGGACGGCCTGGTGCTGGCCCGCTCGGCCTTCCACCACTCGCTCAACTACCGCTCGGTGGTCGTGCACGGCACCGCCTACCAGGTCACGGACGAGGAGGAGTGCCGGATCGCCCTGGACGCCCTCGTCGACCACGTGGTCCCGGGCCGCTCCGCCGACTCCCGGCCGGCCAGCGCCAAGGAGCTCGCCGCCACCGCGGTGATCCGCCTGGACCTGACCGAGGTGTCCGCGAAGCTCCGTACGGGCGGACCCAACGACGACGCCGAGGACCTGGGCCTGCCCTACTGGGCGGGCGTGGTCCCGGTCGCCCCGGTGTACGGGACGCCGATCCCGGCGGCCGACCTGGCCCCCGGGATCGCCACCCCGGACTACCTCGCGGCGCTCTGACCCGACAGGGCGGGACAGGGGACAGACGTCACTCCGGGCCCGTCCGCCGGCCCGTCCCCGGTCCCGCCTGCGGTCCCGTCCGCGGGGCGCCGCCGCTCTGCCGCGATCAGGGCGCCCACCGCCGTGAGCAGCAGTACGGTGCCGAGCACAACGGCGCCGGTCAGCCGCTCACCGAGCAGCAGGACGGCGATCACGGCGGCGCTCACCGGCTCGATCAGCATGATCACGGACACGGTGGCGGCCCGCACGGCGGCGGCCCCGGTGAAGTAGAGCGCGTACGCCAGCGCCGTCGGCACGGTCGCGACGTACAGCAGCAGCCACAGCACCCGCCCGAGTTCGGCGGTGTGTGGCAGCAGCCCCTCCACGGCGGCGAGCGGCAGCAGGCACACCGCGCCCACCGCGACCGACCAGGTGGTGGTGACGAGGGGGTCTCCGCCCGCGCCGCGCCGCCCGAGCGACCGCGCCCGCAGGGTCATGGCCGCGTATCCGGCGGCCGACAGCAGCGCCCACAGGACGCCGAGCGGGCGCACCTCACCGCCCCCGCTGCCCAGCACCAGCACGGCCAGCCCGGCCAGCGCCCCCGCGACGGCGGACACACCGCCCCGGCCGAGCCGCTCGCCCATCCAGTACCGCGCCCCGAGCGCGATCAGCACGGGCCCGGCGCCGAGGGTGACCACGGTGCCGACCGCGAGGCCGGTCTCGCGCACGGCGGCGAAGTACGCGGCCTGGAAGAGGGTGAACATCAGCCCGGTCACGACCAGCGAGCCGGCCGACGGCCTCGTCCGCCCGAGGCCGGGGCGGGTACCGGGCCGGGGCCGGCGTACGGCCAGCACGCCCAGCAGCACCACGAGCCCGCCCGCGCACCGCCAGAACGACAGGGCGAGCGGACCGAGGTCACTGGCGAGGAAGAGGAGTGAGGCGGCCGCCCCGGCGGTGCCCCAGGCGGCTCCGGCGATGACGAGGTACAGCAGACTGCGCCCGGCAGCGGGCGAATGGTTCGACACGTGTGTCTCCGCGCATGCGTGAAGGATGAAAGAAGCAGGTCATCGCTTCGCGGGCAGCGCGCACCCGCCCGGGAACTCCCCGGGCAGGGGTCTCGTTCGAGGAAGTGCCGCCCGCGCTAGGCGGCGGGAGGCGGAAGCACGGTCGAAGGCATGGTCGGCACCCTATGCCGTCGTCGTCTCGCGGTCCAGCACGGCCAGGTCGGCCGCGGCCGCCGGGGCCGCCGGGGCAGGCCGGGAGGACTGCGCGATGAAGGCGCCGCCCAGCACCAGGCCACCGCCGACGATCTGCCAGGTCGAGAGCTGCTCGCCGAGCAGGATCCAGGCCAGCACGGTGGCCACGACCGCCTCCAGGAAGGCCACCACACCCGCGACCTGCGGCGAGAGCTTGCGCACCGAGACCACGCCGGTCAGGTAGGCGAAGACGGTCGCGACCAGCACCACCCAGCCGAGCAGGACCGGTGCGGGCATCATCGTCCCGCCCACGGAGGCCTGGCCGCCCAGCACCTGCCAGTCGATCTCCCACGGCCGGGCGATCACCGTCATCACGAGAGTGCCGACGATCATGCCGTACGAGATCACCCCGAGCGGGTCGGGTGCGTCGTCCCCCTCGGCTCCCTGGTCGGCGAAGACGAAGTAGAAGGCCTGGCAGCAGGCCGCGCAGAGGCCGAACAGCACGCCGAGCAGGTCCAGCCGCAGGCCGGCCCAGATCTCGACCACACAGGCCAGGCCCACGACCGCCACGGCCGCGCCGGCGGCGGCGCCCCGGGTCACGGGCTTGCGCTGCACGAAGCGGATCCAGCCGAGCAGCAGCGCCGGGCCCAGGTACTCCAGCAGCAGGGCCACGCCCACCGGGATCCGGGACAGGGAGGCGAAGTAGAAGGCCTGCACACCGGCGACGGCGATCAGCCCGAAGCCGGCGATCAGCGCCGGTTTGCGCAGTACGAGGTCACGGTGGCGCCAGGCCAGCGGGGACAGCACCAGCGCCGCCCCGGCCACCCTGAGCCAGACCATGTGGAGGGGGTCCAGACCCGCCTCGATCAGCGGCTTCGCCGCCACTCCGGAACCACCGAACGCAACCGCCGAGACGAGGGCGAGGCCCAGTCCGGCGTTCTTCCCTGACGCTTGCATCGGGCCATCATGGCAGGGCCGGTCAGCACCGTCACCGTCGTGACACCTGTTGAGACACGACCGAAACCGCGGACCGCCCGACCCCGCCGCATCTGACAGGTCGTCAGTATTGAATGTTCCGCCCGCCGGAGCTACGTTCCGCCGCACGTACCCGACGAGAAGGGGTGGTCGCATGGCCGAAGTCACCGCGGAATCACGCATCGAGGCGTCCGCCGCGAAGCTCTGGTCCCAGCTGACGGACTGGGACGCGTACGGCCAGTGGAGCATGACCCACACCAATTTCCCGAAGGGCGGACCGCAGGCCCTCACGGTCGGCTCCACCTTCGCCGAGAACATGAAGATGATGGGCTTCCCCGCCGAGGTCGTCTGGACCGTCTCGGAGCTGGAGGACGAGCGCCTCTTCGCCATCACCGGCAAGGGCCCGATGGGCGTGGCCGTCCTGACGCGGTACACCCTGACCCCGGACGGTGCGGCCACCACCGTCCGCATCGACGGCGAGTTCACCGGGGCCGCCGTCTCACTGATGGCGGGCAAGCTCAAGGACTCGGCCACGGCCGCCCTGAACGAGTCGCTGCGCAAGCTGGCCGGCCTGGTCGCCTGACCCGCACGACCCCGGCACCTCGACACCCCGGCAGTACGGCACCCGGCACACGACGGCGCGCCCCGCGAGAGCCTCGCGGGGCGCGCCGTTTCGATCTTCCGGGCCGGGTCCTGACGTCAGTGCTCGTCGGCCAGGATCAGGTAGAGCTTCTTGCGGGCGTCGTTGATGACCGCGACGGCCTTGTCCCGCTGCTCGGGGGTGCCGGTCTTCCACACCTGACCGAAGGCTTCCATCAGGCCGAAGCCGGCCGTCCGGATCTCGCTCATCGCCTCGAAGTCGAAGCCGCGCCCGGCATCCGCCCAAGGGGCGTCCGGTCCCGACTCGGCCTCGGCGCGACCAGCGTCGGTGAGCGTGAACAGCTTCTTGCCGCCCTCGCTCTCGCTGGTGATGAGCCCCTCGTCCTCAAGCAGCTGCAGGGTCGGGTAGACCGAGCCCGGGCTGGGCTTCCAGGCCCCGCCGCTGCGCTCGCCGATCTCCTGGATCATCTCGTAGCCGTGCATCGGCCGGTCGGCGAGCAGCGCCAGGATCGAGGCGCGCACGTCACCCCGCCGGGCCCGGCCCCGCGGTCCCCCGCGGCCGCCGCGCCCACCGAAGGGACCTCCGCCGAAGGGCGGTCCGAACGGGCCGAAAGCGGCGCGCCGCCCCTTGAAACCCTCCCGACGATCGGGCCCGCAGTGGCCGTGGCCCCGTCCGTGCTCATGGCCGTGGTCATGTCCGTGCTGTCCGTGTGAACGCATGACTGCGCTCCTTTCGTCACCGTGATGTCGTATCGGTTGTCCGATGTCTTCACTATCGGTGATCCATCGCGATGCGTCAACGATATATCGGAAACTTTCTGAGCGAACAGCTTCGAACAAGGCCAGTCACCCCCGATTGGCCTTTGTCGGTGATCAAGAAACCGCCCTACCGTCGGAGGATGCGCATCCGAATCGTCGACGCCTTCACCGACCGCCCCTTCCACGGGAACCCCGCCGGGGTCCTACTCCTCGACACCGACTTCCCCCCGAACTCCTGGCTCCAGCAGGTCGCGTCCGAGGTGAACCTCTCCGAGACCGCCTTCGCCCACCCCCTGCCGCCCGGCGGGGACGCCGACTGGGCTCTGCGCTGGTTCACCCCGGCGGCCGAGGTCGACATGTGCGGCCACGCCACGCTCGCCACAGCTCACGTACTGGCGACAGAAGGCCTGGCCACGGGGCAGATCCGCTTCACCGCACGCTGCGGCATCCTCACGGCCGAGACCGCCGCGGACGGGACGATCACCCTGGACTTCCCGACGTCCTCGCTCACCCCGATCCAGGCCCCGACCGCGGTGGACCACGCCCTCGGGGGCGCCCCGATCCTCTCCGTGCACGACACCGCCGCCCACATCGGGGACCTGCTGATCGAGCTCGCCGACGAGAAGACCGTCCGCGAACTGGAGCCGGACCACGCCGCCCTGCGCGCCTTCGCCAAGCGCGGGGTGATCGTCACCGCGCCCGCCGAGAATCCCTCTCTCGGGTACGACTTCGTCTCCCGCGGCTTCTACCCGGCCTTCGGGATCGACGAGGACCCGGTCACCGGCAGCGCCCACACCGCGCTCGCCCCGTTCTGGGCCGAGCGCCTGGGCCGCACGGAGCTCACCGGTCTCCAGGGCGGCGCCCGCAAGGGGCTGGTACGGGTGCGCCTGGCCGGCGACCGCACCCTGCTCACCGGCCACGCGGTCACCGTCGTCGACGGGGAGCTGCTCACCGCCCCGTGACCGGTCGGCCCACACCGGGGCCGTGGCGGGCCGGCTGCGGCCCGCCGCCCGTCACGGCGTCGGCAGCCAGCCCACCTTGCCCGCGAGCAGCGCGTACCCGCCGAAGGCCACGATGTCGAGCAGCGCGTGCGCGACCACGAGCGGTGCGACCCGGCCCCAGCGGCGGTAGGCCAGCACGAAGACGACGCCCATCACCACGTTGCCGATGAAGCCGCCGATGCCCTGGTAGAGGTGGTAGGAGCCGCGCAGCACCGAGCTGGCCAGCAGCGCGGCCATCGGTGACCAGCCCAGCTGGCCGAGCCGGCGCAGCAGGTAGGCCAGCACGATGATCTCCTCCACCATGGCGTTCTGCACCGCGGAGAGGATCAGCACGGGGAACTTCCACCACACGTCGGGCAGCGCCTCCGGCACCACCGTGAGGTTGAACCCGCCCGCCCGCGCCCCCAGGTAGAAGAGCAGCCCGGCGCTCCCGATCCCGGCCGCCACGAGAGCGCCCCGCCCCAGGTCCCACCCGGGCCGGGTCCGGTCGAAGCCGAGCACCCGCAGCCCCGGCACGCCCTCGCGGGTCAGCAGGTGCGCCACCAGCAGTACGGGCACCAGGGCGGTCCCGATGCCGAACAGCTGCCAGGCCAGGTCCAGCCAGGGCCGGCCGGGCGCATAGGAGCCGTTGAGCGTGGCGGCCTGGTCCTTGAGGCCGCCCGGCTTGGTGAGCGAACCGATGAAGCTGATCAGCGCCGAGACCGCGCTCGCGCCCAGCGACAGCGCCAGTACCAACAGGGTCTCCGTGCGCAGGACACCCCGCCCGTCCTCGCGCAGCTCCACGACCACCGGCTCCGGCTCCACCCGCACGCCCGACTCCCGTCCCGCGATCCCGTTCCGACCACCCCATACTGCCCCTTCGGCGGTGGAACGGGATCACCGGACCTCAGCGCACGACCGGCACCGCGGCGCTCACCTCCGCATCCCCCAGCCCTGCGGGCCAGGTGTGGACGGGGTCGCCCTTGTGCATCAGCTCGCTGTAGCGCCGGGTGGTCGCGGCCAGCGCCTCGTCCCGCGCCAGCCCGGAAGCGAGCGCCCGGTGGTAGGTGTCCACCTGCCAGGTCGCCCCGTTCACCCGCCGCCGGCAGCGCTCCTCGATGATGCCGAGGTAGCGGTCCCGGTCCGCGGGCTCGATGCCCCAGGCGTCCAGTCCGGCCGCCGCCATCGGCAGCAGCTCGTCCAGGACCAGCCGGACGGCGGGCACGCTCGCCAGCCCCCCGGCCCGGCCCCGGCGCGGCCAGCGCAGCCGCGCGTCGATCCCGTACCGGCAGGCCGCGTCGAAGTTGGCCTCCGCCTCGGCGAAGGGCAGCCGGGTCCACACCGGGCGCGGCTCGTCGGCGAGCGTGCGTACGAGCCCGTAGTAGAAGGCGGCGTTGGCGACGACGTCGGCGACCGTGGGCCCGGCCGGCAGCACCCGGTTCTCCACCCGCAGGTGCGGCGCCCCGTCGGCGACCCCGTACACGGGCCGGTTCCAGCGGTAGACGGTGCCGTTGTGCAGGACCAGCTCCTGCAGCCGCGGTACGCCACCCTCGCCGAGCACGCGCAGGGGCTCCTCCTCGTCACAGATCGGCAGCAGCGCGGGGAAGTAGCGGACGTTCTCCGCGAAGAGCTCGTACGCCGAGTCCACCCAGCGCTCCCCGAACCAGGTGCGCGGGCGCACCCCCTGCGCCTGGAGCTCGGGCGGCCGCGTGTCGGTGGCCTGCGTGAACAGCGGCGGCCGGGATTCCCGCCACAGTTCACGCCCGAACAGGAACGGCGAGTTGGCGCCGACGGCTATCTGCGCGGCCGTCACCGCCTGCGCCGCGTTCCACACGTCCGAGAACCGCGCCGGGGTCACCTGGAGGTGCAGTTGTACGGAGGTGCAGGCGGCCTCCGGCACGATCGACCCGGAGTGCCAGGTCAGCCTCTCGACGCCGTCGATGTCGAGCGTGAAGTCCTCGCCCCGCATCATCAGGATCTGCTCGTTGAGCAGCGAGTACCGGTCGACCGCCGAGAGGTTGGCTGTGACCAGGTCCTCGCGGGAGATCGTCGGCAGAATACCGATCATCACGACACCTGCGTCGATCTCCGCGGCCTGCCGGTGGGCATATCCGAGACCCGCGCTGAGTTCCTCGGCGAGCTGGTCGAAAACCCTGCCGCCGAGCCGGTGGGGCAGGACGTTCACCTCCAGGTTGAACATTCCGAGTTCGGTTTGGAAATCAGGGCTCGCAATCCGCTCCAGCACCTGTGCATTCACCATTCTCGGCATGCCGTCGGCACCCGCGAGATTCAACTCGATCTCCAGCCCCATCATGTTCTTCGGGCGATCGAACCTCTTCTCCGCCAGAAGCCGCTCCAGCCCCTCCAGGCACTCATGAAGCTTCCTTCGATACCGCTGCCGATCGGACAGGTCGAATCCGCCTGCCACGACCTTCTCCCCCATCGAAGTGTCCCTCCTCGAGTGTGCCTGGCCCAGTGCACCCAGGCCCGCGTTACGGTCGATGATGCCCCGGCAGAGTGATCCATAACGCGAAGGGGGCGTGCGTGGCGGGGAGCGCGCGCCGGTTTGGCCGACGGGCACTCCGGCACATTCACCTGGCAAGTCACTTTGCGCAAATTCCGCATCGACTTTGCCTGTTCCGGAAAACCGAAGCTTTCCAGCCGAGCCCCCTTCCGGTAACCTCCGAGGTCAGCGCGGCATGTCCGCGTGCATCCGCCATGAATGCCACGCCAGCGGGGCCGGTAAGCGTCTTGTCGGCAATAGACGGGACAGCTAGCCGAAACACTGCGTGAACACATGTCGTATAAACTCCGCAAACGAGGCAGAGAGTTGGCGCGCGGCCATTGCCCCTCAGCCCCCCTCTGGCCCCAGAATGCGACAGCGCCGCCCGCACCAGCCCCCTTCCACAGGTCTCCCAAGTGAGAGGCGACCCACCATGCCGCTGCATGTCCCCACGGCTCCCGCGCCCGCTCTGCGCTGCGTCCTCGCGGCCCTCGGCTCCCCCACCGCCGTCCATGAGGCGCACACCCCGGCCCTGCGCGCGATCCAGGGGCCGATGACCGCCGAACTCCCCCTCCCGGTCCACGTACTCGACCGGCTGGACGTCTCGAACCTGGCGGCCGGCGGCAGGCCGCCCCGTACGCGCCTGACCGGCTGGCGGTTCCTCATCCGCAGCGGGGACCGGTACGTCGCGGCGGCCGACACCCGGCTGACACCGGACGGCTGGACCTTCTCCCACTTCTTCGAGGGCCCCTACGTGGCCGCCACCGAACGCGCGCTGCGCCAGGCCGAGTCGCTCGGCAAGGCGTACCAGCCCCGGTTGCTGTCCGTACCGGAGCTGTACATGCTGACCCTGTGGCTACACGGAGCCGTGGGCGCCGACGCGTCGGCCGGCCTGCTCGCCGGCGAGGACCTGCTGGTGCCGCTGGCCCCGGCGCCACCCGGCATCGCCCCGTACCGGCCGCATCCGGTCTCGGAGCTGCTGCCCGTGCTGACCCACCGGCTGACCCCCGCGACGGCGCCGGTCCCGCCGTCGCTGGCCGCGCCCGCCGCCTGACCCGAGTGACCCATTCGGCCTAGTCCTCTCGGGTCACTTGTGAACCATCCGAAATGACAGGGGAGTTGGCCTGAACCGCCCGCACGAGTGATGCGTCATCAATCTATGAGGACAGCTGGCGGGAAATGCCTGCGAAGCAGCTGTCGTGGGGGAAGACTGATGACAAGCTCCCCGCGGGTGCGGGGATGACCCAGGGGGACGGCCATGAACCACGCATCGAGCCGTAGCACGCAGACCACACCGCAGCGAAAGAACGCATCCATGTGCCAGCACCAGCCAGCCTGCCCGTCAGCCGAATCCGCCGACCGGGAGGCCGCGCTTCCGGTGGCCAACCACCCGGAGCAAGGCTGGAGCCTGCTGTGCAATGGCGTCCTGCTCTTCGAGGACACCGGCGAGCTGCTGCCGGACGGCCAGATCATCGCCCCGCACCGCCCGCTCGCCGGGGCGCAGGCGGCCTAGTCGGCGCAGCGACGGCCAAGAGCAACCGAGGCACGACGAAGGGGCCGGCCCGGGAGAAACCTCCCGGACCGGCCCCTTGCTCATGCTCAGTTGTCGTACTCGTCCAGCGGCGGGCAGGAGCAGACCAGGTTCCGGTCGCCGAAGGCGCCGTCGATCCGGCGCACCGGCGGCCAGTACTTCTCGGCGGCCGTGACGCCACCCGGGAAGACGGCCTCGTCGCGGGTGTACGGGTGGTTCCACTCGCCGCCCAGCGCCGCCGCGGTGTGCGGGGAGTTGGCCAGCGGGTTGTCGTCCACCGGCCACTCGCCGGCCGAGACCCGCTCGATCTCGCCGCGGATGGCGATCATCGCGTCACAGAAGCGGTCGATCTCGGCGAGGTCCTCGGACTCCGTCGGCTCGATCATCAGCGTGCCGGCGACCGGGAAGGACATCGTCGGCGCGTGGAAGCCGTAGTCGATCAGACGCTTGGCGATGTCGTCCACGCTCACGCCCGTCGCCTTCGACAGCGGACGCAGATCAATGATGCACTCGTGCGCGACCAGGTTGCCCGGGCCGGTGTAGAGCACCGGGTAGTGCGGCTCCAGGCGCTTGGCGATGTAGTTCGCGCCGAGCACCGCCACCTGGGTGGCGCGCTTGAGGCCCTCGCCGCCCATGAGGCGCACGTACGACCAGGAGATCGGCAGGATGCCCGCCGAGCCCCACGGGGCGGCCGAGATCGGGCCGACGCCCGTCTCGGGGCCGGCCGACGGCTGCAGCGGGTGGTTCGGCAGGTACGGGGCCAGGTGGGACCGGACACCGACCGGGCCGACGCCCGGGCCGCCGCCGCCGTGCGGGATGCAGAAGGTCTTGTGCAGGTTGAGGTGCGAGACGTCGCCGCCGAAGTGACCCGGCTTGGCCAGGCCCACCAGGGCGTTGAGGTTGGCGCCGTCCACGTAGACCTGGCCGCCGGCGTCGTGCACCTGGGCGCAGATGTCGGCGACGTGCTCCTCGAACACACCGTGCGTGGAGGGGTACGTGATCATCAGCACGGAGAGCTCGTCACGGTACTGCTCGATCTTGGCGCGCAGGTCGGCCGTGTCCACCTCGCCGTCGTCGGCGGTCTTGACGACGACGACCTTCATGCCGGCCATCACGGCGCTGGCCGCGTTGGTGCCGTGCGCGGAGGACGGGATGAGGCAGACGGTGCGCTGCTCGTCGCCGTTGGCGCGGTGGTAGGCGCGGACGGCCAGCAGGCCGGCGAGCTCACCCTGGGAGCCGGCGTTCGGCTGGATGGAGACCTTGTCGTAGCCGGTGACCTCGGAGAGACGTTCCTCCAGCTCGGTGATGAGCGTGAGGTACCCCTCCGCCTGCTCCACCGGGGCGAACGGGTGCAGCTGCCCGAACTCGGGCCAGGTGACCGGCTCCATCTCGGTGGTCGCGTTGAGCTTCATGGTGCAGGAGCCCAGCGGGATCATGCCGCGGTCCAGCGCGTAGTCCTTGTCCGAGAGCTTGCGCAGGTAGCGCAGCATCGCGGTCTCGGAGCGGTGCTGGTGGAAGACCGGGTGCGTCAGGTACTCGTCCGAGCGCAGCAGGCCCTCGGGCAGGGTGTCCGCCGTGTTCTCGTCCAGCACCTCGATGTCCGCGCTGACACCGAAGGCCGCCCAGACTGCGTCGATGTCGGCGCGCAGGGTGGTCTCGTCGCAGGAGACGGAGACGTGGTCGGCGTCGGCCTGGTAGAGGTTGACGCCCCCCTGGCGGGCCGCGGCGACGACCTCGGCCGCGCGGCCCGGGACACGGGCCGTGATGGTGTCGAAGTAGGCGCCGTGCACGATCTCGACGCCACCGGCCTGCAGACCTGCGGCGAGCAGCGCCGCGTAGCGGTGGGTCCGGCGGGCGATCGTCCGCAGGCCGTCCGGGCCGTGGTAGACGGCGTACATGGCGGCCATGACGGCGAGCAGCACCTGCGCGGTGCAGATGTTGCTGGTGGCCTTCTCGCGGCGGATGTGCTGCTCGCGGGTCTGCAGGGCCAGCCGGTACGCCTTGTTGCCGTCCGCGTCCACGGAGACGCCGACGAGGCGGCCGGGCAGCGAGCGGGCGTGCTTGGCCTGGACGGCCATGTAACCGGCGTGCGGTCCGCCGAAGCCCATCGGGACACCGAAGCGCTGCGTGGTGCCGACGGCGATGTCCGCGCCGAGCTCGCCCGGCGAGGTCAGCAGGGTCAGGGCGAGCAGGTCGGCCGAGACGGTGACGATGGCACCGAGCTCGTGCGCCTGGTCGATGAGCGGCTTGATGTCCCGTACGGCACCGGAGGCGCCCGGGTACTGGAGGAGCACGCCGAAGACGCCGCGCTCGGCGATCTCGGCCGGGATGCCGTCCGACAGGTCGGCGACGACGACCTCGACGCCCGTGGGCTCGGCGCGGGTCTCGATCACGGCGATGGTCTGCGGCAGCGCGTCGGCGTCGATCAGGAAGACGCCGTTCTTGACCTTGCCCACCCGGCGCGCGAGGGACATGGCCTCGGCGGCCGCGGTGCCCTCGTCGAGCAGCGAGGCACCCGAGGTCGGCAGCCCGGTGAGGTCGGCGACCACGGTCTGGAAGTTCAGCAGCGCTTCGAGGCGGCCCTGCGAGATCTCGGGCTGGTACGGCGTGTACGCCGTGTACCAGGCCGGGTTCTCCATGACGTTGCGCAGGATCACCGGCGGCGTGAAGGTCCCGTAGTAGCCGAGACCGATCATCGAGGAGAGGACCTGGTTGCGGTCGGCGAGCGAGCGCAGCTCGGCCAGCACCTCGGCCTCGGTCCGCGCCTCGGGAAGGTTCAGCGCTTCGGCGGTCTTGATGACATCCGGCACCGCGGCGGCGGTCAGTTCGTCCAGGGAGCCGTAGCCCACCTGGGCGAGCATCTTCGCCTGCGCCTCGGCATCCGGGCCGATGTGGCGCTGCTCGAAGGGGATGCCTCGCTCCAGCTGGGAGAGCGGAATGCGGTTGGCGGTCATGTACGGAGGCCTCCTGGTCGTATGACCTGCGAGGGGCACCACGGCGCGGGCACCCGGACGGCCTCCCCCTCTGTCATCTCAACCTGAGAGTTTCACCGGCCGCTCGAGGGTCGCTCGATAGAACCGGCTTTCACCGTCGGTGAGGAACGGAACCGGCACTGCACGCCCGGTACCTGCCCCTGCTTTCCAGAGTGGCCTCGTCCGTGCGGTACGTATGCCTGAGAGATTCCGGGGAGGATTTGCTCCTTCGGCGCCTCCGTCAAGATCACTCGGAGGACTCTCCCGCACAGGGTCGACAGCCATCACCCAGCCTACCAGCGAGGATCCGGACACTCCCCGAGTGGCCTCAGCTCCCGAAATGCACTTCTGTAGTCATTACGGAGGAGTTGCGACCATTTGGAGGGACCGTGCAGACCGACATCGATCCGCGCAGCCTGATCGGCCGCAAGGCGTTCGACCGCAACGGCACCAAGATCGGCACCATTGACGAGGTCTACCTCGACGATGCCACGGGCGTCCCGGAATGGGCCGCCGTACGGACGGGTCTGTTCAGTCGGGACGCCTTCGTCCCGCTGGAGCCCAGCGAGCTGGTGGGCGACGCCCTGCGGGTGCCTTTCGACCGCTCCCTGATCAAGGACGCCCCCGATTTCGGTGTCGGCCGCCACCTCTCCCCGGAGCAGGAGCTCCAGCTCTACCACCACTACGGCCTGGACGTGACCCTGCCCACGGACTTCCAGCGCGACTTCGGCCGCCTGGCGGGCGACGAAGGCTAGTCCCCGCCCGGCTCCGCCCGGCCCCGCCCGGCCCCGCCACATCGTCCCTGGCCCCGGACGGGGCCTAGACGTCCTCGTCCGCCGGCCCCTCCCCCACCAGCGGCAGCGGATCGGACGGCTCCAGCTCGGGGTCGTCCACCCGGAAGGTCCGCACCCGGCCGGGCTGCGATCCCGGCCGCTCGAACCGTACGGTCACCCGCCCGACCCCGCTGCCCTGCACCCACCCGGGCCCGTACACCGCGTGCAGTACGTCGCTCCCGGCCGCCCAGCGCCGCTCAGGGGCGGGCTCCGGCTCCCCGGACGGCTCCACGTGCTCCATGGCCGTGGAGGCCGCCACACCCGGCTCAGCAGCCACGTCAGGCTCAGCGGCCTCGTCCTGGGACTCGGCGCCCAGCGACTGGGCGAACAGATCCTCCTGCGTGTAGTCCGCCAGCCCGGTCACGCCGACCCCCAGCAGCCGCACCCCGCCCGTGGTGTCCACGCCCTCCAGCAGCCGCGCGGCCGCCTCGCGCACCACTGCCGGGTCGTCCGTGGGCCCCCGCAGCGTCTCGGACCGCGTCAGCGTCGAGAAGTCGTACCGGCGGACCTTCAGCACGATCGTGCGCCCCGAGTGCCCGGACGCGCGCAACCGCTGCACGCACCGGTCGGCGAGCCGCTGCACCTCGGTCCGGATCCGGACCCGGTCGTGCAGGTCCACGTCGAAGGTGTCCTCCACCGACACCGATTTCGCGTCCCGCTCCGCGACCACCGGCCGGTCGTCCAGCCCCAGCGCCATCCGGTACAGGCCCGCCCCGTGCGCGCGCCCGACGATCCGGACCAGCTCGTCCTCCCCGGCCTCCACCAGGTCCCCCACCGTGGTGATCCCGGCGCGGCGCAGGTGCTCGCCGGTGGCCGGGCCCACGCCGGGCAGCGTCCGTACCGACATCGGCGCGAGGAGCTCCCGCTCCGTCCCCGGCTCGATCAGCAGCAGACCCGCCGGCTTGGCCTCCTCGGAAGCCACCTTGGCCAGCATCTTCGACCCGGCCAGCCCCACCGACCCGCTGAGCCCCGTGGCCGCCCGGATGTCCGCCCGCAGCCGCTCCCCCGCGGCCCGTGCGCTCGGCCCGTCGAAGGCGACCCCGCCCGCCTCCAGGTCCACGAAGGCCTCGTCCAGGCTGAGCGGCTCCACGAGCGGCGACAGCTCCCGCAGCAGAGCCATCACCACGTCGCTGACCTCGCGGTAGAGGCTGAAGCGCGGGATCAGGCAGGCGCCGTTCGGACAGAGCCGCCGCGCCTGCGCCATCGGCATCGCCGAGTGCACCCCGAACCGCCTGGCCTCGTACGAGGCGGTGGCGACGACCCCGCGCGGCCCCAGCCCGCCCACGATGACGGCCTTGCCCCGCAGGCTCGGCTTCGACGCCTGCTCGACGGAGGCGTAGAAGGCATCCATGTCCAGATGCAGAATGGTCGGCGCGGCTCTCACAGCACCGATGCTGCCCTACACCTCTGACAACGGGCCCTGTCCGGCCTGGTTCAGACGGCCCGGTTGCGGCGGGCGGCCAGTTCGTCCGCCGGATTGTGCCCGACCAGGGTCTCGCCGGTGTCCACCCGCTCCCCGTGCAGCTGCGACAGCGCGTTCTCCACGTCGCGCCACACCACGCCCACGGCGATCCCGAAAACGCCCTGCCCGCCCTGGAGCAGGCTCACGACCTGGTCCGGCGAGGTGCACTCGTACACGGTGGCGCCGTCGCTCATCAGCGTCATCCGCTCCAGGTCCGAGAACCCGCGGTCGCGCAGGTGCTGCACGGCCGCACGGATGTTCTGCAGCCCCACCCCGGTGTCCAGGAAACGCTTGACGATCTTGAGGACGACCACGTCCCGGAAGCTGTACAGGCGCTG
This sequence comes from Streptomyces sp. NPDC006463, assembly GCF_042870715.1. Lineage (NCBI taxonomy): Bacteria > Bacillati > Actinomycetota > Actinomycetes > Kitasatosporales > Streptomycetaceae > Streptomyces > Streptomyces sp. NPDC006463. The sequence goes on along the minus strand of NZ_JBIAHP010000003.1, from coordinate 8,509 downwards.
CGTGCCCGACCCGTACGCGGCTCGCACGCTCGGCTCCACCAGCCCGGTCCGCGCCCAGTAGTCGAGCTGCCGGTAGGTGATGCCGGCCGCGGCACACGCCGTCGGCCCGCGGTATCCGATCTGCTCGGGCGCCGGGTCGCCGCCCACCGGTCCGACCGGCGTCGACTCCGGCTGACGGCGCGCGGCACCGGCCGCACTACCGTGCAGCGGGTACGAGCCACCGTCACTCCGTGCGGGGGTGCCCCCGGTCGTACCGTCGCCCGTGATCCTCACGCCGACCCTCCGTCCTTGACCTGCCCACCTTGAAGGTAGGCAGTCACCAGGGGTGCGTCAACGATCGCCACACTCGGCACGCCGAGTGATAATCACCCTGAGAGTGGTTTCCCGTATCCGATTGCGGGGAAAGGCTACTCGAATGGGCTGGTACTTCCCCGTGGACGACGCGGCCGACGCGTCACTGCGGGCCGGTGCCGAAGTCCTCGGGCGAGATCTGGTCGAGGAACTCGCGGAACTTCTCCACCTCGTCCTCCTGCTCGTCCGGGATCGCGATCCCGGCGTCGTCGAGGACACCGTCACTGCCGTAGATCGGCGTCCCCGTCCGCAGGGCCAGCGCTATGGCGTCGGAAGGCCGCGCGCTCACCTCGACCCCGCTGGCGAAGACAAGCTCCGCGTAGAAGACGCCCTCCCGCAGATCCGTGATCCGGACCTCGGTGAGCTCCTCGCCGATCGCCTCCAGCACGTCCTTGAACAGGTCGTGCGTCAGCGGTCGGGCAGGGGCCATTCCCTGCTGCGCGAAGGCAATGGCGGTCGCCTCCCCAGGACCGATCCAGATGGGGAGGTACCGGTCGCCTCCCACTTCACGCAGGAGCACGATCGGTTGGTTGGAGGGCATTTCCACCCGGACACCCACAACGTCGAGCTCGTTCACACAGCAACCCTAGGACCTGCTCGGCCGGTTTGGGTAGTCGGGGGCCTCTGGGTCACGGGAGCCGGACCCCGAGGGCGGTCTGTACGAGGGCTTCGTGCAGCCTGACGGAGAGCCCCGCGAGCTCCCTCGTCGTGGCTTCCGCATGCGCCCTGGTCTGGGGATTGCGGTGCCGTCGCAGCGGCGCCACGATCTGCTCGATCAGGCCCGCCTCCCGGTCCGCGGCGGCCTTCATCGCGCGCAGGTGCCGCGGCTCCAGCCCGAACCGCCCCAGATCGGCCACCAGCCGGGCCACGGTGACCGCCTCGGCGTCGAACCCGCCGCCGGGTACCTCGGCGATCAGCCCGTACGACTCCCATTCGACCAGCTGGACCTCGTCCACCTCGGCGGCCGCGATCAGCTCGGCCCGGCCCACCCGGGCCACGGTGGGCCGCTCCTGGCCCACCTCGCCGTACACGGCCGCAGGGCTGGCGGGATCCACGGATTCTCCGTGCGGCGGCGTGGGCGCCGGGATGCGGATCTGCTCACCGCGCGCGAGCGCGTCGAGCTGCTCCCGGATGACCTTCAGCGGCAGGTAGTGATCGCGCTGGAGCCGCAGGATGCGGGCCAGCCGCTCCACGTCCTCGGTGCTGAACTTGCGATATCCGGAAGGCGTGCGCCGGGGCTCGACGAGCCCCTCCGCCTCCAGGAAGCGGATCTTCGAGATCGTGACTTCGGGGAACTCGTCACGCAGCGTGGTGAGCACCGTGCCGATGCTCATCAGCCGCCCGGCCGGTCCGGAGGTGCCGGCGGTGCCGTTCTTCGCGGCACCGCCGGTCGGGGTACGCAGCATGGAACCTTCCCTTTGGGCCCCCTGGACGCCTCCCGCCAGTAGCGGGAGGGAGGAGTCCGGGGCGGGTCAGATGCCTCGCAGGCTCGCGTAGAAGACCAGCCGGTACTTGCCGATCTGCACCTCGTCGCCGTTGTGCAGCGCGACGGAGTCGATCGGCTCACGGTTCACGTACGTGCCGTTGAGGCTGCCCACGTCGGCGACGGTGAAGCCGCCGTCCTGGCTCCGGCGGAATTCGACATGGCGCCGGGAGACGGTGACGTCGTCCAGGAAGATGTCGCTCTGCGGGTGCCGGCCGGCCGTGGTCAGCTCACCGTCCAGCAAGAAGCGGCTACCGGAGTTGGGACCGCGCCGCACGATGAGCAGGGCAGAACCGGGGGGCAGCGCTTCCACCGCGGCCTGGGCCTCGGGGGACAGCGAGGACGACACGTGCTGTTGTCCCGACACCTCGGCCTCGTAGGCCTCGAGGCCCGAGATCGAGATGGTGGACGTGGTCTCCGAGGCACGCTCCGGCGTCAGACCCGCCCGCAGCGGCGCGCCGCAGTTGGAGCAGAACCGGCTGGCCGCATCGCTGCGGTGTCCGCACCTGCTGCAAACCTGCTCGGCCGACATGGACGGCTCCTCGCGCCGCGGCTGCCCCGCGGAGGCATTGGTGGCATACGGGTCGGGGGCAAACCCTCCACCCGCACTTGAGGTTGACGGATCACCGAAACCTATGCGTCCGGTACCAGCAGGGTCAACAGCCGACGCGCCGTGGGCGCCCGAAATGTCACCCGCGCCCGCGACCTCGTCGCGGAAGAGCGGCCGGTCGCCCTGCCCTTCCGCCTCACCGTGGCCGGCGCGGTGACGTGCCGCACCGCTTTCCTCACGGTTCTTCTTGCCGAACAACTTCTCAAACAACTTCACGGGCGATTCCCCTTGACCGAAACAGACCCGCCCGTGGGGCAGGACGAACTCCGAATGCAACACCTGCCGACCCGGACATACTCACAACGTCCGTAACCACCAGACAGTTTCCACCACACACTGCGACTTCTGTGCGCCGACCCCCCGCAGGCCTCCGCCCGCGTGAGCCGGTCCACTCTCCGCTCCGCATCATCACGATGACGACCGAGCGTAGTCAGGCTGCTTCGCAGCCCGCAAGGCATCCACAACGATCTTCGCCGACCGTGTGACGGCAACGGTCGCCTGCTCCTTCTCCAGCGTCTGGACGACACCGCCGGGGATGTTGAGCGCGGGCTCCAGATCCTGCGGCTTGCCGATCACCCTGAACTCGTAGGGCTGTGTGATCTTCTTACCGTCGATCCCGACCCCACCGTTCTCGTCCGAGAAGTACGAGCCCGCCACCACGCGCACGCCGTTGATCTGGATCGCCTCGGCGCCGGCCGCCCGCAGTTCCTGAAGCGTGTCCAGCAACTGGTCGGACCGCACCTGACCCTTGGGATCGGAGATCTTCAGCGTGATACCCGGCCCCTGAGCTGCCACCGTACCGGCCAGGATGCCGAGTTGGCGCTCCTTCTCCACCGTCTGCTTCCGGGCCTCCTCGGCCTGGTTGGAACTGCTCTCCAGTTCCTTGCGCTGATCCTCCAGCCGCTGCTTCTCGTCCTCCAGGCGCTTGGTCCGCCCGTCGAGCTCGTCGAGGATCCGTACGAGGTCCTCCTGGCGGGCCCCGCGCAGCGCGCTGGAGTCGCTGTTCGACCGCACCTGGATGGCCAGCCCCAGACCCAGGACGAACAGCAGCAGCGCGACGATCAGTTGCGCCCTGCTCACCCGCGGCGGCCACAGCCCGGCCGCGAGACGCTGCCGGCCCGTCTCCTGGGACGCCTGCGGCTCGGTCGGCGCGAGCGGGACCGCGACCGGGGGCGTGGGAGCCTCGGGGCCTTCGGGCCTCTCGGACCCCTTGGCACCGTTTGAACCCTTGGCCTCGTCGGGCCCCTCCGCCCCTTCGGACCCCTCGGAGCGCTCCGGCGGAGTGTCGTTCGTACTCATCGGCCTCACGCCCGGAACACGTGCCGGCGGATGGCCGCGGCGTTGGAGAAGATGCGGATGCCGAGGACCACGACCACGCCCGTGGACAGCTGCGAGCCGACACCCAGCTTGTCTCCGAGGAAGACGATCAGCGCGGCCACGACCACGTTCGACAGGAACGACACCACGAAGACCTTGTCCACGAAGATGCCGTCCAGCATCGCGCGCAAGCCCCCGAACACCGCGTCCAGCGCCGCCACCACGGCGATCGGCAGATAAGGCTCCACCACGGCCGGCACTTCGGGGCGGACCAGAAGTCCGACCACCACTCCGGCCAAGAGGCCCAGTACCGCGATCACGATGCACCCTTCTGCTGCTCTGCTGCTGTAGCTGTACGTACGGTCAGGCTCGACGCGGCCGGCAGCCGCACCTCGTCCGCGGCGGACAGCGTGTAGCGGATCCCGTAGCTCTCCTGCAGCACGTGCAGGTACTGGCCGTCCGCCGAGTCCTGGAACGCGGTGCCGAGCCGCTTCTTGTCCCCCACCGCCAGCACCTCGTACGGCGGCACGAGCGGCCTGTTGTCGACCAGTATCGCGTCACCCGCGGCCCTGATCGCCGACAGCGCGGTCAGCCGCTGCCCGTTGATGGAGATCGCCTCCGCCCCGGACTGCCACAGCCCGTTGACGATCTTCTGCAGGTCGCGGTCGCGGACCCGGCCGGTGTCCGAGAAGCCGGCGCTCTCGCGCGGTCCCCCGCCGTCGCCCGAGGAGGCGCCCTTCGCGTCGTCCACGACCAGCTTGATCCCCGGACCGCGCACCTCCGTGGCACCGGACAGCAGCGCGACGAGCATGCCCTGGCCCCCGCCGGGCTGTTTGAGCGCGGCACGCTGGCGGTCGGCGACATCGGTCCGCAGACGGTCGATGTCCCGCTCCAGGCCGTTCGCGCGATCATCGGCCCGCTCCACGCGGTCGATCAGTTCCTGACGCTCCTTGGCCAGCACCGGCGCGGATATCCGCGCCTCGGCGGCACCTAGCGTGACGACCCCGGCGGCCAGCACGAGCCCGGCGGCGAGCGCCAGCTTGGCCTTGAGGGTGCGCGGGAGTCCCGCAGTACCGTCCGCCTCACGCCGGGCCGATGCCTCCGCATAGCCCTCGTCGAGGCTGTGGTCCATCACGTGCGTCAGCAGCGACATGGAGGCGTCCGGGCGCCCGGGCGCAGGAGAGGCCGAACTCCGGTTGAGGGGCGGCTGCGACATGCCGCACATCGTCGCATGTCGGCGCCGCACACACCCAATGCGTCCGTCCCGCGGACCGGGTGGGGAGCTCTCCCCACCGGCCCGCGGGACTCCGGTCATGTGCGGATCACCGCCGGCACTCAGTGCCCTGCGCTGTCCACGACGCCCGCCCACTCGTCGAGCAGGGCCTGCGCCGTGGCGTCGTCGGGGCCTTCGGCCCACAGATGGGTGACGGCCTCGGCCGGGTCCGGCAGGACGAGCGCCCACCGTCCGTCGGCCTCGACGACCCGCACCCCGTCGGTGGTGTCCACCTGCCGCTCGCCCGCGGCTTCCACGACCCTGCGCATCACGAGCCCCTTGACCGCCCACGGCGTCGGCACGTCCCGCTTGAGCACGTGGGCCCGCGGAATGCGCGCGTCGATCTGGCTCAGGGTGAGCTGGGTCCGCGCCACCAGCCCGAGCAGCTGCACGAAGGCCGCCGACCCGTCGAAGACGCTGCTGAACTCGGGAACGATGAACCCGCCACGCCCGTCACCGCCGAAGATGGTGTTCTCCGCCCGGCCCACCCGGGTCAGGTCGTCGGGCGAGGTCGTCGTCCACTCCACCTGCGTGCCGTGATAGGCAGCCACCTGCTCGGCGACACGCGTCGTGGTCACAGGCAGCGCGACCTTGCCGCTGCGCTTCTCCGCGGCCACCAGGTCGAGCATCACCAGCAGCGCCCGGTCGTCCTCGATGATCCGCCCGCGCTCGTCCACGAGGGAGATCCGCTCGCCGACCGGGTCGAAGCGCACGCCGAAGGCGGCCCGCGCCGAGGCCACGATCTCTCCGAGCCGTACCAGGCCGGCCCGCCGGGACTCGCTGGTTTCCGTCGGCCTGGACTCGTCGAGCCCGGGATTGATCGTCAGCGCGTCCACTCCGAGCCGGCCGAGCAGGCTGGGCAGTACGAGTCCGGCGCTGCCGTTGGAGGCGTCCACGACGACCTTGAGCCCGGCGTCGCCGATCCCGGTGGTGTCGACCCGCCGCAGCAGCGAACCGGTGTAGGCGTCGAAGACGCTGCCCGGGAACTGCAGGTCACCGATCTCTCCGGGGAACGCCCGCCGGTACTCCTGGCGCGCGTACACCCGGTCGAGCTTGCGCTGTCCCTGGAGCGAGAGGTCCGCCCCCCGCTCGTCGAGGAACATGATGTCCACGGAGTCCGGTACTCCCGGCGAGGTCCGCAGCACGATCCCGCCCGCGCTGCCGCGTGCGGTCTGCTGCCGCGCGACGGGCAGCGGTACGTTCTCCAGGTCGCGCACGTTGATGGCGCTCGCCTGGAGCGCCGAGATCACGGCACGCTTGAGCGCTCTGGCGCCTCGGGAGTGGTCACGGGCGGTGGTGACCGTCGCACCCTTCTTCAGGGTCGTCGCATAGGCACCCGCGAGCCGGACGACCAGCTCGGGGGTGATCTCCACGTTCAGGATCCCGGAGACACCGCGCGTGCCGAACAGATGTGCCTGTCCGCGGGACTCCCAGATCACCGACGTGTTGACGAACGCGCCGGCCTCGATCGTCTTGAACGGGTAGACCCGCACATTGCCCTGGACGATCGATTCCTCACCGACGAGGCACTCGTCGCCGATGACCGCACCGTCCTCGATCCTGGCGGACCGCATGATGTCGGTGTTCTTGCCGATGACACAGCCGCGGAGATTGCTGTGGGGTCCGATGTACACGTTGTCGTGGACGACGGCCCTGTGCAGGAAGGCGCCGCTCTTGACGACGACGTTCGATCCGATGACCGTGTGCTCGCGGATCTCGACGCCCGCCTCGACCTTGGCGTAGTCCCCGACGTACAGCGGCCCGCGCAGCACGGCGTCCGGGCTCACCTCGGCCCCTTCGGCGATCCACACCCCCGGCGAGATCTCGAAGCCGTCCATGTCGATCTGGACCTTGCCTTCGAGCACGTCGGCCTGGGCCTTGACGTAGCTCTCGTGGGTGCCGACGTCCTCCCAGTAGCCCTCGGCCACGTAGCCGTAGATCGGCCGACCTTCCTTCATCAGCTGCGGGAAGACGTCGCCGGACCAGTCCACCGAGACGTCGGCGTCCACGTAGTCGAAGATTTCCGGCTCCATCACGTAGATGCCGGTGTTGATGGTGTCCGAGAACACCTGGCCCCAGGTCGGCTTCTCGAGGAAGCGCTCGACCTTGCCTTCCTCGTCCACGATGGTGATGCCGAATTCCAGCGGGTTGGGCACCCGGGTCAGGCAGACCGTGACGAGTCCGCCCTTTTCCTTATGGAACCGGATGAGATCGGTGAGGTCGAAGTCGGTGAGCGCATCGCCGGAGATCACGAGGAACGTGTCGTCCTTCAAGGCCTCCTCGGCATTCTTCACGCTGCCGGCGGTCCCGAGTGGCTTCTCCTCGTTGGCATAGGTGAGCTCCATTCCGAGCTCCTCGCCGTCACCGAAGTAGTTCTTGACGAGCGACGCCAGGAACTGCACGGTGACCACGGTCTCGCTGAGCCCATGCCGCTTGAGCAGCCTGAGCACATGCTCCATGATCGGCCGGTTGGCAACCGGCAGGAGCGGCTTGGGCATGCTCGAGGTCATGGGGCGAAGGCGGGTGCCTTCACCACCGGCCATCACGACGGCCTTCATGTCGGAAGAGTCCTCCTTGAGAGACGACGTTCTCGCCGACCTACCCGGCCCGGACGATGACTCCGCTACTCCTCCGCGTCATCAGGCGCCGAGCGAGCTCAATCGGCCGTGGCGTCCGCCTTCACCAGACGACGGACCTGCACCACGTACAGCACTCCTGCCCACCAATACAGAGTTGTACCCCAACCCGCGAACGCCCATCCGAAAACTGACCCCATCCAGGCCAACCAGCCCGTGCCATCACTGAGGAGAAGCAACGGGAACGCGTACATCAGGTTGAACGTGGCGGCCTTCCCGAGGAAGTTCACCTGCGGCGGGGGATAGCCGTGGCGTCGCAGGATCCACACCATGACCAGCAGCATCAGCTCGCGCGCGATCAGGGCGCCGGTGAGCCATAGAGGCAGAATCTCGCGATACGTCAGACCGAACAGCGTCGACAGGATGTACAGCCGGTCCGCGGCCGGATCCAGCAGTCGGCCGAGGTTGCTGATCTGATTCCAGCGCCGGGCGAGCTTCCCGTCGAGGTAGTCGCTGACCCCACTGAGCATGAGGACGGCCAGGGCCCACCCGTCGTGCTCCGCCAGGATCAGCCACAGGAACAGGGGCACGCCGGCCAGGCGAGCCATGCTCAGGATGTTCGGAATGGTGAAAATTCGGTCAGTCTGAACCCGAGTCTCCTGGACCTCCACCCGGGGGCCTCCACTGTGACTGTAGAAATGTCGAACGATGCCCCTTGACCCTACAGGAGTCCGCACAGGTGTCCTGAACGCAGAAAAGCCCCGCACCGGACCCTAAAGGTCTGGTGCGGGGCTTCCGCAATGATTGTTCGGCGGCGTCCTACTCTCCCACAGGGTCCCCCCTGCAGTACCATCGGCGCTGAAAGGCTTAGCTTCCGGGTTCGGAATGTAACCGGGCGT